>CAIMWH010000380.1 GCA_903845065.1 uncultured Rhodospirillales bacterium | reverse complement strand
GTGGCTGGGCCGAAACCGCAGGCTGGCCAAGGAGTTCGAGGCCACCATCGCCTCCGCAACCGCCTTCCTATACGCCGCCTCAGTTATGCTTCTCGTCAGGAGGCTAGCTCGTTGCGGATGAGTTCAGAGTCAGACTCTAAGTGGAGAGATGGCTACGCCATAGGCCCACAGCAGAACTGGCAACGTGGCGTCCGTACCGGCCGTATAGAAGAATGTGACGACGAGAAGACACCATCCACCGATGACAGCGGTAGTGTAGATCGATCCTACCAATATGAAGGGAAAACCCAGGAACCAGAGAGGCCTGCCAAAGAACGGCACCGCAATCATGCCGATAAGCGTGCCAGGCATGAGCGCCAGGCTCAACCCCCAGGCAGACAAAAATATGGCAACGATACCTATGCACAACAAATACCACTTACCAAGTATTACTAGCGAAATTGCCCCACCAAAAACGCCAAAAATATTCAAGACCGTGAATGGTATTGTAAGCAACTGCAATGCGGCCATGGTTTCTCCTCGGTGGACCTGTGGTATCAGAAGACGTTTGCATCCAAGTCAGCGTTGCAGGCCGTTATCCACGCTGTGCCAGACCCAGCTTGGTAAATGCGCTTCGTGCCACTCTTAATGTGCAGGACGGTGACGGAACCACAAATAGGTTCCGGAGTCGATCTCACGATCTCATTGGCAGACACTTCGAATTCGTCAGGGCAACGCTGATGCTCGCGCAAGGCGGTCTCGAAGTCCTGAAGCTCATCAGAAGGAAGTTCAGTTTGGATGCGTTGCTGGTCTGTCATTTTGGGGCTCCGGTAAAGGCAACTTTTCGGGAGCAGTGACGGAAACCCCCAATGTCGCTACGGCACGCAAAACTTCTTTGGCAGTCATCACCCTATGATCTGGGCCCAGAGGCCGGTTCGGCCTGTTCTTTCATTTGTGGCCTCAGTCGCTTCCTTAAACTGATCGACGAGTTCGTGCACCATTTTGTTTGTGATGCCGGTTTCCCGCAGGGTCTTCATCGTCGCTGACATTGCCCTCCCGTCACCCCCGCCTGAACGACAAATGCCGGTGGCAAATCTTCCCGGTCAAATCGGCCTCCAGAACACCATTCGCCACCCGCCCGCTCGCCACCACCATCCCACGCGAGCCGAACGACCTCTCCCCGATGAGCGTCCCGTCCGGCGCAACCGACACGATCAGCGCCGCGTTATCCTTCCGGTCCCACATGTAGTCGAACTGCCCATTGGCGATGGTCACCGAACCTCGAAAATCCTTACCATATTCAAACGACGGCCCAAGCGTGACCTGCGATAGCCCGCGATATGTCCCGTCCGCTCCCGCCGCCTCCCCGCGTCCGGGAGCAATGAACATCACGCTCCCCAGCGCTACCATGCTCGCAAGCCAAAGCCCGGAAATCCGTGCCATGCCCCCCCCGATCCCCCCGAACGGGGGTCACGAACCGACATCTTCCCAATGCCCGGCCCGTCCGGGCACCGCCGCGCTACGATAATCGTACGACAGCGCAACGCTCAAGCCAGCCGCAAGTTCCTCCCAAGCACAACTTCGCGACTCCCCCTCCCTTGGGCCAAGCGGCGCCCCCACCACCGAATTCCCTTGCACCGCCCCACCCAGACCGTCTAAAGAACAAATAGTGAACAAACACCCCACCATCCCCCCCAACCCAACCCAAGAGGCCGCCCGCGCCTTCGCCGCCCGCCTCACAATCATCCTCGCCGCCCTCGCCATCGTCGTCGCCGCGAGCTTCCGTATCCTCGGCCGCCACACCGTCCCGCTCTGGACCCGCCTGCACCGCGCCGGCGCCCGCATCGCCCGTCTGATGGCCGGCCTCCCCACTCGCAAACCGCGACTCCGCCCCACGCACCACCGCCCCGGCGGCCCGCCCGCCGCCCCTCTCCCCACCGCGCAAGCCTGGCTCGTCCGCGTCCTCGGCCACAAAGCCGCCGTCCACGCCGCCCAACTCGAAGCCCTGCTCAACGCCCCCGAAACCGCCGCCCTCCTCGCCGCCGCCCCCAGCGCGGCCCGCACCCTGCGCCCCCTCTGCCGCCTCCTCGGCATCACCCCACCCGAACCACCCATCCCCAAGCCCGCACCGCCCGGCCAGGCACACCACGCCCACGAGCCCGCATCCCCCACCATCCTCGGCCTGCCATGCAGCCCCCTCCCGTTCCACCGAACAAGAGCGGCCTGACCCATACGCCGAATCATATCCAATTTGTTACGATATCAAACCAAAAATGCCTACCCGGCGTCAAGCGCCCGCCGCAGCGTCACCATATCTGCCCAAGCCTCGCGCTTCGCCGCCGCATTGCGCAGCAGATACGCCGGATGCAGCATCGGCAACGCCGGCACCGGTGCTGCCAGCCCCGGCACCCGCACCTCCTGCCACCGCCCCCGCACCCGCGTAATCCCGGTCTTGCTCCCGGTCACCGCCTGCGCCGACAAATTCCCCAACAAAACCAGCCGCTTCGGCTTCACCAGCGCGATATGCCGCATCAGGAACGGCAGGCACACCACCACCTCCCCATCCGTCGGGTTCCGATTTCCCGGCGGCCGCCACGGAATCAAATTGGTGATGTAGTACAACCCCCGATCCAACCCGATACTCGCCAGCATCCGATCCAGAAACTGCCCGGAAGCCCCCACGAACGGCAGCCCCGCCCGATCCTCCTCCGCCCCCGGCCCCTCCCCGATCAGCATCAGCCCCGAAGCCGGATTGCCATCCCCGAACACCAGATTCGTCGCCGTCGCCGAAAGCGGGCACCCATCGAACCCCGCCAAAGCCGCCCGCAACGCCTCCAGCGAATTACACCGCCCCGCCACCTCCTCCGCCCGCTGCGCCGGCCCCGCCGGAACCACCGCCGCAACCGCCACCGGCCGAGGCGCCGGACGCACCGCCGCGCCCGCCGCCGGAGTCTGCTCCGGAACCGCCCGAACCACAGCCTTCGCCAGGCGATCGACCGGCGCATCCTCCAGCGCCTCGTCGATCCCCCATTCCATTTGCAACCGAAGTTCGGTCCATGCGTCCATCGCCACAGTCAATCCCGCCCAGGGGTTTTGCGCAACGCCGCAATGCTCCGTATTCTGCACCCCTGCCCCGGGTGCGGGCGGCGGAAAGGGAGCGACGATGTCCGAGGCTGTGGTGCGCGAGCAGATGGAATTCGATGTGGTGATCGTGGGGGCCGGCCCGGCGGGCCTCTCGGCCGCGATCCGTCTCAAGCAGTTGTCGCCCGATGCCGCGATCTGCGTGGTGGAAAAAGGCGGCGAAGTCGGCGCCCATATCCTCTCCGGCGCCGTCATCGAGCCCCGCGCCCTCAACGAACTCATCCCCGATTGGAAAGAGCGCGGCGCCCCCCTCAACACCGAGGCCGCCGCCGACAAATTCCTCTACCTCACCAAAAACGGCTCCTTCGGCATGCCGCTGCCGCCCACCCTGCACAACCACGGCAACTACATCGTCTCCCTCGGCAACGTCGTCCGCTGGCTCGGCCAACAGGCCGAGGAACTCGGCATCGAGATCTACCCCGGCTTCGCCGCCGCCGAAGTCCTCATCGAGGACGGCCGCGTCGTCGGCATCGCCACCGGTGACATGGGCATCCAGCGCGATGGAACCCAAGGCCCCAACTTCGCCCCCGGCATGGAACTCCGTGCCACCTACACCGTCTTCGCCGAAGGCTGCCGCGGCAGCCTCACCAAGCAACTCTTCGAAGTCTTCGACCTCCGCCGCGGCGTCGATCCGCAAACCTACGGCATCGGCATCAAGGAACTGTGGGAAATCCCCGCCGCCAACCACAAGCCAGGCACCATCATCCACACCATCGGCTGGCCCGTCGACACCTCCGTCTACGGCGGCTCGTTCCTCTACCACTGGGGCCAGAACATGGTTTCCTACGGCTACGTCGTCGGGCTCGACTACGCCAACCCCTACCTCTCCCCCTTCGAGGAAATGCAGCGCCTGAAAACCCACCCCGAAATGCGCAAGCATTTCGAGGGCGGCCGCCGCATCAGCTACGGCGCCCGGGCCATCTCCGAAGGCGGCTTCCAGGCCCTGCCCAAACTCACCTTCCCCGGCGGCTGCCTTGTTGGTGACACCGCCGGTTTCCTCAACACGCCCAAAATCAAGGGCACCCACACCGCGATGAAGTCCGGCATGCTCGCCGCCGAAGCCATCGCCGAGGCCATGGCCGGCGACAAAGCCGTCGAACCCGCCACCTACACCGAGAAACTCAAAGCCAGCTGGCTCTACGAGGAACTCTACCTCGCCCGCAACATCCGCCCGGGCTTCGCCAAGTTCGGTTTCCTCGGCGGCATGGTGAACGCCGCGATTGACGCCTACGTCTTCCGCGGCCGGGCCCCCTGGACTCTGAAATACAAGCACAAGGACAACGAGTGCACGATGGAGGCCGCCGCCTGCAACCCCATCGCCTACCCCAAGCCCGACGGCGTCCTCACCTTCGATCGCAACTCCTCGGTCTTCCTCTCCAACGCCAACCACGAGGAAAACCAGCCCATCCACCTCAAGCTGCGCGATCCCTCCGTGGCCATCGACATCAACTACAACAAGTTCGCCTCCCCAGAGACCCGCTACTGCCCCGCCGGCGTCTACGAAATCGTCGGCGCCGAGGAGGGCAACCCCCGCCTGCAAATCAACGCCCAGAACTGCGTCCACTGCAAAACCTGCGACATCAAGGACATCACCCAGAACATCGACTGGTGCACCCCCGAAGGCGGCGGCGGCCCGGCCTACCCCGGCGGCATGTAGCCATGGAAACCTTCACCCTCGTTCGCCACAGCGGTTACGCCGTGGCCGGCAACCCGGATCTCGAGGATGCTGTCGAGGTCGCCGAAATCACCTCGCAGCAGGCCTACATGGTCCGCGCCGTGGGAGGCCGCATTTTCACCTCCCGAGCCGACGCCTATGCCGCCGAGGCCGCCATCAACGATCCTGCGGTGCCCCACCTCCCCCGGCACCGCGGTCATTTTGCATCCCAGCGCATCGCTGGCGCCGAAATCCACGTGCCGGCCGCCGGCCGGTAATGTCGGCCTCCCACAGGAGCTTTTTCATGATCCTCCCGCCTCGCGCCGCCCGCGCGCTGCTCCCCCTCGCCGCCCTCATGCTGATCGCCGCCAACGATCCGCCGGCCAATCCCAATGACATCGTCGCCCAGCGCGGCACAGTCCGCATCACCGCCGGCGAAGTCCGCGATCTCGTCGAACACTCCGACCCCGCGGTGAAGGCCCAGATCGCCGCCAACCCCGGCCTCCTCGCTAACCTGCTGCGCGAACGCGTCCTCCAACTCGGCCTCGCCGCCGAGGCCCGCGACAAAGGCCTCGACCAGAAACCCGAGATGATCCAACGCATGAACGACGCCCGCGAGTCCGTCCTCGTCCAGTCCTACCTCGCCACCGTCGCCACCGTCGAACCAGGCTTCCCCTCCGACGCCGATGTCGCCGCCGCCTACGAAGCCAACAAAACCCGCTTCATGATCCCCAAGCAATTCAACCTGGTCCAGATCGCCCTCCTCGTCCCCCAAGGCTCCACCCCCCAGGCCGACGACGAAATCCGCAAGAAAGCCGCCGACCTCCGGGCCCAGGTGATGAAGCCCAAAGCCGACTTCGGCGAAATCGCCCGCAAGAACTCCCAGGAACGCAGCAGCGCCGACAAGGGCGGCGTCATCGGCTGGGTCCGCGAAGACGCCCTGCTCCCCGGCGTCCGCGAAGCCGTCACCGCCATGGCCGACAACGCCATCTCCGAACCCGTCCGCACCGCTTCCGGCTGGCACGTCGTCAAACTCCTCGGCACCAAACCCCCCGCCCCCGCCCCCCTCGCCGAAGTGCGCGAACAAATCATCGCCAGCCTCCGCCAGGCCCGCCAACAACAAGCCGCCCGAGCCTACGTGGACGAAATGCTGAAACGTGAACCCATCCAACTCAACGAAATCGGCCTCGCCCGCGCCATCGCGCCGAAGTGAGGGCGGGGGAGGAAGCAAGGCCAGGGCTCTGCCCTGGACCCGCCAGGGGATGATCCCCTGGACCTCATCC
>CAIMWH010000379.1 GCA_903845065.1 uncultured Rhodospirillales bacterium | reverse complement strand
TTGAACTTGCCGAAGTCGAGGATCTTCACCACCGGCGGCTCGGCGTTCGGGCTGATCTCAAGCAGATCGAGGCCGACGGCGTAGGCGCGCTGCAGCGCTTCTCGGGCGGTCATGACGCCCTGCATCTCGCCGTCCTGGTCGATCAAACGAACCTGGGGAAGGCGGATGTCTTCGTTGACGCGTGGCCCGTCGCGGGTGGGAGGCGCGGGCAGGGGGGGTCTGGCTATCGTGGTCTCCTGTGGTGGTTATCGGTTGGACGCGCGCCGTGGCACGCCGGTCGGCGCGCGTCCAAGGCTAGTGTCGCTCAGAACGGCCCTCTATTTCAAGCCGTCTGCGTAAATGGCGCGCGCGGGCGTGCAATGTCCGGAGGCGTTGCCTCGGCGGCCAGGCGGGTGATGGCCTCGTCGAGACTGACGAGTTCCTGCTGCTCGCCGCCCAGCCGGCGCAGCGCCACGGTGCGGTTCTCCGCTTCCTTGCGGCCGAGCACGGCGATAACCGGGACGTGTTGCAGGCTGTGGGTGCGCACCTTGGCGTTGATCTTCTGGTTGGTGAGATCAAGCGTGACCTGCAACCCGGCGGCCCGCAGCGCATCCGCCACTTCGCGCGCATAGTCATCCGCATCGGACACGATAGTGGCGACGGCCACCTGCACCGGCGCGAGCCAGAGCGGGAAGCGGCCGGCGTACTGCTCGATGACGATGCCGAGGAAGCGCTCGAAGCTGCCCAGGATCGCGCGATGCAGCATCACCGGGGTGTGCCGCGCACCATCCTCGCCGACGTACACTGCGCCGAGGCGGCCCGGCACGAAGAAGTCAAGCTGCAACGTGCCGCACTGCCAGTCCCGCCCGATGGCGTCGCGCAGGACGAACTCCAGCTTCGGGCCGTAGAAGGCACCCTCGCCGGGGTTGATGACGTACTCCACGCCGGCGATCTTGCAGGCTTCCTCGAGGCTGGCCTCCGCACGGTCCCACACGTCATCCCCGCCGACGCGGGTTTCGGGGCGGGTGGAGAACTTCACCCGGAATTCGGGGAAGCCGAAATCGGCGTAGATCGAGGACAGCAACTCGACAAAGCGCACGGTCTCGCTGCCGATCTGGTCCTCGGAGCAGAAGATGTGGCCGTCATCCTGCTGGAAGGCGCGCACCCGCATGATGCCGTGCAACGCGCCCGAGGGCTCGTAGCGGTGGTCCTGGCCGAACTCGGCGAGGCGCAGCGGCAGTTCGCGGTAGGAGCGCATGCCCTGGTTGAACACCATCACGGCGCCCGGGCAGTTCATCGGCTTCAGCGCCAGCACCTTGTCCTCGTCCTGCACCTGGACGATGAACATGTTCTGGCGGAACTTCTCCCAGTGGCCCGAGGCCTCCCACAGCGCGCGATCAACCAGCTGCGGGGTCTTGATTTCCTCGTAGCCGGCGCGGTCGAGCCGGCGGCGCACGTAGCGTTCGGCGGTTTGGTACAGGCGCCAGCCCTTGGGATGCCAGAACACGCTGCCGATGGCTTCTTCCTGGAGATGGAACAGCGCCATGTCCTTGCCGATGCGGCGGTGGTCGCGCTTCTCGGCCTCCTCCAGCATGTGCAGGTAGCCGTCGAGCTCCTTCTGGTCGCGCCAGGCGGTGCCGTAGATGCGGCTCAGCATGGCGTTGCGGTGATCGCCACGCCAATAGGCGCCGGCCACCTTGGTCAGCTTGAAGGCTGTGCCGATATCGCCCGTGGTGCGCATGTGCGGGCCGCGGCAGAGGTCGATCCAGTCGCCCTGGGTGTAGAGCGTGATGGTCTCGCTCGGCGGCAGGTCCTGGATGAGCTCGGCCTTGTACTTCTCGCCCTTGCCCTGGAAGAAGCTGATCGCCTCCTCGCGGTCGATCTCGCTGCGCACGAAGGGGGCGGCGCGGGCGACGATCTCGCGCATCTTGGCCTCGATGGCCGGGAAGTCCTCGGGGCTGAACGGCACGTCCCGCGCGAAATCGTAGTAGAAACCGTTCTCGATCGACGGGCCGATGGTCACCTGGGTGCCGGGGAACAGCTCCTGCACGGCCTCGGCCAGCACGTGGGCGCAGTCATGCCTGATCATCTCCAGCGCGTCCGGGTCGCGGCGGGTGACGAACACCACGCCGGCGTCGGACGCGATTTCGCGCGAGAGGTCCGTCAGCTTGCCGTCGACCTTCATCGCCAGGGCCGCGCGGGCCAGGCCCGGGCCAATGGCGGCGGCGATCGTAGTGCCCGTCACCGCGCCGTCGAACTGGCGAACGGAACCGTCGGGCAGGGTGATCGCAGGCATGGGGCAACTCCGGTTATGGCAAACAGACCTGTAATGACGCCCAGGCAACGCCGCCGCAAGCCCGAACGCCACAAGCCGGCCCGGCGGATTTGGCAGGCAAGGCGTTCTTTTTTGAAAAAAAGAACCAAAAAACTTCTCCCCGATGGCTTCGCCCGTCCCCCGGGAGAGCGGCGAAGCCATTGTATCAAAAAGTTTTTGCTTCTTTTTTCAAAAAGAAGCGCTTCCTCCCCTGCCCTACCAGGTATCGATAAAATTCCGCTTCTTGCCGTGGCGCGGCACCGGCGGCAGCACGGTATCGAGCCCGCGCAGCAGCCACGAGCGGGTATCGGACGGATCGATCACGTCATCGATCTCCAGCATTCCGGCCATGCTGATGGCCTTGCCGCGCCGGTACATGGCATCCACCAGACGGCGAAATTCGGCCTCGCGGGCAGCAGGATCGGCGATGGCTTCGAGTTCCTTGCGGTAGGCCAGCCGCACCGCGCCCTCGAAGCCCATGCCGCCGAATTCACCGGTGGGCCAGGACACGGTGAACACCGAGGCGTGGAAGTTGCCACCCACCATGGCGAGCGCGCCGAGGCCGTAGCCCTTGCGCAGCGCCACGGCGAAAATCGGCACGTCGAGGTTGGCGCCGCCGACGAACATGCGGCAGACGCGGCGGACCTGGGCGGCCTTTTCGGCCTCGGGGCCCACCATGAAACCGGGCGTGTCGATCAGTGAGAGGATCGGCAGGTCGTGCGCGTCACAGAGTTGGAGGAAGCGGGCGGCCTTGTCGGCGGCGTCGGCATCGATGGCGCCACCGAGGTGGAGGGGGTTGTTGGCGATCAGGCCCATCGGGCGGCCGGCGATGCGGATGAGGGCGGTGATCATGCCGAGGCCGAAGCTGGGGCGCAGTTCGAGCACGCTGTCGGTGTCGGCGAGGGCGTGGATGACGGGGCGCACGTCATAGGCGCGCAGGCGATTTTCCGGGATGAGGCGGCGCAAGGTCCGCTGATCGGCGCAGGTGAAGCTGGCGAGGGGGCCCTGGAAGTAGGAGAGGTATTTCTTCGCCGCGGCGACGGCTTCCTCCTCGTCGCGCACCAGTACGTCGATGACGCCGTTGGGGGCCATGACGCCGACCGGGCCGACTTCCTCGGCGGTGTAGACGCCGAGGCCGCCGCCCTCGATCATGGCGGGGCCGCCCATGCCCAGCGTGGTGGCCTCGGTGGCGATGATAACGTCGCAGCAGCCGAGCAGCGCCGCGTTGCCGGCGAAGCAGCGGCCATGCACCACGCCCACCAGCGGGATGAGGCCGGAGAGCTTGGCGAACAGGTTGAACGTGGTGGTATCGAGCGAGGCGACGGCGAGGTGTTCCTTGTCGGTATCGCCGGGCCGCCCGCCGCCGCCCTCGGCGAACAGCACCAGGGGGCGCTTGAGGTCCGCGGCGAGTTGGTAGATGCGGTCCTGCTTCTTGTGGTTCATCGTGCCCTGGGTGCCGGCGAGTACGGTGTAGTCGTAGGAGACGATCATCGCGCTGGCGCGCTGCGGGCCGAAATGCTCGGCGTTGATGGTGCCGAGGCCGGCGACCAGGCCGTCGGCCGGGGTGGTGCGGCGAAGCTCCTCCTCGGAGCGGCGGGTGCGCTGGGCGGCGATGGTGAGGGCGCCGTATTCGTGGAAGCTGCCGGGATCGGCGAGGTCGGCGATGTTCTCCCGCGCGCTGCGGCCACCCTGGCGGTGGCGCTTGGCGATCGCGTCCGGCCGGGCGGCATCTTCGGTGAGGGCCTTGCGGGCGCGGGCTTCGGCGAGGTCCGGGCGGATGGCGTTGAGGTCGATGGCGGCGGCCTCGGTTTCCTCGGCCTGTCCGAGGTCCCGCTCCTCGATGAACAGCAGCGGCTGGCCGGGGAAGGCGACCTCCCCCGGGGTGACGGCGCAGGCGCGCACGATGCCGCTGAAGGGGGCGGTGATGACGTGCTCCATCTTCATCGCCTCCAGCACGGCGACGGACTGGCCGGCGCGGACCGGATCGCCGGCGGCGACATCGAGGCTGACGACCAGGCCCTGCATGGGGGCCTTCACGGCGGTGGTGCCGGCCGGGCCGGTGGTTTCGGCGAGCGCCTTTTCGGCCGGGGAGTGGGCGGCGCCGGCGAAGAAACTGGCGGGGACGAGGGTGGCGGCGGCGGCAATCAGGGCGGGGGCGGCGGTGTCGATGAAGCGGGTGGTGATGCGGTTGGCCGCCACATCGGGATTGCGCAGCAGGGCGGCGAGGAACGGCAGGTTGGTCTCGGCGCCCTCGATGCGGAAGGCCGCCACGGCGCGGCTGGCGCGGGCGAGCAGGGTGGCGTGATCGGGCGCGCTGACGATGAGCTTGGCGAGCAGGGAGTCGTAACGCGGATTGGTGCGGTAGCCGGCGTAGCCCGCGCCATCCACCCGGATGCCGGGGCCGGAGGGCGGTTCGTAGGCCGAGAGCAGGCCGCCGGCGGGGTGGGCGCTGCCGTCGGGCTGCATGGTTTCGGCGTTGATGCGCAACTGGATGGCGTGGGAGGTGGGCAGGATGGGGGCGGCGAGGCCGAGGTCGGCCAGGGTGGCGCCGGCGGCGATGCGCAACTGGGTCTGCACCAGGTCCACCCCGGTGGTGGCCTCGGTGACGGTGTGTTCCACCTGCAGGCGCGGGTTGGCCTCGATGAAGAGGAAGCGGCCGGTAGCGGTATCGAGCAGGAATTCGAAGGTGGCGAGGCCCCGGTAGCGCGCATGCGCGGCCATGCGCAGAGCGGCAGCGGCCATGGCATCCCGCGTGGCGGCTGGCAGGCCGGGGCTGGGGGCGAGTTCGACGATTTTCTGGTGGCGGCGTTGCAGGGTGCAGTCGCGCTCGCCGAGATGGGTGACGGCGCCGGTGCCGTCCCCGATGACCTGGATCTCGATATGGCGGGCGGCGACGACAAGTTCCTCGACATAGAGCGCGGCGGCACCGAAGGCGGCCTGGGCCTCGGAGGCGCAGCGGGTCCAGGCTTCGGCGAGGGTGGCGGGGCTGTCGGCGGCGCGCATGCCACGGCCGCCGCCGCCGGAGACGGCCTTCACCATCACGGCGGCGTTGGCGCCGAGGCTGGCGAGGAAGGCTTGCGCCGCGTCCAGCGTGGCGATGCCGGTGCCGCGCGGGGCCGGCACGTCGCACCGGGCGGCCAAAGCGCGGGCGGCGGTCTTGTCGCCGAACAGGTCAAGCGCCGCCGGGTCGGGGCCGATGAAGACGAGATCGGCGTTGGCGCAGGCGCGGGCGAATTCGGCGTTCTCGGACAGGAAGCCGTAGCCGGGGTGGATGGCGTCCGCACCGCTGGCGCGGGCGGCGGCGATGATGGCGGCGATATCGAGATAGGCGGCCGCCCCGGCGCCAGGCAGCAGGTGGGCCACGTCGGCACGCCTGGTGTGCAGGCTGGTGGCGTCATCGGCCGGATGGACCGCAACCGAGGCGATGCCGAGGTCGGCGCAGGCCTGGGCGATGCGGATGGCGATCTCGCCGCGGTTGGCGATCAGGACGCGGGAGAGCATGGGGCAGCAATCCTTCGGGCAGGGAAAGGCGGCGGAGCGGGAGGGCCGCTCCGCCGGGGAGCGATGGCTAGTTGATGGGCACCCAGGCCTTCTTCGACCAGTCCAGCATGGTGTAGCGCAGCGAAAGGTCAGAGATGCGGCTGGTGGGCGTGAAGGAGATCGGCGAGGTCAGGCCGCCCATGTCGAGATTGCTGGTGGTTTCCAGCTTGGCAACAACGCAGGCGCGGGTGACTTCGCGGCCGCAGCGGCCGATGGCGTCGAACAGCAGCCGGGCGCCGACGTAGCCGGTGAGGCTGTAGCGGTTGAGCTTGGTGAGTTCATCCGCGGTGAGATAGAGGCGGGCCTTCTCGAACAGCGCCTTGCCGGCGCCCTCGTCGAAATCCCCCACGTAATCCGCCGCGATAATGCCGTTGCCGGCCTCGCCCATCAGATCAATGGTCTGCGGCAGGCGGCCGGACCACAGCATGGCGATCTGCGCTTCAAGGCCAACGCGCTTGGCCTCCTTCGCGATGGTGACGTTCTCGGCGATGATGCCGCCCGAGACGATCACGGTGGCGCCAAGCTGCTTGGCCTTCAGCACCTCGGCGGCGAAATCCTTCTGGCCGCGCTTGTAGCGCAGCACGCCGACGTTGGTGAGCTTGAGGTCCCCGATGGCCTTCTCGTAGCCGGCCTGTACCTCGTCGCCGTAGTCGTCATCCTGCACGATGGCGAGGAACTTCGCGCCGGGCTTGCGGGCGGCGAGGAACTTCACGAAATCCGCGGTGCCCGGCCCGTAGGCGCGGCCGACCACGAACAGCGTCTTGTGCATCGGGCTGAACATCACGGTGTTGGGCGCGGCGGTTTGCAGCGCCGGCACCCCCTGCTCCTCCATCATCAGCAGCGCCGCCATGGTGGAGGCGGTGCCGGACGAGGCGGTGATGGCGAGCACATGGTCCACATCGAGCAGCTTGCGCACGGTGGTGACGGTGCGAGCCGGCACGTAGCCGTCATCCTCGAACACCCGCACCACCTTGCGGCCGTTGATGCCGCCGGCGGCGTTGATTTCGGAGGTGGCGATCTTCTCGCCGAGGTCGTGCGCGATGCCGACCAGGGCGCCCGGGCCGGTGAGGGCGGTGGAGCCGCCGATCTTCACTTCGGAATCGGTCACCCCCTGGGCGTGGGCGGCGGTGGCGAGGCCGAGAGTGAGGGCGAAGATGGGGGCGAGAATGGGAAGTCTGCGCATGGGGTTTCCTAAATTTCTTGGTTTCAGCCGGTAAGCGGCCAGCGCCGCAGCCAGGCGACGGCACGGGTCCAGAAGGCGATCAATCCATCGGGGGCAAAACGGAGGAACAGGATGATGACGAGGCCGTAGATGACGCCGCGGATTTCCTGCGCCCCACCGATATCGGCCAGCGAGCCGCCGATGGCGTTGAAGGCAAGGCGGGCGAGTTCGGGCAGCAGCACCATGAACACGGTGCCGGCGATGACGCCTGCGATGGAGCCGATGCCGCCGACGACGAGGATCGACACCGCCTCGATGGAGAGCAGCAGTTCGAAGTTCTCGACGTTGAGGTAGCGCTGGTTGAGCGCGAACAGGGCGCCGGCAAATCCGGTGATGGCGGAGGACAGGGCGAAGGCGAGCAGCTTGGTGCGGATCACATCCACCCCCAGCACGCGGGCGGCGGTTTCGGCATCGCGCACCGCGAAAAAGGCGCGGCCGAGATAGGAGCGGCGGATGTTGGCGGCAAGCCAGATCGCCAGCAGCAGGCTTGCCGCACAGAGCCAGAAAATCGCCGCGTCCGTCTTGAGCGGGATGCCGAGCAGGCTCGGCCGCGCCACCGAAAGGCCGCGCGAGCCGCCGGTGAGGGGTTTGGCGAGCAGGATCACGTGGCTGATGATGGCCGAGAACGCCAGCGTGGTGATGGCGAGGTACAGGCCGCGCAGCCGCAGCGAGGGCGCGCCGACCAGCACGCTCACCAGCGCCGCCACCACGGCGGCCGCCGGCAGGGTGGCGAGCAGCGGCCAGCCGTAGCGGGTGGCCAGCACCCCCTCGGTATAGGCGCCCACCGCGAAGAAGCCGGCGTAGCCGAGGGACACCAGGCCGGTCCAGCCGGTCAGCACGTTGAAGCCGACCACGCCGATGGCGGTGATGAGGATGGTGGTGGCGAAGCCCAGCGCATAGGCGTTGGTGAGGTATGGCAACACGATCGCGACCAGGATGGCGAATGGCAGCAGCGGGAGGGCGCGGCGGCGGGAGGGGTGATGGGTGCGGGTGAGGCTGGCGGGCATCACAGGCGCTCCACGTCGCGGGCGCCGAACAGGCCGGTGGGCCGGATCATCAGCACCGCCACGATGGCGACGAAGCCGGCGATCTCCTTCAGCGCGGTATCCCCATAGCCGCCGGTGAGGTTCTCCACCACGCCGAGGATGAGGCCGCCGATGGCCGAGCCGATCACCGAATCGAGCCCACCGACGATGGTGGCGGGGAAAGCCTTCAGCCCGGCCTGGAACAGGTCCGGCCCGACATAGGTGGTGCTGGCGAACAGCACCCCGGCGAGGGAGGACACCGCCGCCGAGGCCGCCCAGGCGATGGCGGCGACGCGTCGCACGTCAATCCCCATCAGCGTCGCGGTGCGTTCATCGATGGCGGTGGCGCGCATCGCCAGGCCCATCCGGCTGAACCGCAGCAGCGCCCAGGCGGCGGCGATAGCGAGCGCGAGGACGAAGAAGGCGAGGATCTGCACCGGGTAGAGCCCGATGCCGCCGAGCTTCACCACCGTTTCGCCGGCCCGGGCGGGGAACTCGCGCGGCTCGCTGCCCCAGGCGAGCACGATCAGCGCTCGGATCATCACCGCGAGCCCGATAGTCACCATCACGATGGCGAAGGGCGGGCGGCCCACCATGGGGCGGATCACCAGGCGATCCAGCACTAGGCCGGTGGCGATGCCGATCAGGGGGGCGATCAGCAGCGCCGTCCAGAACGGCAGGGGGATGCGGAGCAGCACGGCGGCGGTGAGGTAGACGATCAGCATCGCGACCTCGCCCTGGGCGAAGTTCACCACTCCGGTGGCCTTGTAGATGGCGGCGTAGGCCATGCCGAACAGCCCATAGATGGCGCCCGCCGCGAGGCCGGAGACGATGAGGTCAGCGAGGAATTGCATCGGCGGCGATCTCGGTGAGGGGCAGGCCGATGGCGGCGAAGAAGGCGGTGGGGGCGGGGGCGAGCGGGCCGCCATGGGCGAGCAGGAGGCGCGCGCGGTCGAGCCCCAGTTGGCGGCGGATGCGGGTGGCGGCGAAGGGCCAGGTCAGACGGGCCGGCGGGATGCGGCGGGCAAGGGTTTCGTGCAAAGCGTGCCACTGGGCCGAGGTGGCAGAGAAGCGTTCGGGGCGGGCTTCGCGCAGGTCGGCGGCCACGGTGTCCGGCCGTTCGGGGAAGGTCAGCGTGCCGCCATCGCGCAGGAAGGGCAGGATGTTGGCGCGGAATTCGGCGGGGTCGCGCAGCGGCGACTGGCAGAAGCCGTGCAGCGCGGGTGCGGCCGGGGTGGGTTCGGGCGTGGACGGGACGGGCGGGGGCGGCGCTGGGGCATTGGCGATGAAGGCGGCGAGGCCGGTTTCGCCCGGCGGCGGGTCGATCAGGGTGATGGTGCCGGTGTGGCCGGCGGCGCGCAGGAGATCGGCGTCGGCGGCGGTATCGGCGATGGCGTGGGTGGCGTCGGCGGTGACGAGTTCGGCGCCGAGCCAGTGGGCGGCGAGGACGGCGATAAGGGCTTCGGGGCGGGATTCGCTCAGCAGGATCAGGCGGTTGCCGGCGCCGTGGGCGTGCAGCGCACCGGCCAGGGCGGTAACGTCGGCCAGCACATCCTGCCAGCGCCAGCCGCGCCATTGACCGCGGCTGCGGTGCCACATGGCGGGGGCGGCCGGGGGATGGGCGCGCAGGAGGCCGATCATGCGGCGGCCCCGAGGTAGGCCGCGATGACGCGGGGGTTGGCCGCGATCTCGCCCGGCCCGCCCTCGGCGATGGGTTCGCCGAAGTTCAGCACCGTGATGCGGTCCGAGATGTCCATCACAATGCCCATGTCGTGCTCGATCATCAGCACCGTGATGCCGAGGCTCTGGTTGATGCGCAGTACCAGGCGGGCAATGGCGGCGGTTTCCTCGGTGTTCATGCCCGAGACCATTTCATCGAGCAGCAGCAGGCGGGGGCGCATGGCGAGCGCGCGGCCGAGTTCGACGCGCTTCTGGATGCCGTAGGCGAGGCTGCCGACGGCGCTGTCACGCACACGGGCGAGATCGAGCCAGGCGATAAGGGCCTCGGCCTCGTCGCGCGCCTTCGCCTCGGCGCGGCCGGCGCGGGGCAGGGCGAACAGGACGGAGAGCGGGTCGGTTTTCATCCCGGCATGGCAGCCGGCCAGCAGGTTCTCCAGCACCGTCTCGGAGCGGAACAGGGCCAGGTTCTGGAAGGTGCGGCCCAGCCCGATAGCGGCGCGGCGGTGCGCGGGCAGCGCGGTGATATCCCGGTTGTCGAAGATGATGCGCCCGGCGGTGGGGCGAATGGCGCCGCTGATGAGGTTGAACAGCGAGGTTTTGCCGGCGCCGTTTGGGCCGATGACGCTGTGGATGCTGCCGGTGGTGACGCTGAGATCCACCCCGCGCACCGCCTGCACCCCGCCGTAGGATTTGCCCAGGCCGATGGTGGTGAGCAGAACGCTCATGCCGGCCAGCGCAGGCGGGCGGTGGCGGGTGCGGCCTCGCGGACATTACGCCGGCTGCCGCTGTCGGACAGGCCGAGGTAGTGGGCGCGGATCATCGGGTCGGCCGCCAGGGTGGCAGCGGGGCCGCTGGCGGCGACGCGGCCGCCTTCCATCACGGTGGCGTGGTCCGCGAGGGCCAGGGCGCGGCTGGCGTTCTGTTCGATGAGCAGGATGGTGAGGCCGAGTTCGTCACGCAGGCGGGCGAGGGTGGCGAAAATGGCGTCGGTGATCACCGGCGCGAGGCCGAGGGAGGGCTCGTCGAGCATCAGCAGGCGCGGGCCGGCCATCAGCGCGCGGCCGAGCGCCACCATCTGCTGCTCACCGCCCGACAGCAGGCCGGCCGGCCGGTCGAGCTTGTCGAGCAGCGGGGGAAACAGGTCATGGATGCGGGCCAGGGTCGCGGCGCGTTCGGCGGTGCCGCGCAGAAATCCCCCGATGGCGAGGTTTTCCGCCACCGTGAGGCGGGCGAACAGGCGGCGGCCCTCCGGCACCTGCACGATGCCGCGGCGCACCGCGTCATCGGCGCGAATGGCGCGCAGCGAGGTGCCCTCGAAGGTGATATCGCCGCCAGCGATGCGGCCGCCTTCGGCGGTCAGCACGCCGCAGATCGCCTTCAGCACGGTGGACTTGCCCGCCCCGTTGGCGCCCAGCAGCGCCACGATACCGCCCCGCGGCACATGGACGCTGAGGTCCCGCACCGCTTCCACCGCGTTGCCGTAGGTGATGCGAAGGCTCTCGATCCGCAGCATCAGCCGTCCCGGCGGATGGAAATGCCGGCGGCCTCGCGGTCCCACATTCCCTCGGCGGACAGGCCCTGGCCGCGCAGGACGTGCTTCTCGATTTTCTGGGTCGGGGTTTTCGGCAGGTCCGGCACGATGCGCAGATAGCGCGGGATCATGAAATAGGGCAGGCGTGGGCGGAGGAACGCCAGGAGTTCGGCCGGGTCCAGGCTGGCACCTGGTTGCAGGGAGAGCACCACCAGCACCTCGGATTCCGAGAGTTCGCTCGGCACCGCCACGGCGGCGGCCTCGCGCACCGCGGGGTGGGCCAGCACCTCGGCTTCCACCTCGAAGGAGGAGATGTTCTCGCCGCGCCGGCGGATGGTGTCCTTCAGACGGTCGACGAAATAAAAGTTGCCCTCCGCGTCGCGCTTGAAGGCGTCCCCGGTGTGGAACCAGCCGTTGCGCCAGGCCCGCGCGGTGGCCTCGGCATCGCGCCAGTAGCCGTGCGCGATGGTCCAGGGCTGGTCCATGCGCAGGATCAGCTCGCCCACCGTGCCGTGCGGCACCTCGTAGTCGTTGCCGTCCACCACCCGCACCTCGGCCCCCGCGCGCTGGCGGCCACAACTGCCGGCGATGGTGGGGTTGGGGGCGGAGATGATGGGGATGGAAATCTCGGTCATGTTGAACGAGGTGTACACATCGAAGCTGAACCGCTCGCGCAGGCGCAGCGCATCGGTATCGAGCGGCTGGACGATGATGTGACGCAGGGTGCTGGTGCGCTCGGCGTCACTCGGCGGCAGGTTCAGCACGTAGCTGGTCATCACGCCGAGCAGGATGACGAAGGTGGCCCGGGTGCGGGCCACGGTGTCCCAGAATTCGTCGGTGCGGAACCGCTCGATCACCGCGACGGAGCCGCCGAGGCCGAGCATCAGCACGCAGGGCAGGATGCCGGCGACATGGTACATTGGCAGGTTGACCATGTAGCGGTCATCCGCGGTCATGAAATAGACCGCGCGGCCGGCCTCGTGGATGTGGCGGTAGGAGCACATCACGCCCTTGGAGGGGCCGGTGGTGCCAGAGGTGTAGAGGATGCACTGCACATCATGCGGCGCGATGGGCAGCGGCGGCGCGGGCGGCGCGTCGCCATGGCCATCCAGCACCGAAGCGGGGAGGGCGTCGAGGCCGGGGATGGCGGGCAGGTGATCCCCGAAGACGATGGCGGTGGCGAGGGTGCCGCGATCGACATCGGCCAGGCGGGCGATGAAATCGGCGGTGGCGACGATGAGGGCTGCGCCGGCGTTGGTGGCGACGCGTTCGAGCAGCCCGCCGCGATAGGCCGCGTTCACCGGCACGGCGATGGCGCCGAGATAGTTGGCGGCGAACCACACCCGCAGCATGTCCGGCCCATTGGGCAGCGCGATCAGCAGGCGATCGCCCTGGCGCAGCCCGGCATGATGCAGGCCGGCGGCGGTGCGGCGGGTCTGGGCGAGGGTTTCGGCGAAGCTCCAGATGGTGCCGTCACCGAAAACGGCGTAGGGCGCATCGGGCCGGGAGGCGGCCTGGGTCTCCAGCAGGTCACGCAGCACGCACGCCGAATTTGCGGCGGCGTCCGCGGCATCGATGGTCATCCCGGTTCGTCTCCAAGCACTTATCGGTTGCCCGGATACTGGCGTAATCGCGCTGGACCGGGAACCCCGGCGCCTCCCCGGCCAACGCCGGGCGGACCTGCGTGCGTATGCAGGGACCAGGACGCTCGGCACAAAAAAAGGGGGCCAGGACAAAGCGCCTGGCCCCCTTCCCTATCTTGTTCCCGCCGCCGTCAGTTTGACGCGGTCGGGTCGATCCAGCCGATATGGCCGTCGCTGCGGCGATAGACCACGTTGAGTTCCTCGGTGGTGATGTTGCGGAACATCAACACCGGCTGGTGCGCGAGGTCCATCCGCATCACCGCATCGCTGACCGACAGACGGGCGATCTCGGTGGGGGTTTCGGCGACCACGGTGGCATAGGCGTTGGCCTGTACCTCGGTGCCGTTGACGGGTTCGGGCTGGTGCTCCTCGTCTTCCTGGCGCAGCACGTACTGGGTGCCGGCTTCCGGCCGATCACGATGGTTGGCGTCCCGCGCGTGATCGTTCACGCGGCGGCGATAGCGACGCAGGCGCTTGGCGATATGTTCGGCGGCATCATCGAAGGCCGCATTGGCGTCCGCCGCCTCGCCTTCGCCGCGCAGCACCAGGCCGCGGGCGGCGTGAATATTGATGTCACACGTGAAAAACGATCGCGCTCGGCTGAACGTCACGAGCGCTTCCTGGGCGTGGTCGAAATACTTGCCGGTGATGGTTTGCAGGGCGGTGGTGACACGCACCTTCAGCGCCTCTGAGAGTTCAACTTGTTTGCCTGAGACCGTGATCTGCATGGCCTGTCCTCACGTCCGTGTTCGGGACCGCCTGCCGGCGCGCGAGGTCCGTGCCAGGTATTCCTGGCTTCGGGCACGGGCGTGTTCAGGCCGGCACGGCCTTCTCCCGTTTGCGCTGCACCGAGCTTGGGATACGCAGCGCATCGCGGTATTTGGCCACGGTTCGGCGTGCGATGTCCACGCCTTCGCGCCTTAAGATTTCGACAATCGCGTCATCGCTCAGCACCCCGTCCGCCAGTTCAGCATCCACAAGCTGCTTGATTCTATGGCGAACAGTCTCCGCACTGTGGCTTTCTCCACCCCCCGTACCCTGAATGGCAGTGGTGAAAAAATACTTAAGCTCGAACATGCCCCGTGGAGTGGCGATGTACTTGTTGGCGGTCACCCGGCTCACGGTGCTTTCGTGCAGCTCCACGGCGGTGGCGACGTCTCGGAGTATTAACGGCCTGAGATGGCTCACGCCGTGGCGGAAGAAGCCGTCCTGTTGGCGAACGATTTCGCTGGCCACCTTCATGATGGTCTGTGCGCGCTGCTGGAGGGACTTCACCAGCCAGTTGGCGGTTTGCAGCTTGTCGGTGAGGAACGCCTTGTCCTCCTTGGAGGCCTTGGGCATCACCCGGGCGGAGTAGGTCTGGTTGACCAGCACCCGCGGCATGGTCTCGGGGTTGAGTTCGAGCAGCCAGCCGCCATCGGCGGTGGGGCGCATCAGCACGTCCGGCACCAGGGTTTGCGGACTGGCGGCATCCCAGATGGCGCCCGGCTTGGGGTCAAGCCGCTTCAGCTCGGTGATCATGTCCGCCACGTCGGCGGCATCGACGCCGCAGACCGCCATCAACTGGCGGGTATCGCGCCGGGCGACGAGTTCGAGATTGTCGAGCAGCGTGGCCATCGCCGGATCGAGCCGGTTCTTCTCAGAAAGCTGGACGGCGAGGCACTCTCGCAGGTCCCGCGCGAGGATGCCGGTGGGGTCGAACCGCATCATGCGGGCGCGCACGCTTTCCACCCGCGCCTCGGTGGCGCCGAGGGTGCGGGCGATGGCGGCGCTGGCCACCGAAAGCCGCCCGGTGGGCTCCATCAGGGCGATCAGCGCGGCGCCGATCATGCGGTCCACCGGGTCAGCGAAGGACAGGCGCACCTGCTCGCTAAGGTGTTCCTGCAGGGTGGCGCGGTTTTCTGCCAGGTCATCGATGCCGCGATCGTCGCCCTCGAAGGCCTGGCCGGGGCTGCGCGCGCCATCCGACGCGCCACCGGGATCGTAGGGTTCGGCGTATTCCGCCGAGTCGAGCGGGCCGGCCCCCTCGGGCGCCAGGGTTTCGGAGCGCACGGCATCGACCGAATCGCGCGGCGCGGGGCCGACGGCGATCTGATCGAGGGCGGGGCGTTCGGTGAACGACTCATTATCGCCCTCGTCGCGTTCCAGAAGCGGATTGCGTTCGAGTTCCTGTTCGACGAAGGCGGCGGCTTCAAGGTTGTTGAATTGCAGCAGCTGGATGGCCTGACGCAACTGCGGCGTCATCACCAGCGATTGCGATTGGCGCAGGTCGAGGCGAGGTCCCATCCCCATCAGGGCGGACCCTGGTCAGGGCAGGAGCGGGGTAGGTCACGGCGGCTCATGGCCGCAATGCAGCGCGGACGGCCCCGGGAGGCAAGCAAGAATCGTGCTCAAACGGCGACATGGCGGCGAAAATATTCACCGCCGGGCAAAACGGCGGTTAAAGGTGGCGGCCGCGCTCCATAATTTCGAGCGTGTAGTCATGGTACGACATGCCTAGTTCCTCGGCGCGGGCCAGCCGGCGCAGAGCGATTTCGCGCGGCGGGGTCTTCCAGGCGCGCTTGTGGGCGCGGCGCCACACGAAGGAGCGCCAGGACACCGCGCCGGGGTCCTCCGGGTCTTCCAGCGGCGGGCCGCCGTTATGGCCGACGGTGCTCATGGGCGGCACACCACAAGCACGTAGCGGGCGGGATCGGGGCCGGGGGCGGCGAAAACGGTGGCGCCGAACAGGCGGAAGCGGAGGCAGTCGCCGGGTTCAAGACGGTGCATGGTGCCTTCGACGGTAAGATCGAGGATGCCGGCGCGCATCCAGATGTGCTGTTCGAGCCCCGCGACGCCGGGGGCGGCATAGGCGATGGTGGCGCCGGCGGGCAGCGTGGCCTCCACCAATTCGGCATCGAAGCCGGCGGCGGGCGGCGAGACCAGGCGGCGGCGGAAGCCGGTTTCGGGGTCGGTCCAGACGGTCTGCTCGGCCGCGCAAATGAGGCGGATGGGCTCGGCCTCCACCTCGGCGATCAGGCGGGACATGGTGCGGCCATACGTGGTGCAGAGCCGGCCGAGTAGCGCCGCAGTGGGCGAGGTTTCGGCGCGTTCGAGGCGGGAGAGCGTGGTGCGGGAGATGCCGCTGCGCTCCGCCACCTGGTCGAGCGACCAGCCGCGCTCCGCCCGCAACGCGGCGAGGCGGTGGGCGAGGCGGGTTTCGATCGGGTCGGCGATCAGGGTTTCCATATTCGGGAATTTATCCCAAATACGGACGCCCTTGCAAGCGCGATCCAGCGCCTAGAGGCTGAACCGCTCGCCGAGATACACGCGGCGCACATCCGCATGCGCCACCACTTCCTCGGGCGCCCCCTCCATCAGCACCTGCCCGTCATGCATGATGTAGGCGCGGTCGATGATTTCCAGGGTCTCGCGCACATTGTGATCGGTGATCAGCACGCCGATGCCGCGGTCCTTGAGGTGGGATACGAGGTCCCGGATTTCGCCCACCGCGATGGGGTCGATGCCGGCGAGGGGTTCGTCGAGCAGGATGTAGCTAGGCTGGGTGGCCAGCGCGCGGGCGATTTCCACCCGGCGGCGTTCGCCACCGGACAGCGCCAGGGCGGCGGTGCGGCGCAGATGCAGGATGCCGAATTCGCCGAGCAGTTCGTCCAGCATCTGGGCGCGACGATCGGGGTCGGGCTCGACCACTTCCAGCGTGGCCATGATGTTCTGCTCCACGGTGAGGCCGCGGAACACGCTGGCCTCTTGCGGCAAATAGCCGATGCCGAGGCGGGCGCGGCGGAACATCGGCAGGCCGGTGATGTCATGCCCATCCAACGTGATCACCCCGGAATCGGGGCGGACGAGGCCGACGATCATGTAGAAGGTGGTGGTCTTGCCGGCGCCGTTGGGGCCGAGCAGGCCGACCACCTCGCCCCGGCGCACCGAAACCGAGACGTTCCGCACCACCGGGCGCTTCTTGTAGACCTTGCCGACGCCGGTGGCGACGAGGCCGCCGCTGCCGGGGAGCACGCGCAGTTCGGTCACGGCTTTTTCGTCCCGGGTGCGGGTTTGGCGGCGGGCGGCGTGGCGCCCTGCGCGTCATTGGGAATGATCATGCCCTGCACCCGCCCGCCAGGCGCGGCGATCATGCGGGCAACTCCGGTCTTCATGTTCACATCGGCGGCGGGGCCATTGAGCTGATTCTGCCCGTGCGTGACGCGCACGTTGCCGAGCAGGCGGGCGATGCCGGTATCGGGCACATACACGGCACGTTCGCCGCGCGCGGTGTCCGCGATGGTGCGCACCTCGACATTGCCGAACGCCTCGACGCGTTCGAGCTTGCCGGATGCGGCGGGATCGGTGGTGGCCGGCTTCGGCGCGGCGGGCTGGCCGTTGGCGGGCGTATTGGGCACGGTGTAGGCGACCAGCGTATCCGCGCTGATGCGCTTGCCGTCGGTGGTGACCACCACAGCGTTGCCGCGGGCCACCGCCATGTGCCGATCCGACCAGTATTCCAGGCTGTCCCGCGCGGTGATCACCTGCTGCGGTGTGGTGAGGCGCAGGTTGCCGCCGGTCATCACCAGCACGGCCTGGTCGATGTCATAGATCGCGTGCTCGCCGATGGCCTCGTCGGTGGGGGTGAGGATGCGGACATGGCCGTCGGCGGCGAGGCGGTAGATCTCGTTGCCGCCCGAATCCGTGTTGGTGGCGGCCGCCGGTGCGGCGCCGGCGGCGGGCGCGCGCTTGCGGTAGTGGGCGATCAGGCGATCCGACAGCACCGTGGCGTCCTGCCGGGTGGCGCGGGCGTCTCCGTAGGCGATCACCTGCTGTTCCTGGTCATGCCACTCGAACCCGCCGGCGGCGGTTACGTCCACCGGGCCGCCCTTTGACAAATCAATCGGTTGCGCCATGGCGGGGGTTGCGGCGAGCGCCAGCAGCGGCAGGATCAGGCGCTTCATCGGCGGCCTCCGTTGAACACGAGGCGGGCCGGCCCGGCGAACTGGGCGACGTGGCCATGCTCGGTGATGGTGAAGCCCTGGGCGTCAAGCGTGCCGAACGGTCCCTCGACGCGGGTGGGGGCGCCGGACACCAGCGCGCCCTCGTGCACATCGAGGGTGGCGGCATCGGTCACCAGGGTGCTGCCGTCATCCCGATAGAGCGTTACTTCGCCACTGAGGTCGAGCAATCCGGCGTGCTGCATGAAGGTGCCGGCGGTGGCGCGGACGTGCAGCCAGGTGCCGCCGGTGAGGGTGATGTCGCCGATGGGCTGGGTGAGATCGACCTGCTCGGCGCCCTTCTGGCGGGCCGAGATGGCGGTGAGGGTATAGGGCTGGTGGCTGTCGTCCTCGCCGCGGTAGCGCGGCGCGGTCAGCATGCCGTTCTCGGGCACCAGGCTGCTGCGATGGTAGACGAGGCGCGCGCGGTCGGACTGGGCGACGATTTCGGGCCACAGCGCGACGAGGCTGAGCAGCAGGAGCGCCACCAGCGGCAGCACGCGCTTGGCCAGCCCCACCATCCAGCGCCGGCGGCTGATGGCGCCGGCGGATGGCGGCCGGCGGGGCCGCCCGGCCAGCAGGCGGTCACCGGGCGGGCGCTGGTGCGGGCGTTGGGAGGTGGCGATCAGCCGGCCCTCCCTCACGCGAGCCCGGCCCGCAGCAGGTCATGCATATGCAGCAGGCCAACCGGATGGCCGGCGGCGTCGATCACGAACAGGGTGGTGATGGGCCGCTCGCGCGCATTCATCATGTGCAGCGCCTCGGCGGCCAACGCCTCGGGGGCGATGGTGCGCGGGGTGCGCGACATCACGGCCTCCACCTGCGCGCCGAGAAGATCAGGCCCAAGGGCGCGGCGCAGGTCGCCGTCGGTGATGATGCCGCGCAGCATTTGCGCATCATCCACGATGCCGACGCAGCCGAAGCGGGCGGCGGACATGATGGGGATGGCATCGCGCACCAGGGTGCCGATGGCGGCAAGCGGCAGTTCGTCCGGCCCGTGCATCAGGTCCCGCACCTGGCGCAGGCGGGCGCCGAGGCGGCCGCCTGGGTGGAACTGGCGGAAATCGGCAGCGCCGAAGCCGCGCCGGGTGAGCAGCGCCACCGCGATGGCATCACCGAGGGCCATCTGCATGGTGGTGGAGGTGGTGGGCGCAAGGCCCATCGGGCAGGCCTCGGGGCTCGGCGGCAACACCAGCGCCACATCGGCGGCGCGCGCCAGAGTGCTTTCGGCGCGCCCGGTAATGCCCACCAGCGGCAGGCCGAAGCGGCGGGTGTGAGAAATAAGGTCGGCCAGTTCGGCGGTTTCGCCCGAGTTGGACAGCGCCAGCACCGCATCGCCCGGCACGATCATGCCGAGGTCGCCATGCGAGGCCTCGGCGGGGTGGACGAACAGCGCCGGCGTGCCGGTGGAGGCCAGGGTGGCGGCGATCTTGCGGGCGACGTGGCCGGATTTACCCATGCCGGACACCACGAGGCGGCCGGTGGCACCGGCCAGAAGATCGATCGCGGCAGCAAAGCGGCCATCGAGCGCATCGGCCAGCGCGCGCAGGCCCGCGGCCTCCGTGGCCAGCACGGAGCGGGCGACATCGAGATCGGTATGGAGCGGCGCGACGGCAGCGGTCATGAGGTCAGGCACCCGGACAACGCTTTCAATGCGTGTGTAGGAAGTTCCCCGCGTCGCGGTCAACGCAACCTTTGGTAAGTTGGTGGCATTTCCGCGCGGATCGCTCAGTGCGCGAAGATATCCGGCTGCTCGTAGCCGAGCAGATCGAGCCGGCAGCGGGCGGGGAGGAAGGCGTAGCAGGCCTCGGCGAGTTCGAGGCGGCCCTCGCGGATCAGCAGCGCCTCGAGCTTCGCCCACAGTGCGTGGAGATAAAGCACGTCCGAGGCTGCATAGGTGAGTTGTTCCGGCGACAGGTCGGGATTGCCCCAATCCGACGTCTGCTGCTGCTTGGAGAGGTCCACGCCGACGAGTTCGCGGCAAAGGTCCTTCAGGCCATGGCGGTCGGTGAAGGTGCGCACCAGCTTGGCGGCGATCTTGGTGCACTTCACCGGGGCGACGGTGATGCCGAGCGCCTGCTGGAGCACCGCGACGTCGAAGCGGGCGAAATGCATCAGCTTGGTCACGCCGGGATCGGCCATCATGCGGGCGAGGTTGGGGGCGTTGTAGCCACGGCCGCCAAGTGCGGTGGGGACGAGCTGCACCAGGTGAGCGCGGCCGTCACCGGCGGACAACTGCACCAGGCAGAGGCGGTCGCGGTGGGGGTTGAGGCCCATGGTCTCGGTATCGACGGCGACAACGGGGCCGAGGTCGAGACCATCCGGCATATCATGCCGATGGAGCTGGATTGTCGCATTTGCCATGAAGAGTGTCACCTCAGCCATCTATTCTACCAGATGATGACCGCACTCGGCATTTCTGCCTTGTGCGTCAACATGTGAGTGGTGCCCAGGAAAGGACTCGAACCTTCACGACCTTGCGGCCACAGGTACCTGAAACCTGCGCGTCTACCAATTCCGCCACCTGGGCAAGTCGGGCATGCGGTGGAGCGGCGATGTAGCCGCCACGGGGGGTGCCGTCAACCGCCTATCGGCAAAGAAAGCACATGAGGCGTGAAGGAAAATCGCCCGATCGGCGGTTGAGAGCGCCGCGCGGGGGGAATAAGAATGTGCCGACACGACAGGAGCGTCTCATGGCAACGCGTATCGCGACCGTATTCGGCGGCTCGGGCTTCATCGGGCGCTACGTGGTGAAGCGGCTGGCCGCCCAGGGCTATCAGGTGCGGGTGGCGGTGCGCGATACCGAGGGCGCGCTGTTCCTCAAGCCGATGGGCCGGGTGGGCCAGGTGGTGCTGCTGCACACCGCGGTGACCGACCAGCCGGCGGTGGCGCGCGCGATCGCCGGCGCCGAAGTGGTGGTGAACCTCGTCGGCATTCTCGCCGAGGGCAAGCCGGGCGATTTCATGCGCATCCATGCGGACGCGGCCGGCATGATTGCGGCCGAGGCAGCGAAGGCGGGCGTGGCGCATCTGGTGCATGTCTCGGCGCTCGGCGCCGCGGCAACCAGCCCGAGCCTCTATGCGAAGAGCAAGGCGGCCGGCGAGGCTGCCGTGCGCGCGGCGTTCCCCAAGGCAGTGATCCTGCGGCCCTCGCTGGTGTTCGGCCAGGAGGACAGCTTCTTCAACCGCTTCGCCCGGATCGCCCAGCTTTCGCCGGTGATGCCGGTGGTGGGCGGCAAAACGAAGTTCCAGCCGGTGTACGTCGGCGATGTGGCGGATGCGGTGATGGCGGGCCTTGCGCCGGCCGCCGCCGGGCGGACGTTCGATCTCGGCGGGCCGCAGGTGTGGTCGATGGAAAGCCTGCTGGACTTCATCATCGCGGAGACCGACCGCGAGATGTACATGATTTCGATGCCGATGTGGTACATGAACCTGTGGGCCATGGTGCTGGAGAAGCTGCCGCTCAAGCTGCTCACCCGGGACCAGCTGGTGCTGCTCGGGCAGGATAACGTGGTGCCAACCGGCGCCACCGGGCTGGCCGATCTTGGCGTGACGCCGACGCCGCTTGAATCCGTGGTGCCGGCGTATCTGCGGCGCTATCGGCCGGGTGGCGGGCATCGCGATGCCTACGCACCGACATAGTCTCATAACGGACCTACTTTTGACGCCGGGCGGTAATTTTTGAAATCGTCCGGTCTGATATGCGCAAACTAGGTCATCTAAAGTGACCTAATTTGGAAAAATCGACTGGCACAGTGCTTTGCGCTGCCGTATAGCGGCAATCGCGGAAGCGTCGTCGCCAGGGGTGCGACTGCCCGCGCAGGAGGGTTACGCGCCATGCCGGATCGGATGCTGCAATTCGTGCGCCTTGGGCAGCAGAATCCCGACAAGCGTTCCGCCATGGTGCGGCGCAGTGACTTCGGGGAAATCTACGCCGAGTTCGCCCCGCCGCAGGCCGCCGCCCAGGCGAGCCGCTGCAGCCAGTGCGGCGTGCCATTCTGCCAGGTGCATTGCCCGCTTTCCAACAACATCCCGGATTGGCTGAAGCTGACCGCCGAGGGCCGCCTGGAAGAGGCCTACGAAGTCAGCTCCGCGACCAACAACTTCCCCGAGATCTGTGGCCGCATCTGCCCGCAGGATCGCCTGTGCGAGGGCAACTGCGTCATCGAGAAGAGCTTCGACAGCGTGACCATCGGCGCGGTGGAGCGCTTCATCACCGATACGGCGTTCGAGCAGGGCTGGGTGAAGCCGATCAAGCCGGTGCGCGAGTTGCCGCAATCCGTCGGCATCGTCGGCGCCGGGCCGGGCGGGCTGGCGGCGGCCGAGGAACTGCGCCGGCGCGGCTACCAGGTCCATGTCTATGACCGGCATGACCGGGTGGGCGGCCTGCTGATCTACGGCATCCCCAACTTCAAGCTGGAGAAGGAGATCGTGCTGCGCCGCCATGCGTTGATGGTGGAGAGCGGCATCGTGTTCCATCTCAACACCGAGATCGGCCGCGACCTGTCCTTCGCGGACCTCCGCGCGCGTCATGCAGCGGTATTGGTGGCAACCGGCGTCTACAAGGCGCGCGAAATCGGCGGGCCCGGCGCGGGGCTGGCGGGCATTGTGCCGGCGCTCGACTATCTGGTGGCGGCCAACCGCACCGGGTTGGGCGATGCGGTGCTGGAATTCTCCAACGGTACGCTCGATGCGCGCGGCAAGCATGTCGTCGTGGTCGGCGGTGGCGATACGGCGATGGATTGCGTGCGCACCGCGGTGCGCCAGGGTGCCGCCTCGGTGAAGTGTCTCTATCGCCGCGACAAGGCCAACATGCCGGGCTCGCTGCGTGAAGTGAAGAACGCCGAAGAGGAAGGGGTGGAGTTCGTCTGGCTCGCCGCCCCCGAGGCCTTCATCGGCGGGACTACCGGGCCGGACGGGGTGGAGCGGGTGCGGTCGATCCGCGCGGCGCGCATGCATCTCGGCCTGCCCGACGCATCGGGCCGGCAATCCGTCGAGCCGATCGAGGGCGGGCATTTCACCGTGCCGGCCGACCTGGTGATCAAGGCGCTTGGTTTCGATCCCGAGGACATTCCGGCCGCGTTCGAAGCGCCGGACCTGACGGTGACCCGCTGGGGAACCCTCAAGACAGGGTCCACCACGTTCATGACCAGCCTTCCCGGGGTGTTTGCCGCCGGGGATATCGTTCGCGGGGCGTCGCTGGTAGTCTGGGCCATCCGCGACGGCCGCGATGCGGCTCAGCAGATACATGGCTACCTGAAACAGACCACCGCGGTGGCGGTGGCAGCGGAGTGATCCAGATGCAGCTCAAGCGTTTCGCCGTCCCTTTCCTTGCCGCCGGCCTGGCGATTGCCTCGGCCTCCGGCGCGTTCGCGCAGACAGCTCCGGCCGCCCCGGCCGCCCCCCCTGCCCTGCCGCCGCCGGTTCCGGCCGCCAGCCCCGAAGCGCACAAGGAAGCCGCGGCGCTGACCGAGATGATCGGGGTTTCCAAGCAGAGCCAGCAGATTATGGGCATCATGCGCAACCAAATGATCCAGCCGGTGATGCGCGCCGGTGCCAAGCCGCCGGCCGGCGACCCGACCAAGCCGGCCGAGCTGATGAAGGGCGAGGACGCCGCGAAGATCGTCGACGAACTGCTGATGCCGGATTTCGTGGCCCAGCAGAACGACCTGACGAACCAGATCATCGACGTGTGGGCCAACAACTTCTCGATGGATGACATCAAGGGGCTGCGCGCCTTCTACAGCACGCCGCTTGGCCAGAAGCTGATCGCCACCCTCCCGGCGGTCACGCAGCAGGGCATGTCGGCCAGCCAGGCCTGGGGCCAGCGCGTCTACCAGGCGACGATCCAGAAGAACAAGGACGCGCTGATCGCGCGGGGACTTCGCTTCTAACCAACCGGCCGCGTTCGGGCTGCACGCGATCACCCGGCCCCTCTCCCGCACCCGCGGGAGAGGGTGACGAGGATGCATGTGCCGAACGTGGCGGGCAGTAACCATGAGGATAATCGGATGAGCGCTTCGATCGAGACCGGCTCCGAGTTCGTCACTGCCTGGGAAGCCAATGCGGCCGCCCTGTCGGATACGTACGAGGCTTCCATGGAGCATGACGCCTGCGGCGTCGGTCTGGTCGCGGCGCTCGACGGCAAAAAACGACGTGACGTGGTGGAAGCCGGCATCGCCGCCCTGAAAGCGGTGTGGCATCGCGGCGCGGTGGACGCCGATGGCAAAACCGGTGACGGCGCCGGCATCCACATCGAAATCCCGCAGGATTTCTTCGCCGACGAAATCCGCCGTGGCGGTGACCGGCTGCGCCCGGGCCCGATCGGCGTCGGCCAGGTGTTCCTGCCGAAAACCGATCTCTCCGCCCAGGAGCGCTGCCGCGAGATCGTCGAAAGCGAGATCATCGCCTTCGGCTACTCCATCTACGGCTGGCGGCAGGTGCCGATCGATACCTCCTGCATCGGCGACAAGGCCAACGCGACGCGCCCCGAAATCGAGCAGATCATGCTGTGGGGCCCCGAGGGCAAGACCGAGGCCGAGATGGAGCGCGATCTCTACGTGATCCGCCGCCGCATCGAGAAGCAGGCCATCGCGGCGCAAATCCCGGTGCTTTACATCTGCTCGCTGTCCTGCCGCTCCATCATCTACAAGGGCATGTTCCTGGCCGAGAGCCTGAGCGAGTTCTACCCGGACCTGCTGGACGAGCGCTTCATCTCGCGCTTCGCGATCTATCACCAGCGCTACTCCACAAACACCTTCCCCACCTGGCGGCTGGCGCAGCCGTTCCGCATGCTGGCCCATAACGGCGAAATCAACACGCTGGCCGGCAACGTGAACTGGATGAAGTCGCACGAAACCCGCCTGTCGGACCCGATGCTCGATCCGTGGATCGAAGACGTGAAGCCGGTGATCCAGGCCGGCTCCTCCGACACCGCCACGCTCGATGCGGTGTTCGAGGTGCTGGTGCGCGCCGGGCGCGATGCCCCGATGGCCAAGGCGTTGATGATCCCGGCCAGCATCGGCCAGGACGCGACCATGCCGCAGGCGCACAAGGACATGTTCCTCTACTGCAACGCGGTGATGGAACCGTGGGACGGCCCGGCCGCCCTCGCCGCCACGGACGGCCGCTGGGTCATCGCGGGCCTCGACCGCAACGGCCTGCGCCCGCTGCGCTACACCATAAGCCGCAACGCCATGCTCATCGTGGGCTCCGAGACCGGCATGGTGAAGCTCGACGAGAGCGACATCGTCGAGAAGGGCCGCGTCGGGCCGGGCCAGTGCATCGGCGTAGACCTCGATTCCGTGCGCTTCTACGGCGACGAGGAAATGAAGGACATGCTGGCCGCCCGCCAGCCCTTCGGCGAATGGGCCAAGCGCATCCGCCAGATCGACCACATCGTGAAGACCGACGCGCCGGAGCCGGCGCTGTTCGAGGGCGAGGCGCTGCGCCGCCGCCAGCTCACCGTGGGCATGACCATGGAAGAGCTGGAGATGATCCTGCACCCGATGGTGGAGGATTCGCAGGAAGCCGTCGGCTCGATGGGTGACGACACCCCGCTTGCCGTGCTGTCCGACAAGTATCGCGGCCTGCACCATTATTTCCGCCAGGCCTTCAGCCAGGTGACCAACCCGCCGATCGACAGCCTGCGCGAAACCCGCGTGATGTCGCTGAAAACCCGCCTGGGTAACCTCGGTAACGTGCTGGACGAGGATTCGAGCCAGTTCGACCTGTTGCAGCTCGAAAGCCCGGTGCTGTCCAACGCCGAATTCGCCGCCATGCGGGCCCACATGGGCAGCACCGCCTGCGTGGTGGACTGCACCTTCCCGGTGGCCGAGGGAGAGGCCGGGCTGCGCGCCGCGCTCGGGCGCATCCGCCGCCAGGCCGAGGAAGGGGTGCGCGAAGGCTGCGCCCACGTCATCCTCACCGACGAGGCGATCGGGCCGGATCGGGCCGGTATCCCGATGATCCTGGCGACCGGCGGCGTGCATACCCACCTCGTCGCCTCCTCGTTGCGCACCTTCACCAGCCTCAACGTGCGGGCGGCCGATTGCCTGGATGTGCATTGCTTCGCCGTGCTGATCGGCGTGGGCGCCACCACCATCAACGCCTACATGGCGCAGGAAAGCATCGCCGACCGCCACCGTCGCGGGCTGTTCGGCGAGATGTCGCTGAAAACCGCGGTGCAGCGCTACAAGAAGGCGGTCGACAAGGGACTGCTGAAGGTGATGTCCAAGATGGGCATCGCCGTGGTGTCGTCTTACCGCGGCGGCTACAACTTCGAGGCCATCG
>CAIMWH010000378.1 GCA_903845065.1 uncultured Rhodospirillales bacterium | reverse complement strand
TGCTCGCCGTCATCGTCATCAATGTCGGCACCGGCCTGCTCATGCTCGGCCCGCAAATCATCACCGCCATGCTACAACCGATAGCCCCGGTCACGTCATGAGGGCGCCATCGTGAGGGCAGTCGCCGCTGGTCTGCAAGCCGCCCTCCTGCTCGCCCGCGGCCGCACCGACGCGCTGGACGCGCTCGGCCCCGCCACGGACGCCATCGCCTCCGCCAAGCGCAGCTTCTGGGCGATGGCCTTCTGCCTGCCCGCCTTCGTCTGCCTCCACCTCGTCGCCGCCCTCGGCACCACCGCCGGCGCCCCCGCCACCTCCCCCACCCTCTCGGCCCACAGCTTCGCGGTGGACCTGCTGGGCTTCGTCATCGGCTGGATGGTCTTCGCCTTGGCCTCCTACCGCATCACCGCCATGCTCGGCCGCGCCGCCATGTGGCCGCGCTTCATCACCCTGTGGAACTGGTGCAACCTGATCCAATACGTGATGCTCGTCGTCGCCACCCTGCCGGACCTGCTCGGCCTGCCCGAAATCGTCGGCCAGACCGCCTGGCTGGTAGCGTTCGGCTGGGCGATGTGGCTTGAATGGTTCATGACCCGCCTCGCCCTCGTCATCCCCGCCCCGCTCGCCGCCGCCCTCGTCCTGCTCGATGTCGCGGTCGGCCTCATCGTCGCCGGCTTCACCGGCTGATGCGCACCAAACGCACCATCACCGTGGTCGGCTGCCACGCCGAGGGCGAAATCGGCGATGTCGTCACCGGCGGCATCCTCCCCCCCAAGGGCGCCACCATGTTCGAGCGCATGCAGTCCATGCAGCGCGACCACGATGACATCCGCCGCTTCCTGCTCTGCGAACCCCGCGGCCACGTCGGCCGCCACGTCAACATCATCACCCCCCCTGTCCGCCCCGAGTGCGACGCCGGGGTGATCATCATGGAACCCACCGAATACGTGCCGATGTCAGGCTCCAACCTGATCTGCACCGTCACCGTCCTGCTCGAAACCGGCATCCTGACCATGCACGAGCCGCAAACCGTGGTGATGATGGACACCCCGGCCGGCCCGGTCCGCGCCACCGCCCTCTGCCATGACGGCAAATGCGTCAGCGTCGAGTTCGAAAACGTCCCCGCCTTCGTCGACCGCCTCGCCGCCCCCCTCGAAGTCGAAGGCTACGGCACCATCGCGACGGACGTCGCCTTCGGCGGCATGTTCTACGCCATGGTGGACGCCACCAAACTCGGCTTCGCCCTCGTGCCCGACGAAGCGCGAGACCTCGCCATCCTCGGCGAACGCGTCCGCCACGCCGCCCGCGCCCAGTTCGATGTCGTCCACCCCGAGAACCCCGGCATCGCCGGCGTCTCCATCGTCCAGCTCAACAGCCCCTACGCCGGCCCCGGCCAACCCACCCGCAACACCTGCATCGTCGCCCCCGGCCGCTCCGACCGCTCCCCCACCGGCACCGGCACCTGCGCTCGCATGGCGGTGCTGCACGCGCGCGGCGAAATGCAAACCGGCGACACCCTGATCCACGAAAGCCTCATCGGCTCCCGCTTCGAAGGCACCATCCGCGGCCACACCACCATCGCCGGCCGCCCCGCGATCCTGCCCAGCCTCAAGGGCCGCGCCTGGATCACCGGCCTGCACACCTACCTGCTCGACCCGGATGACCCCTACCCCACCGGCTACCTCCTCGCCGACACCTGGGGCGTCACCGGCAAAGCCACTCAGGACTGACGCCGCCGTTCCCGTTGGCGCCCCCGCCGATTTCAGCTAGGCTGTTTCCGTGACGGCCCGATCCCCATCCGATCCATACTCAAGCGACAGCAGACCCAGCATGACCGAGAAAACCGAAGTCGACGGCAAGTACTACCAGGTCGCCACTCCGGGCTCGCTGGCTGAACGCCTGGCCACGCGCGCGCGTGACACCATCTATGCCGACTTCCTGCGCATCACCCGCCCCGCCGAAACCGACACCATCCTCGATATCGGCATCTCGGACGTCGTGGGCGATGCCGCCAACGTGCTCGAACGCACCTACCCCCACCCGGACCGTATCACCGCCGTCGGCCTCGGCACCGCCGACGCCTTCCAGGCCGCCTTCCCCCAGGTCGCCTACCACCAGATCCAGCCCGACACCCCCCTCCCCTTCGCTGATCACAGCTTCGACATCGCCACCTCCAACGCCGTCCTCGAACATGTCGGCAGCTTCGAGCGCCAGCGCCGCTTCGTCGTCGAGATGGCCCGCGTGTCCCGCCAGGTCTTCATCACCGTTCCGCACCGCTATTTCCCGGTGGAACACCACACCGCCATCCCCTTCCTGCACTGGTGGAACCCGACGTTCCGCGTCGCCTGCGCCATTCTCAACCGCCGCGAATGGACCGACGAAGCCAACCTCATCTTCATGACCCGCGGCCTGCTGCGCCGGCTGACCCCCGCCGGAGCAACCGCACGCATCGGCTTCACCGGCGTGAACCTCGGCCCCTTCAGTTCGAACATCTTCCTGCATTTCAGCGGAGCCGCCCGATGAGCGAGCCCACCCTCCGCGTGGCGGTAATCGTGCCGTGCTACAACGAGGAAGCCACCATCGGCGGCGTTGTGGCCGCATTCCGCGACGCCCTGCCGCACGCCGAAATCTACGTCTACGACAACAACTCGCGTGACCGCACCATCGCCGTCGCCCAAGCCGCCGGCGCCCAGGTCCGGCGCGAAACCCTGCAAGGCAAGGGCAACGTCGTCCGCCGCGCCTTCTCCGATGTCGAAGCCGACATCTACGTCATGGTCGATGGTGACGGCACCTACAATGCCGCCGCGGCCCCGGCGATGATCGCCATGATGACCGCCGAAACCCTCGACATGGTCACCGGCGTGCGCATTTCCGAGGAAATCGAGGCCTACCGCCCCGGCCACCGCTTCGGCAACGCGATGCTCACCGGCGTCGTGCGGATGATCTTCGGCAACCGCATCTCGGATATGCTGTCCGGCTACCGGGTGTTCAGCCGCCGCTTCGTCAAATCCTTCCCCGCCATGGCGGCCGGCTTCGAAACCGAGACCGAATTCACCGTCCACGCGCTCGAACTGCGCATGCCCGTCGGTGAACTCCAAACCCGCTACGGCAGCCGCCCGGTCGGCTCGGTCTCCAAGCTCAACACCATCCGCGACGGCATCCGCATCCTGCGCACCATCATGATCCTGGTGAAGGAGGAGCGCCCGCTGGCGTTCTTCTCGGTGATCGGCGCCATCCTGCTCGTCACAGCATTCGCCCTCGGCATCCCGGTCGTACTGCAATTCATCGCCACCGGCCTGGTGCCCCGCTTCCCCACCGCCCTGCTCGCCACCGGCCTGGCGCTGCTCTCGTTCCTGGTGTTCTCCGCCGGCCTGATCCTCGATTCCGTCTCGCACGGCCGCAAGGAGATGAAGCGCCTGGCCTACCTCGCCAATCCCGCCGTGCCCCGACGCGACGCGGCCGATGCCTGACCCGGCAAACGCCTCCCCCAGCGTGCGCGCGGCTGATGGCACGTCGATGGTCGCCATCATCGGCATCGCGGCCGTGGCCTTCCTGATCCAACTCGCTTTGTTCGCCACCGGCCCATGGGGCTCCGACGACACCATCTACTGGTACGATGCCGGCGAATGGCTCCGCGCCTTCCCCTTCATCGGCACCGACCATTGGTCCCTGCGCCACACCCTGGTACTCCCCCTCGCATTGGCGCGCGGCCTGTTCGGCAACGGCCCGACAGTGCTGATGCTGCCCACCCTGCTGGCCGCCCTGGCAACCGTCGCCATGCTGACGGTATGGGTCGGGCGCACGAGCGGCCTCCTCGCCGCCGCCCTCGCCACCGCCCTCGTGGTCACCGGCCCGCTGCTCGTCACCCTGTCCACCACCGCGCTGGTTGACCCGATCGAGGCGATGTACCTCGTGCTGGCGCTGATGCTGATGCACCGCGAAATGCAGCGCCAGGACACGCAGGCCACGCCGCGCTGGCCCGCCCTCCTGCTGGCCGGCATTTGCGCCGGCCTGGCCCTGTTGTCGCGTGAAACGGCGGCCTTCGCGGTCGCCGCCGTCGGCCTGCTGTTCCTGTGCGGCTTCGGCATGCACCGGCTATGGTATCTCATCACCGCCGCCGGCTTCGCCCTCGTGCTCGGGGCCGAAACCCTGCTGTACTGGATCACCACCGGCAACCCGCTCTACCGCTTCGGCATCGCCTCCAACCACGATCTGCTGATCGATCGCTGGGTGGACCAGGGCGCCGGCGTGCCGCTGCTGCACCCCATGATCGATCCGATCACCATGGTGCTGGCCAACCACAACTTCGGCGTCATCTTCCTGCTCGGCGTGCCGCTCACGATATGGCTGCTGCGCCGGCCCGACCTGTCCCGGGCCACCCGAACCCAGGTGATCATGCTGGCGACGGTCGCGCTGGTATGGTCCCTCATCGCCGGTTACCTGTTCTCCAAGCTGGTGCTGATCCCGCGCTATTTCCTGCCCCCGGCCATCGCCTGCTCGGCCCTCGCCGGCATCGCCCTTGCCCGCCTCTGGCGCGGCGGCCACCAACGCCTCGCCGCATCCGGCGCGCTGCTGATGATCGTGGCCAACCTGGTGGGATCATCGGTGGACAACCACTCCTTCATGTTCGCCGAGCAGGAACTGGTCCGCCAGGCCCACCAGGGCGCCACCCTGCACACCGATGCCGAAACCCGCCGCCGCGCCATGCTGATGCTGCAATGGGACGGCGCGAGCGCACGGGTGCCCGAAACCCCGCCACACTCCGGGGATATCGTGTTGGAAAACCTGATGCGCCCGCTCGCCCCGAGCCACCCGGGCTGGACCCTGATTGCCCGCATCCCGCCGCCGCCCACCCTCGTCCAGCGCGGCTTCGCCATGCTGGGCATCCCCCTGCCGGCATGGACCGACCGGATACTCGCGTCAGGCCATCCCGGGGTGACGCTGTACCGGGTGAATTGATGCCGGCCAGCCCCCGTCCGGCCAGCCCGACCCAAGATCGCGGTTCCGGGCCGCCTCGCCGCCATGCTATTGAGACCATCCCCGCGTTGTGGCGCCGGCCGGGCGCCGCGCCGGCACCTTGTGATGGACCGAACCGATGACCGGATCGAACCTTCCCCTTGCATCGCAGCCGCCGCCCCATTCGGCGGCCGGGTAGCACGACATGGAATTCCCCGCCTACCTCGCCATCACCCTGCTCTGCGCGGCGGTCATGGTCTGGTGCGTCATCATGTCCGGCCGCAAGCCCGGCGTCCCGGTCACCGGCCTGCTCGCCTACAAGGAACCGGCCCGCCCCGCCCCCCCCACCGTCGAGGAACCCCGCGCGGGACTGCCCGCCCGGCCCAACCGCGAGCGCACCGTGCCGCCCCAGGGCCCTTTCCGCCCGGAGCCCTCCGGCCGCTGGAACGGTGACCGCTAGCCGTGCGCGACATCGCCCTCGTCCTGATTTTCGCGCCGATGTTCTTCTATGCGATGCGCTACCTGCACACGAGCACCATGCTGTGGGTCTGGACCGCACTCGCCGCCCCCAGTTCTTTCCTCTACGGTTTCGCCGCCACCCTGCCGCTGAACAAAATCGCCGTCGGCGCCACCGTGCTCGCCATGGTGGCGGACCGCACCAAGAAGAAATTCGTCGCCGACGGGTCCTTCACCTTCCACACCCTGCTGCTGCTGCAAAGCGTCATCTCGTTCGGCGTCGGCCTGACCGACATTCAACGCACCTATGACCTGCTGGACCGCATGTCCAAGATCTTCGTGCTGTCCTGCTTCATGCGCATCGCCAACCGCAGCCGCCTGGCCATCCATTGCATGGTCATCATCTTCACCCTCAGCGTCGGCCTGCACGGCATCCTGGAGGGCTTCAAGTACATCCTCAGCGCCGGCAGCCATAAGGTGCAGGCCTCCTCGGTGATGGGCGACAACAACTCCCTGGCCCTCAACGTGCTGATGGTGCTGCCGTTCTTCTTCTACCTGTTCCAGTACACCCGCTCGAAGCTGGTGGGCCTCGGCTTCCTCTTCCTCGGCGTGCTCGGCTTCGTCGGCGTCATCGCCACCGCCTCGCGCGGCGGCCTCATCGGCATCGTCGTGCTCGCCATCATGTTCATCTGGCAGAGCAAGCGGAAGGGCCTCGGCATCCTGGTCGTCATCGTCATGGCCGTCACCCTGGTCTCCCTCGCACCCGACAAATGGGTCCAGCGGATGGACACCATCAAGACCGCCGAAAACGACGACTCCTTCATGTCCCGCGTCGCCTCGTGGAAAATGCACACCATCATGGCGCTCGACCGCCCGCTCACCGGCGGCGGCTTCTCGGCGCTGGAAGATGCCCGCGTCTACAACATCTACCGCCCCCAGTTCGGCATCCTTGACTTCATCCCCTCCGAACCGCCCGTCGGCGTGCTCGCCGCCCACAGCATCTACTTCGAGGTCCTTGGAGACCTCGGCTTCTCCGGCCTGTTCCTCTACCTGGCGCTGCTGACAAGCTGGATGCTGAACATCCACCGCACCAAAGTCGCCACCAAGGGAGACCCGGAACACGCCTGGGCGTACGACCTCGCCATCGCGTTCCAGCGAAGCATCACCGTCTTCCTCATCTCGGGCGCCGCCCTCAGCATGGCCTACTTCGAGATCATCTACGTCCAGCTCACCATGTGCTCCGTGCTGCGCCGCGCCGTCGATGAACTCCTGCTCGCCCGCGCCCGCGCCACGGCCAGCGCCGAACCCCGCGCCACCCCCCTCGTGCCCGCCATGGCCGCCTACGCCCGCCACTGAACCAGCGCCCGCAACAAGGAACCGCCGCACGATGACCAGCAACACCATCGAGGTCCGCCCCATCGCCGGCGCCGTGGGGGCCGAACTCCACAATGTGGACCTCGCGCATGATCTGTCGGACGCCACCATCGCCGCCATCCGCGCCTCCCTCGGCCAATGGGGCGTGGTATTCTTCCGCGACCAGGCGCTCTCCGAGGCCAACCACATCGCGCTCGCCGAACGCTTCGGCAAAATCAACATCAACCGCTTCTTCCGCGCCGTCGACGGCTGGCCGCAAATCGCCGAGGTCCGCAAGGAACCGGAGCAGAAAACCAACATCGGCGGCGGCTGGCACACCGATCACAGCTACGACCAGATCCCCGCCCTCGGCTCCCTGCTCTACGCCCGCGAAGTGCCGGATTACGGCGGAGACACCGTCTTCGCCAGCATGTACGCCGCCTACGATGCCCTGTCGGACGGCCTGAAACGCACCCTCGAAACCCTCCGCGCCGTCCATTCCAGCCGCCACGTCTTCGGCAAGGCCGCCCAGCGCACCGAATCCCAGGACGGCCGGCTCGGCAACCCCGACGCCGCCACCCAGGACGCCGTCCACCCCGTGGTGATCCACCACCCCGAAACCGGCCGCCGCGCCCTCTACGTCAACCCCGGCTTCACCACCCATTTCGAGGGCTGGACGGCCGACGAATCCCGCGGCCTGCTCGAAACCCTCTACCGCCACGCCATGCGTCCGGAATTCTCCTGCCGCTTCAACTGGCGCCCCGGCTCCCTCGCCTTCTGGGACAACCGCAGCACCTGGCACCTCGCCATCAACGACTATCACGGCCAACGCCGCCTGATGCACCGCATCACCGTCGAAGGCGTCGCCCTCCACTAGCCCCAACCGGCGGGCGCCATCCTCACAGGGAAATCGGGTGAAGGCCGCTCGGGTCAGCGCAGCAAGCCAGGATTTTCACCACCCGCTGCGCTTGAGACAGTGAGACGGGGAGAAGTGAAGGGAGTGAGGTATTTCCACTGTCGGCGAAGCCCAAATCCACCTCCCTTCTCCCTATCTCACTGTCTCAAGCGCAGCGGGTGGTCAAACCACTGCCTTGCCTGGATCTGCGCCGGCTTCACCCGATTGCCCCCGCCATGCCCACGGAAATACTGGCGCCCGCCCACCCCCACCGGTAATCTGCCCCCATGGCCCTCACCGCTCCCCTCTCGTCCTCCGACGAACCCTCCGTCGCCGCCCTCGTCGCCGCGCGACCGCACCTCTCCATGCACGCCTTCGATGGCCTGGTCCTCGAAGGCGTCCCCCTCGCCCACATCGCCGACAAACTCGGCACCCCCTGCTGGGTCTACGGCGCCGGCACCATGCGCGCCCGCCTCGCCGAGCTGAAATCCGCCCTCGCCGGCCTCGATGCCGATGTCCACTACGCCGTCAAAGCCAATGACCACCTCGCCGTGCTGCGCGTCTTCGCCCAGGGCGGAGCCGGGGCGGACGTGGTGAGCGGCGGCGAACTCATGCGCGCCCGCAAGGCCGGCATCGCGGCCGACCACATCGTGTTCTCCGGCGTCGGCAAAACCGTGGGCGAGATCGAACTCGCCTTGCGCGAGGGCATCCACCAGATCAACGTCGAAAGCCCGGCCGAACTGGCGATGATCTCGCAAATCGCCACCTCGATGAACCGCACGGCCTCCATTGCCCTGCGCATCAACCCCGATGTCGATGCCGGCACCCACGCCAAAATCACCACCGGCAAGGCCGAGAACAAGTTCGGCATCCCCTACGATGACGCGGCCGCACTCTACGCCCACGCCGCCACCCTGCCCGGCATCGCCCCGGTCGGCATCGCGCTGCACATCGGCAGCCAGATCCTCTCAACCGCCCCCTACCGCGCCGCCTTCGCCCGCGCCGCCGAACTCATCCGCACCCTGCGCGCCGCCGGCCAGACCGTTACCCGGATGGATTGCGGCGGCGGCATCGGCATCGGCTACCAGGACGAACCCGGCGCCTCCCCCGCCGCCCTCGCCGGCGCCATGCGCATCGCCTTCGGGGCCATGGGCCTGAAACTCATGGTCGAACCCGGCCGCTGGCTCGTCGGCCCCGCCGGCATCCTCCTCGCCTCCGTCATCCTGGTGAAGGGCGACGACCGCTTCGTGGTGATCGACGCCGCGATGAACGATCTCATCCGCCCCGCCATGTACGAAGCCTGGCACGGCATCGTCCCCCTCGCCGCCGGCAACGCCGTCGGCGCCACCTCCCGCATCGACGTCGTCGGCCCGATCTGCGAATCGAGCGACACCTTCGCCACCAACCGCGCCCTCCCCGCCCTGCCTGCCGGCGCCCGCGTCGCCATCCTCGATGCCGGGGCCTACGGCGCGGTGATGAGCAGCACCTACAACGCCCGCCCGATGCCCGCGATCGCCATGGTCGACGGCGACCGCTGGACCACCATCCGCAAGGCGCAAACCGTCGAAGACCTGTGGGCCAACGAGACCATCCCGGAGTTCCTCGCCGAATGACAGCAACGCCGCAGCCACCGGACGAAACCGATGTTTTGTTCTACGTGCTGCGGCGCAAGCGGCTCCACGCCCGCTTGGTCATGGTCTACGAGGCACTCTGGCCGGCCCTGTGGCCACCTCTCGGCCTGATCGGCACGTTCTGCGCCATCGCCCTGCTTGATCTGCCCGTCCTTCTCCCACCCTGGCTCCGCATCGCGATGCTCACCGGGTTCGCCCTCGCCATCCTCTACACCCTGATCCGCGGCCTCACCCGCATCGCCCTGCCCACCCCGGCCCAGGCCGACCGCCGCCTCGAACGCGCCACCGGCCTGCGCCACCGCCCGCTCGAAATCCTCTACGACACCCCCGCCTTGCCCGGCGCCGACAGCCTGTGGCGCGCCCATATCGCCCGCGCCCGCGCCCAGATCACCCGCCTGCGCGTCGGCCTGCCCCGCCCCGGCCTCGCCGCGATCGACCGCCGGGCCCTGCGCGCCCTCGTGCTCCTCGCCGTGCTGGCCGCCCTCGGCGTGGCCGGCGAACAAGCCCCCGCCCGCCTGCTGCGCGCCCTGCAACCCGGCTTCACCCCCCCATCGGTCCCCACCACGCCGCTGCTCCAGGCCTGGATCACCCCGCCGCCCTACACCGGCCTCGCCCCGGTCTTCCTCAAGCCCGAAGGCGGCGCCGTCTCCGTCCCGGCCGGCGCCCACCTCACCGTGAACCTGAGCGGCGGCGCCGCCCGGCCCGACCTGCTGGAATCCGGCCAGACCATCCCCTTCCAGGTCCTCGGCGAGGCCAGTTTCCAGGCCGACCAGGACCTCACTTCCAGCGGCCCCATCATCGTGCGCCGCAACGGCGCGGACATGGCGGCCTGGAACATCACCGTGATCGCCAACGTCGCCCCCGACGTGCGCTTCACCGACCATCCCGCCGCCATCGGCAACCCGCGCCAGGCCCAGGTCCGCCTGCCCTGGGAAGTGTCGCACGCCTACGGCGTTACCACCCTGCAAGCCGAACTCCGCCTCACCGACCGGCCGGACGCCCCACCCCTGGTGATCGCCATCCCGCTCACCGGCGCCCCCAAGCAGGCCAAGGGCGCCCGCACCCAGGACCTCACCCCCCACCCCTGGGCCGGTCTCCCCGTCACCGCCCTGCTCGTCGCGCGCGATGCCACCGGCCTGACCGGCACCAGCGAAACCGAAACCCTCACCCTCCCCGAGCGCCGCTTCCAGAACCCCATCGCCCGCGCCCTCGTCGCCGTGCGCAAGAACCTCACCCTCCGCCCGGATGACCGCCTCCCCGCGATGCTCGAACTCATCCGCCTCGCCGGCATCGATGACGCCTGGAAGGACGATCTCGGCGCCTACCTCAACCTGCGCGCCATCGAATCGATGATCCACCGCGGCCGGCCCGACGTCATCGACGAAGTCCAGATGCGCCTCTGGCAACTCGCCCTGCACATCGAGGAAGGCGCCCCCGAACGCACCGCCCGCGCCCTCGAACAGGCCCGCAAGGAACTGCGCGAAATGCTCGACGCCGAAAAGCGCGGCGAGCAGATCGACAAGGCCGAACTCGAACGCCGCATGAAGGAAGTCCAGGACGCCCTGCAACGCCACCTCCAGGCCCTCGCCGAACAGGCCCAGCGGGACCCCGGCAATGACAAGTTCGATCCCAAGAACCAGCAGATGGACACCCGCAACCTCGAAAAACTCACCGAGCAACTGCGCGACGCCACCCGCGAGGGCCGCATGGACGAGGCGCGCGAAAAACTCGCCGAACTCGACAAGATGCTGGACGCGCTGGAGAAGGGCGAAAAACAGCGCGGCAAGATGACCCAGAAGCAGCGCGATCGCGCCGAAAAGCGCCAGCGCGGCGAGCAGCAGATGTCCGCCGTGCAGGACCTGGTCAAGCGCGAAGGCGGCCTGCTCGACCATGCCCAGAGCCGCTCCGACACCGGCAGCACCGGCGACTTCCGCCGCCCCGGCTTCCCCTCCCGCCCGCTGTTCAACCAGCCCGACATCCCCGAGGACCAGCGCCGCGCCACCGCCGAAAAACAAACCCAGGATCGCGCCGGGGACCTCAAGATGCAGCAGGCCATGCGCCGCGCCCTCGGCGAACTCATGCAGCAGCACGGGGACCTCACCGGCAAAATCCCACCCAACCTCGGCGAGGCCGATGGCGCCATGCGTGACGCCGGCGCAGCACTCGCCCAGGGCCGCGATGCCGCCGCCGCCAACGCCGAGCAGCGCGCCGTCGAAGCGCTCCAGAAGGGCAGCAAGCAGATGGGCGAGCAGATGGCCCAGATGATGAAAGGCCAAGGCGACGAGGAAGGCGACGACGACGGCGATGACGAGGGTGACGGTAACCAGATGGGCGAAAACGGCCAGGACGGTGACCAGCCCGGTGACGGCCAGGGCCAGGGCCCCGGCTTCGGCAACCAGTACGGCAACAACCAGCCCGGCAACCGCGGCCGCGGCAACCGCCCCTGGGGCCCCCGCCAAGGCATGGACCGCCGCGACGGCGACAAGCGCGACCCCCTCGGCCGCCTCATGCAGGACGGCACCGGCGGCCTGGACGAAAGCGGCCAGACCGAGGTGCCCGAGGAAATGGAGCAGGCCCGCACCCGCGCCATCCAGGACGAGCTACGCCGGCGCGGCGCCGAGCGTACCCGCCCCAAGCCTGAGCTGGACTACATCGATCGCCTGCTCAGGCAGTTCTGATCACCCCGCCACCACCTTCTTGGCCAGCAGCGCGGCGATCTCCTCCACCGAATAGCCATGGTCGGCCAGCACCTCGCGCGTATGCTCGCCCAGCGCCGGCGCATGCGCCCGCTTGGTCCCGTTCTCGAACGGCGGCAGCCCCGGGATATTGGGCATCGGCACCAATTCCCCCACGCCAGGCTGGTTCAGCCACGCGATGATCCCGCTCGCCACCACCTGCTCCTCGGCGAGGAACTCGCTGTAGGTGTTCACCTTGCCGTTCATGATCCCCCGCGCGGTGAACCGCTCGGACAGCCACGCCGTGCTCCGCGCCTTGAACACCGGCCGCAGCAGCGCATAGAGGTCATCGATATTGGTCCGCCGCGTCGGCGCCGGATTGAACCGCGGGTCCTCCAGCAAATCCGTCCGCTCCAGCGCCTCGCAGAACGGCTGCCAGTCGGTCGGCCGAATGGTGGTCACGTTGATCTGCCCGTCCGCGGTATCGAACACCCCGCTCGGATTGATCCCGCGCTGCAACTTACCGCGCTCCATGTAGCCGGCGATCATCCGGATCACCGACAGCATCGCGCCGCCCTGCATCAGGCTGCACTCGATGTAGCGCCCCTGCTTCACCTCCTGCTCGCGCCGCACATACAGCGACGTCGCGATCGCCTGGAACCCCAGCAACCCGGTGAACATGTCGATCAGCGAAATGGCGATGCGGTGCGGATGGTTGTCATGCTCGCCGCGATTTTCGTCCACGATGCCGTTGAACGCCTGCAACACCGGGTCCATCGCCGGCCGCCCCGCCAGCGGCCCGGTCTGCCCGAACCCCGAGATCGAATAATAGATGATCCCCGGCACCTTGGCGCTCACCGCGTCATAGCCGAACCCGTAGCGCTGGATCGTCCCCGGCCGGAACCCCTCGATGAACACATCGGCGTCCTCGATCAGCCGCCACAGGATTTCCTTGCCCTCGTCGGTCTTGAGGTCCAGCGCCAGGCTGCGCTTGCCCAGCGTGCCATACAGCGAGAACGACGAATGCGTCTCATAGGTCTTGCCCAGGATGCGCGCCCAGTCGCCCCCGGCATGCGGCGTTTCCACCTTGATCACATCGGCGCCGTGCTGCGCCAGCATCATCGCGCAAGAGGGGCCGGCGACGCCTCCGCTCAAATCAATCACCTTCATGCCGGCGAAGGCTGCGTTGTAGTCCATGCTTCTCTCCCAAGCCTCTTGCTTCGTCACGCGGGAATCGCCCGGTGTTCTATGGCCTGAAGGGATCGTGCCGCATGTGGTAGCGTTGGCCAATGGGGCGGGGTGGCAAGCCGCCCCTACGCCGCCCGCGCCCGCGCCTCCCGCCGCGCAATCCAGGTGGTGGCGCAGAAAATCACCGCCCCGCCCAGCAGCGTCGTCTGCGTCGGCGCATCGCTGAAAACAATATACCCCGCGGTGGCGTTCCAGATCAGATCAAGGAACTTCACCGATTGCGTGGCCGAGATATCCGTCGTCCGCAGTGCCCGCGTCATGCAGTAATGGCCGGTGCTCCCCAGCACCCCGCAAATCGCGAACGCCAGCCACTCCAGCGGACTCGGCCAAATCCAGTCCATCAGCGCGAACGGCAGCGAGAAGAACGAAACCGTGATGGACTGCCACACCACGATCACCTCCGGCCGATCCCGCTTGGTCAACGCCTTGGTGATCAGGAACGAGGCCGCGAACAATGGCGAGGATGCCAGCATCGCCAGGTTATAAATCCCCCCCGCCCCGGAAAGATTGGGCAGCAACACCACCAGCACCCCGAAAAACCCGATCCCGGCAGCAATCATCCGGTCCGCCCGCATCCGCTCCTTCAGAATGAACGTGGCGCCCAGCATGATGAAAATCGGCGAGGTGAACCCCAGCGCCGTCATATCCGCCAACCCGATATGCGGCAGCGCAATGAACCACAGCAGCAGCCCCGAGGTATGCACCACCCCGCGCCACAACTGCCCGGTGATGCCCTTGGGATTATACGCCGCCAGCCCCGCCCGCAGCACAATCGGCATCATCACCAGCAACCCGCAGAGATACCGCAGGAACTGCGTCTCGAACGGCGGAATATGCTGGGACACCACCCGCATCGTGGTGTTGAGGAACGTAAACACCAGCCCCGCCAAGGACATCCACAACATCCCCCGCAACGCGGGACTGAGGGCGGAGGCGAAATCGAGGCGTCGGTGCAGGGCGATCGCGGTAGCGCGGAGGGTCATGCGGTCTCGGCTGGAGGGACTTCGACGATCCGGGCCGGATCGATACTCATCCACACTTGCGCGCCGACGGCATGAACGTCGAGCGGCGAGGTTGCAACCCGGATGCGCGCCGCGGTGCCGCAGGGCTGCACCACATAGTCCCAGTATTCGCCCAGGAACGCCCGCTCAACCACCGCCCCGGCGCAGGACCACGGCGTGCCCGGATCACCTCGATGCAACCCAATCGTGTTGGGCCGCACCGAAAACCCGATCGGCCGCGCGCCAGTCTCCAGCCCCGGCACCATCCCCGCCGGCACCGCCAGCCCCGGCAGCACCAGCGTGCCACCCTCGATCCGCCCATCGAGAAAATTGGTCCGCCCGATGAACCCCGCCACGAACCGCGAGCGCGGCCGGTTATAAAGGCTCACCGGATCATCCACCTGCTCGATCCGCCCATGGTTCATCACCACGATCCGGTCCGATGTCGTCATCGCCTCGGATTGGTCATGCGTCACGTAGACCGTGGTAATCCGAAACGCATCATGCAGCCGGCGAATTTCCGCCCGCATATCCTCGCGCAAATTGGCATCGAGGTTGGACAGCGGCTCATCGAGCAGCAACACCGCCGGCTCGATCACGATCGCCCGCGCCAGCGCCCCCCGCTGCTGCTGCCCGCCCGACAACTCCGCCGGATACCGATCCACCAGGTGCGCCAGCCGCACCACATCCAGGATCGTCGCCAGCCGCCGCTCCGCCTCCGCCCGCGGCAACTTGCGCAGCTTCAGCCCGAACGCGACGTTCTCCCCCACCGTCATGTTCGGCCAGATCGCATAGGACTGGAAAATCATCGACATCCCGCGCTGCTCCGGCGGCACCACCTGCTCGGGCGTCGAAATCACCCGCCCATCCACCGCGATGCTCCCGGCCGAAGGCTTCATGAACCCGGCGATCATCCGCAACGTGGTGGTCTTGCCACAGCCGGACGGCCCGAGCAGCGAGACAAACTCCCCCTCCGCCAGGGTCAGGCTGACATTCTCCACCGCGGCAAAACCGCCAAAGCTGCGGCCCAGACCGCTCAGAACCAGCTTGCTCACGTCCGCTCCCGCCGCATCATGAAATCCCCGCCGACGAGGCGATACCCCACGCCCACGATAACAATCGTCGCCGCCAGCAGCATGAACCCCAGCGCCGCGAGATGCTCGAACTTCCCCTCCTCGGAAAGATCAAGCAGCATCACCGACATCGTCCTTGTCTTCGGCCCATACAGAAACATCGCCGTGCTCAACTCCCGCGTCGCCGGAATGAACACCAGCAGCCAGGCCCCGATCAGCCCCCGCTTCATCAACGGCACCATCACCCGGCGCACCGCCAGCAACCGGCCACCGCCCAGGATGCGAACGGCCTCCTCCATCTCCGGATTGATCCCCCGCAACGCGGCCGAGGCATTGGCGAACCCGATCGGCAGGAACCGCGTGGTGAACGCCAGCACCAGGATCAGCCCGGTGCCATACAGCGCGAACGGCGGCGGCGCATACGCGGCATAGAACGCAATCGCCAGCACAATCCCCGGCACCACGAACGGCGCCATGCACAGGAACCCCAGCACCTCCGCAAACGGCAGCAACTTCCGGCTGACAATATACGCGATCGACAGCGCCAGCCCGATCGCCAGGCACGCCGCCGAGGCCGCATAGATGAAGCTGTTCAGCACCGACTGCCCGGCACTGTCATGCACGAACAGCAGATAATGGAAGTTCCCCAGCGTCAGGTTGTCGAAACTCCACCCCTGCCCCCACGCCTTGGACAGCGCCGCCTGCGACAGCGCCGCATACGGCAACAGCACCGACAGCGACAGCACGAACCCGCAATACCCCAGCATCACGAACCGCCACCGCCCCAGCGGGATCATCCGCCGCTCGCCGCCCTTCCCGGTCAAGGACACGAACCCCTTGCGCGCGATCAACCAGCGCTGCAACGCGAACAGCACCACGGTGATCAGCAGCAGCGGCACCGCATACGCCGCCGCCACCTCGGCCCGCACCGGCGGGCTGAAGAACTGCTGCAACTGCGTCGTCACCACATTGAACCGCGCCGGAATAGCGATCAGCGCCGGCGACCCGAACAGCGCGATGGTCTCCAGGAACGTCACGATGGCGCCGCCCAGAATGGCCGGCAGCACCAGCGGCAAGGTAATCCGCGCCATCGTCCGCAACGTCCCGGCGCCGAGGATATTCGCCGCATCCTCCATCTCGGAGGACACCACATCCAGCGCCGAGGACGTGAAAATGAACAGATAGGGAAACGAATACACCGCGATGATGAACACCAGCCCCGGGAACGAGTAGATATCGAGAAACCCCTCCGAAGCCCCGGTCAGCGCCACATACAGCTTGTTGATCCACCCCGCGTTCGGCCCGGCCAGCAAAATCCAGCCGATCGCCCCCAGATACGGCGGCGTGATGAACGCGCCGAGCACCAGCAGCCGTATCGCCCCCTTCCCCGGCATATCCGTCCGCGATACCGCCCACGCCATCGGCAGCGCGAACACCAGGCACAGCACCGTGACCGACAAGCCCAGCCGCAACGAATTCCACAGTGCCTGCACATAGCGCGGCCGCCCATAGGCCGCGACGTAGTTGGCGAAGGTGAACGCCCCGGTATCCGCCGCCTCCAGGCTCGTCATCACCAGCCGCAACAGCGGATTGATCACCAGGAACCCCAGGATCAGCGCCAGCGCCACCCACAGCAGGATGAGAGGATCAAACCGCCGGGTCATCTAGTTCCCGAACGTATCGCGCCATTGCTCGATCACCTCCGGAATGCCCTTCTGGATTTCCGCCGTGCTGAGCCGAATAATCTTCGCCTCGCTGAACGGCTTCGCCCCCGCCTTGGGCAACACCCCCGGCCGCAGCGACTCATTGCGCGATTCCACCGACAACCGCGCATGATCGTCAGACAACAGGAACTCCATGAACAACCTGGCAGCATTGGGGTGCGGCGCATTGGCCATCACCGCCGAGGGCGACACCAGCAGCACCGCCCCATCGGTCGGATAAATCAGCGCCAGCGGATTGCCCTTGTCCGCCGTCATCAACGTCGTCCCCGACGGCCCCGCCGCCACCGACCGCTCGCCCGAATTCAACACGGTGACAGTATCATTCACGGATCGCCCGATCTGTGGCTGGTTCTTCTCCAGCTTCTCGAAATACTCCCACCCATACAGCTTGCGCATCGCCAGCGCCCAGGTGCCCACGTAGCCCGAGAACCCGGGATGCCCGGTCGAGACCTGCCGCTTCCACTTCGGATCAAGCAGGTCGGGCCAGTTCTTCGGCGCGTCCTCCTGCTTCACCTTCTTCGTATTATAGGTAATCAGCACCAGCCCGGCCGAGGTCGGATAATAGAACCCGTCCGGATCAACCCCCTGGAACGGCTCGGACAGCCCCGCCGCATTGGCCGGCGTGATCTTCGCCAGCAGCTTGCGCTTCTTCAACTCCTCGTCGTGGCCCGGATCGGTTGAGCTGAACACATCGCACGCCGCGATGTTATTCTTGATATCCTGCAACAACCGCTCATACGCCACCTGCGCCGTGGTGCGGATCACATTGACCTTCACGCCGGGATATTTCGAGGTGAACAACCGCCCGGTGAGTTCCGCCGTCTCGCCATCGGTATGCGCGGTGTACCAGGTCAGCGAGCCCTCTTTCTTGGCCGCCTCATACAGCGCCTCGAACTCGGCATGCGCCAAGCGCGGCGCGGCCGGCACAAGGGCGGCGGCAAGTCCGGCCAGCAGGGGCCGGCGAGGCATGGCGCGGTTCATTGGTTTCCTCCGGTGGTCTTTGCGGGAAGCATAGCGAATGCACCGCGAAGGGCCAGCGAAAGAACCGCCAATCCCCGCGTTGCCGCCCGGCCGAATACCGCGATAATGCGCACCGATGGGCGGATCGGCCGCGCATCCGTCCAGCACCGGTTCGGATCTCGCGATGACATACTGGCCGGCGCGATCCCCCGTTCTCATCGCCCTCGTCGCGGCCGCCGGCGCGCTGCTGCTCGCCTGGAACATCAGCCTGCTGTTCAAGCTGCTGACCAGCCCCGACATCGCCGCCCCCGGCGATTTCAGCGCCCTGTGGAGCATCGGCCGCTTCGTCCTGGCCCACGGCTTCCACGGCCTCTACGACAGCGAAACCCTGAACGCCTTCCGCCATGACCTCGGCGATCTCGACGAAATCGCCGCCCCCTACCTCTACCCGCCGCCCTTCGCGCTGTTCATGGCCCTGTTCGCCCTGCTTCCGCTGCGCACCGCCTATTTCGCCTTCATGGGCCTCACTTTGGCGCTCTATCTATGGGCCGCCACCAAGGGCTCCTGGCGCTGGTCCCTGGTCCTGCTCGCCCTGCCCACCACCGCCATCGCCCTCGCGGCCGGCCAGAACGGCTTCCTCACCGGCGCCCTCCTGCTCGGTGGCCTCCGCCTGCGCGAAACCCGCCCCATCCTCGCCGGCATCCTGTTCGGCGCCCTCGCCTACAAGCCGCAGTTCGGCCTGCTGATCCCCATCGCCCTCCTCGGCGCCCGCCAATGGCGCGTCATCGCGAGCGCAGCAGCCACCTGCGCCATCGCCGTCGTGCTGCTCTCCCTGGCCTTCGGCCCCGCCATCTGGCTCGACTGGCTCACCGGCCTGCGCAGCCACGCCGAAGCCCATCTCGGCGACATGCCCATCGGCCACCTGATGCCGACAATCCACCAGGCCGCGCTCTGGCTCGGCCCCACCCCAGCCACGATCATCCAGAACCTCGCCGCCCTGCTCGCCGCCTGGCTGGTATGGCGCCGCGCGCCCGATACCGCCGTCGCCCTCGGCCTCTACGTCGCCAGCCCCTACGGCTTCATCTACGACCTGCCGGCCGCCGCCGCCGCCGCGCTCTGGTGGGTCCAGGCCCGCCTGGCGCGCGGCTTCAGCATCCTCGAAATCGCCACGCTCCTGGCCATCGTCCTCACCCCCATCCTCAGCTTCGGCACCAGCTTCGCCTGGGGCGTGCTGCCCATCGCCGTGCTGTTCGCCCTCGCCCTCAAGCCTGGAACGTCGGATCGATCGCCACCTCGATCAGCAGCGGATGATCGGAGTGCAGCCCCAGCTTCAACGCCTCGATGAACTTCGGGATGGACGAAACCGCCACCGCCGGAACCCCCATCGCCGCCGCCATCCCGGTGAAACTGATCGCCGGCTTGTCGAGTTCCATCCCCACATAGCGCCCGCGCTGCGCCGCCGCCCCCTTGGTCGCCGACAGCCGCTGCTTGAGGATGCGATACGCCCGGTTGTTGATGATGACGAAAATCACCGGGATTTTCTCATGCGCCGCCGTCCACAGCGCCTGGATGGAATACATCGCGCTGCCATCCCCGATCATCGCCACCACCCGGCGCTCCGGCATCGCAAGCTGCACCCCGATCGCCGCCGGCAACCCCCAGCCGATCCCCCCGCCCCGATTGCCGAACACCCCGCCCGGCCCGACATGGCGCAGGAACTGGAACAACCCGGCGCCCGAGGAAATCGATTCGTCCACCACCACCCCATGCGCCGGCAAATGCTCACCCAGCGCCTGCATGAGCGACAGCGGCGATACCGGCGTCCGCCCGGCCTCCGCCGTCGCCCGCGCATGCAACGCCGCCAGATCGGCCGCGATCGCCGCCGTCGTCGCCGCCATCCGCAGGTCCCGCCGCGCCCGATCGGCCCCGCTCATCGCCGCCTCCAGCGCCTCCGTCAGCGCCGGCAGCGTCACCTTGGGCTCCCCCAGCAAACACGCCGCGGTCGGATAGTTCTTCGCCAACTCCCACGGATTGGGATCGAGATGCACGATCGTCATCCCCTCCGGCACCGGCACCACATCCGGCGGCAGCGACAGCGTGAACAAATCCGCCCCGGCCGAAAACAGCAGGTCATGCTGATCCAGCAACCCCCTGATCCACCCCCCCAGCCGGGTGATCGGCCCGCGAAACAACGGATGCGCCGGCGGGAACGGCAACGTCGTCGCCTCCCCCTCCAGATACACCGGCGCCCCCAATGCCTCCGCGAACGCCACCAGCTCCGCCGCCGCCCGGCCCTGGTCCACCGCATCCCCCGCGATGATCACCGGCCGCTGCGCCCCCCGCAGCAGGCCCGCCGCCACCGCAATCTCAGCCGGATCAGCCAGCGTCCGCGCCGCAATCCGGCTCGGCTGCCCGATCGCCACCTCCCCCTCGGCATTCATCACATCCACCGGCAACGAGACAAACACCGGCCCCGTCGGCGGCGCCAGCGCCGTCTTCACCGCCCGATGCAGCAGCCGCGGCAAATCCCGGATCGAGCGCGCCTCCACCGCATACTTGGTGAAATGCTGCGCCATCGGCGGCAACTCGGCATACAAATTCGGCTCGGTGATGCCGAACCCCTGCGCCTGCTGCCCCGCCGTGATCAACACCGGCGAACCCGCCTTCATCGCATCGAACATCATCCCCATCGCGTTGCCCAACCCGGGCGCGACATGAACATTGCACGCCGCAATCCCCCCCGAGGCCCGCGCATAGCCATCCGCCATCGCCATCACCAGCGCCTCCTGCAGCGCCAGCACGTCGCGAATGTCCTCCTCCCCCGCCAACGCATCCATCAACGGCAACTCGGTGGTGCCCGGATTGCCGAACAGCACCCGCACCCCCTCCTGCTTCAGCAGTTCCAGAAACAGCCGGCGGCCGGTGGTGTGGGTCATCAGGACGTCCAATCCGCTTGCATGCGGTCGATGGTGTCGCGCAGCCGGTACCAGCTACCGATGGCGGGGAGGAACCACGGATTGCCGCCGTACAGCGGATGATCCGGAAAATCCTCAGCATCGAAGTGGTTGGAATGATTGGCCACCCGCGCGATCTTCCGCGCCGTCTGGGTGCCAAGATACGTCATCATCGCCACTCCGCTGCCGTTGCAGCCGAGCAGGTAATGCATCCCGTCATCCTGCCCCATATGCGGCACCGCATCGAGGGTGAACGCCACATTCCCGGTCCAGCAATGAGTCACGCGCGTGCCCTTCAACTGCGGAAACCGCGCCGCCATCATCGCCTGCAACACCGGCGCCGTCACCTCGGGCGAAGCCGCGGTGAACCGCGCCCGCCCGCCGAAAATCACCCGCTTATGGTCCGGCGACAGCCGATAATACGTCAGCACCCGCCGGGTGTCCGACAGCGTGCGCTTCTTCGGGATCAGGCTCGCCGCCAGCCCCTCCGGCAATTCCTCCGTCGCGATGATATGGCTCGCCACCGGGATCACCCGCCGCTTGAGGTTCGGCGTCAGGTCCCCGGTATAACCATTGGTGGCGATGACAACCTCGTCCACCTCGATATCCCCCCGACCGGTGCCTACCTTCCACCCGTCGTTATGCCGCACGATCCGCCCCACCGGCGCCATCGCGCACACCGCGATCCCCCGCCGCCGCACCGCATCCAGCAACCCCTTGTAGTACAACGCCGGATGCAGGCACGCCGCCCGCTCCACCACCATCCCGCCATAGTAGTAGTCCGACGCCATTTCCTCCCGCTGGCGCTCCCGCGGCACCATGTAGCACTCGGACTGCGCGGCATCGTTCAGCATCGCCACCCGCCCGGCCTGGCTCGCATAGTGCTTGCGCGTCCACGCCCCCACGAACCGCCCGGTCTTCTGCCACGAACAGTCGATATTCTCCTCCGCCACCAACCGCTCGATGGTCGAAAACGCATCCGCCGCATCGGTCAACAACCCCCGCGCCCGGTCGGATGCCGGATCGAGGCTCTTGCCGGTAAAGCTCTTGCCGATATTCACCCCGCCCGAAACCGCCCCCCCGCTGCGCGTGCTCGCCCCATGCCCGAGTTCCCGGGCCTCCAGCACCACGCACTCCACCCCATGCCGATGCAACTCCAGCGCCGTCGCCAACCCGCCATACCCGGCCCCCACAATGGCCACCCGAGCGGTCTTGGGTACATCGACCAGATCATCCGCGCTCGGCCGATAGGCTTCCCACCAGAAGGGTTCCGGTTTGAAATCAGGATGGAAGATCGCGCCGTTCGGCATGGGCGTTTCCCCGGGATTGCGCGCCGCTGCGGCACGCCATGGCGGAGGATGGGCGGCCCGCGCGGCGGGCGTCAATGGCCCGGGGGGATGCGCAACGGCGCGGCCTGCGGCATTCTGGCCGATGGCGGTTTGCATCCGGGGGAACGGCGATGTTTGACCAGGCGGGCGGGTTGACGGAAATCTGGCGGCCACTTTCGGCATTGCTGCTGGCCTCGGTGGTCATCATGGGCAGCCCCGGCCCCTCCACCGTCAGCGCCACCGCCATCGGCGCCGCGTTCGGCATCCGCCGCTCCCTGCGCTACGTCGGCGGCCTGATCGCCGGCACCACCGCCGTCCTGCTCGCCGTCGCCATCGGCGTGGTGGCCCTGGTGCTCGCCGTCCCCCACGCCGCCACCGCCCTCGGCGCCGTTTCCGTCGTCTACATCCTTTATCTCGCCTGGCAGATCGCCACCGCGCGCCCCCTGCAAACCCGCGACGCCACCCTCCCCACCCCGGCCTTCCTCGGCGGCTTCGTCCTCGCCATCGCCAACCCCAAGGCCTACCTCGCCATCGCCGCCGTCTTCGCCGGCGCCACCCTGCTGCCCGCCAGCCCCTCCGCCGACGCCGTGCTGAAATCCGCGCTGCTCACCGGCATGATCGTGCTCATCCACCTCTTCTGGCTGCTCGCCGGCGTGTGGCTCTCCCGCCTGCTGCACCACCCTGTGCAGTCCCGCATCATCAACGTCGCCCTCGCCGTGGTGCTGGTGGTGATGACGGTGCTGTCCTTCCTCGGCTGACCCCCCGCTTGGGCCAAATCGCCGAGTTGCTCTATGACGGCACCATGATCACCGACACCCAGGCCGCCGCCGCCGCCCGCCTCATCCACGAGCACTGGCAATCCGGCCACCGCCTCGCCGCCCTACCCGGCGCCCTGCGCCCCGCCACCCGCGCCGAGGGCTACGCCATCCAGGCCCATCTCGAACCCTTCAGCGCCGCCCCGGTCTACGGCTGGAAAATCGCCGCCACCTCCATCGCCGGCCAACGCCACATCGGCGTCGATGCCCCCCTCGCCGGCCGCATCTTCGCCGAGCGCGTCCACCCCGAAACCGCCACCATCCCCTTCGCCGCCAACCACATGCGCGTCGCCGAAGCCGAGTTCGCCTTCCGCATGGCGCACGACCTACCGCCCCGCCCCACCCCCTACACCGTCGAAGAAGCCCTCGCCGCCGTCGCCACCCTCCACCCCGCCCTCGAAATCCCCGACAGCCGCTTCCAGGATTTCATCACCGCCGGCGCCCCCAACCTCATCGCCGACCTCGCCTGCGCCCACGACTTCATCCTCGGCCGCCCCACCACCACGGACTGGCGCACCATCAACCTCGCCACCCACAAGGTCTCCGCCGCCATCTCCGCCGGCCCAAAAATCGACGGCATCGGCGCCAACGTCCTCGCAGACCCCCGCATCGCCCTGGCTTGGCTGGTCAACGAACTCTCAACCCTCGGCATCACCCTGCGCGCCGGCCAGGTCGTCACCACCGGCACCTGCCTCACCCCGATGCCGATCGCCCCGCATGACACCGTCTACGCCGATTTCGGCATTCTGGGGGCCGTCTCGGCCCGTTTTGGAGCCTGAGCATGCCGCTTCCCGAACCCCTCGCCACCGCCTTCGCCGCCATCGCGCTCGCGCCGCCCGCCGTCGAACACCCGCCGCTGCGCACCGTCACCGACGCGCATGAATACTGGGACGCCCTGCCCGGCATGGCGGTGAAGAACCTCTTCATCAAGGATAGCGGCAAGCAACTCTGGCTCGTCGTGCTCCCCGCCGACAACTCCGTCGACACCAAGCTGCTCGCCGGCGTCATCGGCTCCAAGCGCGTCTCCTTCGGCTCGGCCCATGAACTCGTCCGCGTCCTCGGCGTCCAGCCCGGCGCCGTCACCCCGCTCGCCATGATCAACGACACCGGCCGCGAAGTCCGCCTCGTCCTCCACGCCGCCATGCTCGAAGCACCCGCCGTCCTCGTGCACCCCCTGGTCAACACCGCCACCCTGATCCTGCCCCCGGCCGACCTGCTGCGCTTCCTCGCCCATATCGGCGTCGAACCCGAAGTCGTGGACCTCACCCCCGCCTTCCGCGCGGAGTAGCGCCCCCCGTCAGAGCGCCGTTTCGCGCTGCAACAGCGCCACCGCCCGCCGATAGGTGGCCCGCACCAGGCTCTCGGCCGGCGCGCCAATCACCACATGCCCCACCTCCCGGCTCGTCACCGCCTGGCCCGCTTGCACCGCGAACTGCACCCGGTACACCGCATGCTCCGGCACCAGCACGCCCCGCGCATCGCGCCGCGCCGGAATGGCCCCGCCATTGGGCGAACCCAACTCCGCCGCCTCCAGCGCCCGCGTGGAAACCAGCGCGATATCCGTCACGCGCAACCCCAGCCGGCTCCCATCGCCGCGCAAAAACACCGCGCCGGCGCCCAGCGCCACCCGATCGAGATCGTTCTCGCTGACATAGGCCTCCACCACCGGACCGGCGGGATCGATCAGCACCCCCAGCGGCTCCAGCCGTTTGATATCCGCCCCCACCGCCAGGCTCCGCGGCACATCCACCACAATCCCGGCAAACGGCGCCCGAACCGTCAGGTCCGCCGCCCGCGCCTCCGCATGCGCAAACGCCGCCGCCGCTTCGGACGCCCGCGCCGCCGCCGCCTGCTGCGCCCGCCTCCGCTCGGCATCGAAACTGCGCGAGGCCAGATCCGCCTGCGCCGCCGCAAGCTGCGCACTGGCCACCCGGATGGCATGGGCGATATCCGCCGAGGCCAGCGTGAACAACGCCGCACCCGCCTCCGTGGCCGACTGATCGGCGGCCAGCGCAAGCAACCGGCCCGGCTCCGCAGTATAAAGCGTAGCCTGCCGCGCCGCGCGCAGAATGCCAGGCGCGTCCACCCGCCCATGCCACGGCACCACCGCCAGCCCAACCAACCCGCCAAGCAGCACCAGCGTCACCACGCCATGCCGGTTCAGCCGCGTCCCCATGCCCAGCCGCGCCATCGCCACCACCTCGCCCAGGATCGGCCGGCACACGAAAAACCACAGCTCGATGCCCATCAGCACCACGCCCAGCGCCTTGAACGCGAGGTGGTAAACCAGCACCGCAATCCCAGTGAACAGGAAAAACCGATACACCCAACTGGCATAAGCATACGCCAGCAACACCGCCCCAAGCCCCGTCGCATGCCGCTCCGGCGCCGCCACCCCCGGCCGAAACAGCGCCTCCCGCAACCGCCATCGCGCCAGCCGGAACGCCCGATCCTGCAAATTCGCCACATCGAGCAGATCGGACAGGATGTAGTAGCCATCGAACCGCATCAGCGGGCTGAGGTTCACCAGCAACGTCAATATCCACGTCGAACTCGACAGCACGAACGCAGCATCCCGCGCCGGACCATCCGGCAGGATCGCCCACATCAGCGTCGCCAGCACCGCCACCGTGATCTCCGCCAGCATCCCGGCGCCATCGATCAGCAGCCGGTCCCGCCGCCGCACCAGCCGCCATGCATCCGTCGTGTCCGTCCACAGCACCGGCCACAACACCAGGAACGCCACCCCCATCGCCGGCACCCGACACCCCAGCCGCTTCGCCGCCAGCCCGTGCCCGAGTTCATGGATCACCTTGGTGCCCGACAGCGCCACCCCCATCCACAGCAACCCATCCAGGCTGAACAACGCCACCAGGCTATGCGTGTAGCTGTCCCACTCGCGCGACACCAAAAACAGCGCCAGCGCCACGCCTCCCACCAGCACGCCCAGAAAGGCGCGGGTGAACAGAAACCCCACAAACGGCAGCAACCCCGCCAGCAGCCGGTCCGGATTCAACAACCGCAGCCGCAGAAACAAGTAATTATGGATCAGCCACGTCCCGACCCCATGCTCCCCCCGCCGCGCCGACGCCGCCAGCCGCGCGCTGTCCGCCGCCCCAACCGGCCGCAGCAGTTCGGCATCGCGACAAAACGCCGCCAATTGCAGGATATCCGCCGCGCCCGGCCGCAGCGTCGTCTCGGCCTCCAACGCCGCCACAATCGCCGCCGGATCGCGCAGCCCCCACCGGCTCAGGATCTCGAAATCCTGCCACCCCAGCCGGATATACCGATGCCGCGCCGGATCATACACCGTCCACGTCGGCACCCCCGCCATCACCGGACCGCGCGACAGCGCCAGGTCCTCGCGCAACGGCGGCAGAACGAGCGCGCTCATCCCACCAGTTCGCGCAACCAGGCAATCGGCCGCCGCAGCAGCCACAGCGCCAGCGGCCGCGATGGGCCAAACACCTTCGCACTCCCCTTCAGCCCAAGCCGCAGCCCGGGCCCCTCCGCCAGTTCGGCATCGCAGGTATAGACCAGCACCCCGGTGACACTCAGCGTCGTGGTGTAACTCACCCGCGTCAGCCGCGCTTCGGACGGCCGATCCGGATTCAGATTGTCGAAAAACAACACCCGCGCGCCCAGATCGAGCGTGATCGCATCCGGCACCGGCAATTCGATCTCCACCCGGTGCGACAGCGGCGCCGCCACCAGCATGATGCGCTCGCCGGTCTCCACCGGCCGCCCGATCCAATCGGCGGCATCATTGAACACCGCGATCCCCGCCGCCGGCGCCGGTATCGCCGCCCGCCCCAGCAGCGTGCGCCGATACTCCAGGTCCGCCCGCGCCTCATCGAGCTTCGCCCGCAATACCGCCAACTGCTCCCGCGCCCGCGGATCGGTGATCGCCTCCTGCGAGGCCTGCCGATACTGCGAGTCCGCCACCTCCCCCGCCTTCTCCGCCACCCGAAGCTGCGCCTCAAGCTGCCGCCGGTCGAGCTGCACCACCGCCTGCCCCGCTTGCACCTCCGCATTCGGCGCCACCGCGATACTGTCGATCACCCCGGCAAACGGCGCCCGCACGAACGCCGGCGCCGCCGCCATCACCTCCGCCGGCGCAATCGCCGAACTCGGGATCGGCATCGCCCCCAACACCCCCAGCGCCACCACGCCCGCCACCACGGCCCCCTGCCGCACCCGCCGCGACCACCCCGGCCGCAACGAAGCCCGCCGCGCCCGCGCCAATTCCCAACTCTGCGCATACCCGCCCGCCAGCATCTCCAGCAGTTGCAGGTCCCCCTCGCCCCACGCATCCCGCCGCGCCAGCAAAAGCCCCGCCACCACCTGCCCGCCCACCACCAGCGGACACCACGCCACGCACGGCGCCAGAAAATCCCCCCACGAAGCCTCCGCCGTCACCACCCCCGGCGGAACCAAGCGCAACCGCCGAAACACCCCCCGCAGGAACGCCACATACGGCCCCCCCAACTCCGGCCGCGCCACCCCCGACAACGCCACCACCCGCCCGCGCCGCACATCCCACAACGCCGCCTGGTCATACGCAACGGCCTGCACCGTCTCGTTGACGATCACGAACCCCAGCTCGTCCCGCCCAACCTCCCGCGCCCGCTGCGCCAGTTGCAACACGCCGGCCAGGCGCAGCAGTTGCTGGTTCAGCGCGCCCGACATGGCGCCCCCGGCCGCCTCAATTCGGCGCGCTCGGAAACACGGCGGTGCCGCTCATCCCCGGCAGCAGCCCCGGCGGCGTCGCCGGAATACGCCCATAGATCTTGATGGTCTGGCTCGCCGGGTCCACCCGCCCGGAAAACCGGGTGAGCGTCGCGTCATAGTCCCGGTTGGTCTCGGTGATCCGCACCTTGAACCCCGCCCCCGGCGCCAGCCACGCCAACCACCGGGACGGCACGATGAGTTCCAGTTCCAGCGTGCTCTCGTCGAGAATATCCAGCAGCGGCGCCCCCATCTGCACAAACGAGAAATTCCGCACCGCGATATTGGACACCCGCCCTGCGAACGGCGCCTTGATGGTGCAGTTCGCCACCGTGGTGCGCGCCAGCGCCAACTCCGCCTGCGCCACCGCCACATCGTTCTGTGCGGTCTTGAGTTCCACCTTCGAGTACGAATTCAACGCCTTGAGCGATTGCTGCGTCGCGAAGATATCCGCCCGCTTGTCCGCCTCCGCCTTCGCCCGCGCAATCGCCGCCTCCGGCTGGGCGCAATTGAACCGCGCCAGAAGCTGCCCCGCCGCAAACGCATCACCGTCCGCCAACGGAAACTCCAACAACTGCCCCGCCATCGGCGCCCCGATCTGCGCCGTGGTCCGCGCCACGATCTGCACCCCGATCGGCGGCTGCTCGGTTTCGGCACGCGCGCTCCCGGTGGCCACCACCGCGAGCGCGAAAAGAATCGCGCGGCGCATTCAGTTCACCGCCGCCGTCACCATCGGCAACTCCGGCAACCGCCCGGACTGCCAGTCCCGGATCGCCGCCTCCACCTGCTTCGTAAGATCCGCCAACGCATTGAGATCGGCCCCGGCCGGCACCAGATCCACCCCGACCGACGAATACACTGACGTCAGCGCCCCATGCACCCGCGCCAGCGCCTTGTCCCGATTGATCCGCGTCGTCAGCACCGTCAACTGCCGCCGCACCCGGTCCGCCTCGGTCTGCACGCCCGCGAGCGTCACATTATCGGCCACGCGGCCCACCTGCTGCCCGATCCGGTCCATCTGCTCGGCGGTCTTGTAGCTGTCGAGCGCATTGGCATATTCCTGCACCGACAAATTGATCTGCCCAAGCAACGCGACGGACAGCGCAATCCGCCGCTGCTCATCCAACTCCACCGATTTCTCGGCCACCGCGATCGCCCGCGGCCCCTGCACCATGTTGAACAGGTTGAACGTGGCCCGCACCCCCAGTTCGCCCCAGGTATTCTTGTACAACAGGTTGTTGGAGTCATAGTTGAGGCTGCCGAACACGCCCACGCCCGGCATCATCTTCAGGATTTCCTTGTAGATATCCTGCCGGTCGATGTGCTGCTGATAGGCCTCGATGCGCAGTTCCGGCCGCATCGCCAGCCCGATATCCTCCAGCTTGTGGTTGTCGATGGCGAACGCCGGATGCATGTCCTCGGGCGCCGTCGAATAACTGATCCGGCTGCCCGGCGGCACATTGATCAACGAGGTGATCTCCACCTGCGCGGCCGCCATGTCGTTGCGGATTTTCTCCAACTCCGCCAGCACGATGATCATGTTCTGCTGGAAATCGAGCAGCACCATCGGGTTCTGCAAGCTCTGTGCCGCCACCTTCTGCGAGGTCACCAGCGAGCGCCGCGCCTCGGCCAGCATCGGATCGATCTTCGGCAGCATCCGCTCCGCCGCCGAGGCCCGCCAATACGCCTGCGCCGTGGTCTTGACGATATTGTCGATCACCTTGCGCCGCCGCTCCACCGCGATCAGCGCCCGCCACCCCTGCTGCTTGGCCTGGAAATAACTCACCCCCAGGTCCAGCGCGTTCCAGGAGAACGTGATATCCGCATTGCCGCGCTCGGGCTGCTCCGAATACGACCAGGCCAGGCTCTGCTCGCGGGTCCGCACGTTGATGCTTTCCGCCGCATTGGGATTGTTGCGCCAGTTATAGCCCGCCTGGGTCGCCAGCCGCGGCAGCATCTGCGCCATCGCGAGATCAAGCTGCTTCTCCTGAAGCCCGATCTCGGCCTGCGCCAACTGGCTGTCGTAGTTGTATTTCAACGCCCGCGCGATCGCCCCGCCCAGGCTGAGCGGCCCATCGAGCGGCACATAGTTCTGCGCGATCACCGCGCGATCCGCCCGCGCGCGGCTCACATTGGCCTCGTCGGTCAGCGGTTCCGGGCGAATGCCACAGGCGGCGAGGGTCAGCAGGCCAATTACCGCCAGGATCGGGCGGGAGGTGTTCTGGCGGGGCAAGGTCGTCTCCAGGCGAACAGGGTGGGTCATCAGTCGGCGGCGTCGGCAATGGCGGCAAGCAGCGTGCGGGCGCGGGCCAGCCGCCCGGCCTGGGTCTGGTCGCGAAGCTGGGCGGTAAGGCCAAACGGAACCGCCACCTCGGCGGTCGGCCGCGGCGTTGGCCGTGGAGGCGTTGGCCGCACCGGCGCGGCGCGAACCGGCGCCGGCGGCCGCAGGTTGCTGTCATTCACCCGCGTCGCCCGCAGCAATGACAGCAGATCACTCGGCTGGCGCGTGATGAACACATGGATTTCGCTCGTCGCCTGCATGCCGGCCGGCGTGGTCGCGATGATCTTGATATCCAGCGTCCCGGTCGCCGATTCCGGCGGCACCCCCCGGAAATTCAACGTCGATGCATCGAACGTCAGCCACGGCGGCAGGCTGGCCCCGCTCGCCATCCGCGCCTCATAGCTGAGGTGCTGATTGGCCCCGCTGCCATAGAACGCATCGGCGGACACATTGATGATCCCCACCTGGTCCGTCACCAGCGAGCGATACACCGTGGTGCCCAGCAGATACCCCGGCGGCATCCCGCCCGGCGCGGTGAAGCGATTGGAATCACCGAACGGATTGATCACATTGGAGGGCGGCCGCGGCCCCGGCGTCGGCGTGATGGTGGTATCGAGCGGCACCAGCCCGGTGCTGACCGGCGTAATCCCGCCATGCCGCGGCCCGGACACATCCACATTGGTGATCACCGTGCTGGTATTCACCAACGCCGCCCCGGTCGTCGGCCCGGACAGCGGCACGTCGATCGAGCCGTCGATCAGCCGCACCTGCAACGGCGGCACCGGACCATGGAAGTTCGGATTGGGGAAAAACGCGATTCGCACATTGGGGCCCAGCACCAGCCCGCTGGTATCGGTCACCGTGGTCGGGATCGGGTCCCAGGTGGTGCCCCCGTTGGGCGAATACTTCCACACCCCATCCACCGGCGGCGTCGGATTGCCAACCACCACCACCCCGGCGAACGGATTGGGCACGGACCCCGTCGGATTGAGCGGCGTCTTCTGCCCGTCAACCGTATCGACATAGCTCGGCGTGAACAGGTTCACCACCGTATCGCCCGGCGGATTGTGCTGCGCCGAATTCACCGGCGCCAGCGTCGCCCCCCCGCTCGCCACCGGCGCGTCATTCACCGGCGGAACAGTGGTGACAAGCTGCACCGTCCCACCGCTCACGGCGGTAATGCCGCCATCCCTGGGGCCGGACACGTCAACCCCGCTCAGCACCTGCGGACCGGAGAGCAGGCCGGCACCCGTGGTGCCCCCCACCAGCGGCACATCGGTGGACCCATCGATCAACCGCACCGTCAGCGGCAACGGCGCACCATTGAAGTTCGGCGCCGGCAGGAAGTCGATCTTGGCGGCCGCCGACAGGATCAACGCCGAACCATCGGTCAGCGTCGTCGGGATCGGCACCCAGGTGGTGCCGCCGTCGATGGAGTACCGCCAGGTGCCCTCGGCCGGAGGCGTCGGATTGGCGACAACCGCCACACCCGCCAGCAGATTGGCAACCGACCCCGTGGGATTGGCCACCGTATGCTGCTGGTCGGCAGTATCGGTGAAGGCCGGGGCGAACAGGTTGCTCACCGTATCCCCCGGCGGGTTTGCGCTATCCTCCGGCGTCGCCAGCAACACCGTCCCGCCACTCGCCACCGGCGCATCATTCACCGGCGCGATCGTCACATTGATCTGCTTGATCGCCGCCGAATACGCCGAAGCCGCGGTATTCACCCCGGTGCCCAGCGCACTATCCGTCGGCAACGCCGCCAGTGACCCATTCGGCAGCCCATCCGCCCCATCCCACGCCCGATAGGACAGCGCCGGCACAATGGCACCGTTGTCGTTCACAATCGTCGGTTGGAAATAGATCCGCGTACCACCATCCGCCGCCAGATGCAGCCCATTGGTGGCCGAGATCGCCGGAAGCCCGGCCCCGGCGAACTCGGTCCAGGTGGCACCGTTGTTGGTGCTGAACCACCAGTTGCCGCGCGTGGTATCGGCGCTGACGATGGCAACGCCGTCCGGGCCCGGGAAGGTGCTGGTATTGGCGTTGTTTTGATCCGGGTCAGCGATATTGGCGGAATTGGCCAACGCCCCGACCAAAGTTCCGGCCGCACCGCTGGGCGCGGATAGCGCGTCCTCGATGGACAGCGGCAGGGTGACCGCAATAGCCGGATCAAGGACCGGCGAGTCATTGACCGCAATGACGTCGATACTGCCGAGGCGCAACCTGAGGGTCGCGGAGGTCGTCGCGTCGGTCAATGAGTACTCGACGACACGCGGCGTACCCGGAGACGTGATGGCAAACCGCTGCGGCTGATCGACACTGTCGTAGTAGGTCAGCGCACTGAGCGCCGACTGCCACTGGCCGATGGTGGCGGTGGCGCCAGGCGAGATCAACGTGAGTTGCCCGGCCGCCGGGTCGTAACTGGCGGTAATATTGCCGGTTGCCGCCCCAGTCGATGCGGCCAGCACATCCTCGGTACCGGTGTAGCCGCCAATCGAGACCACCACTTTGGAGAGCGTCGCGCCGGGAGCGAGGAAGTCTCCGAGAACAACGCCAGGCAGCGTTATGGCGGCGGCGGCGGCCGGTGTGTTGTTGGGCTCGATGAATGTTGCAACGTACAGTGCGGTCGAAGGCACCAGCGTGAACGTCGTAAATACCGGCGCGCTGGTATGGATGCCCCCGGTGCCTTGCAGCCCGGTGAAGCCGGTGGCGAGCGGCACGGTGTTGGTATTGCCGTCGGCCAACGTCGCGCCGATGGTGATATTGAGCGAGAGCGTGCCCACCGTCGGGTTCGAATATGTCACCTGATCAAGAATCGTCGCGACGGTGGCACTCGTCGCACCGGGCGCCAGGGTAATTGCCAGGACCCCGCCGACATTGGTGTAGGTGCCGAGGATGGTGAACGGGTCCGTAAGAGCCGCACGCACAACAATGCTGGAGCCGGAGAAGCCGAACAGCGGCCCACCACCGAAATGGTCCGCCGCATTAGGGGTCGGCACGCCCCCGCTGTAGCGTTGAAACGTCAGCACCGCACCATCGTAGCTGCCACCGGCGGCGACAAGCGTGTCGAGTTCGCGGTCGGTTTCGGTCGCCGCGAATGTGGTGGACAAGCTGGCCACCTCGCCGGGCGCGATCACCTGCACCCCACTCGCCCAATTCCCCAGCACCGGCGCCACATCCGGCACCTCATAGGCGAAATCGATCCCCGTCACCGCCCCACCCGCCGCCGTGGCGCTCGCCGTGCCCGGCACCGTCGTGATGCTGCCCAACGCGTCCGCCACCAGCGTCTCGCCCGCCGGCAACCCGCCCGCCCCGCTCGCCGGCAACGTCACCTTGAATGCCCCCGCCGGCAGCAGCGCCACGTGATAGCTCCCGTCCGGCGCCGTCGTCACCGTCTGCACCAGATCATCCGGCGTGCCGAACACCCCATCGCTCCCCGCCGCCGTCACCGTGACGCTCACCCCCGCCAGAACCGTATCCAGCGCCGGATCGAACGTCCCCGGCGCCGCCCCAAGCGCCTGCCACACCTTCCCCGAGGCCACCCCCAGCGAGTCGGCCACCTGCGCCCAGTAGCTATCTATCCCGCCCCCCGGCATGGCGGAGCCATCCCGCGAACCAGCAGCACCGCCAACCGCCCCGATGGCGCTCCCCGCCAACCCCGTCACCGCCGGGTTGATATCCTGCGCCGTCACCGAAGTGGTCGTCACCGGCACCGGCGCCAGCGGATTATTCACCGTCAGCGTATAGCTGAACGTCTCCGTCGCCCCCGGCGCCAGCGTCATCCCGGCGGCGAACACATTGCCCGCCCCCGGCGTCACAACCAGCCCCGTCGCCCCACCCGCCGCAACCACCGCCCCGGTCCCCGCCACATTGCCCGGCAAAGGGTCCGTGAGGTTCACGTTGTAGGCGATCGCATCCCCGGTATTCTTCACCGTGAGCAGATACGTCACGGTATTGCTCACGGTATTCACCGCCGTCACCGTCTTGGCGAGCGTGATATGCGGCTCCTTCACCGTCTCGCTCACCGCCGCCGCCGCCGTCACCGCACCATTGGCCCGCACCACCAGGCTCTCGCCCAGCACCGCGCCATCCACCGTGCCGGCCACATTGGCGGCCTGCCCGTTGAACTCCACCACCGCATAGTTCGGCACGCCCGAGGCGTCATTGTTCACCAGATCGCCCAGCTTGATCAGCAGATGCCCCGGCACGCTCACCGCATCGATCGCCCCCGCCGGCACCACGAACCCCGGCGCATAGGTCAACGGATTGATCGCCGTACCGCCCTCAACCACCTGCAACCCGCCGGTCGTCCCCGCCGGATCCACCACGCTGGACGTCACCTTGCCCGACGGACTGGCCAACGCGAGCTTCACCGTGCCATCCGCGGTGAACGGCACGAACCCCGCCGGCAACGTGAAATCGAGCGTCACCCCGGTATTCGCGCCCTCGGGGATCTGCGTCTCGCCATGCAGCCGCACGATATCGCCCACCGTCACCGCGGCAGCCGTCACCGGCGCCACCTGGCTCACGCTCGTCGTCCCGTTGGCCTCGCCCACGATGTTCAACCCCGGCGCGAAGGACTGCACCGTGCGCGGATCGGTCGCGCCAAACCCATAGTGACGCGCGAACCCATTGACGATGGACGTCGCATCATTGCCCACCGTCGGCGCACTCACCGTCAAATCCGTCCCGGCCGGCAAATTGGCACTCACCACCGCCTGGAACGTGTAGACCACCGAACCACCCGGATCGACCACGCCCGGCGCCACGCCGAGAGTCCCGGCGCCCCCGCCGCTTTCGTTCACGGTCGCCCCGCTGTCCGGTGACCCAGGCTTGGACACCAGCACCAGCGAACCCGGCACATAGCTCTCCCCGGCCGGCAACTTCAGCACCGAGGCGGTCGCCTGGGCCTGCACCACTCCGCTGTTCGTCACCGTATAGGTGTACGTAAGGGTCTGGTTGCTGAAGATGATCCCGCCGCTGTTATCCGTGATCGTCGCCGCCAGCTTCGGATCATGCTCGACAAACGTGACCGTCGCCGGCGGCACCGGCGCGCCGGCATAAATCAGGCTCGCGGTGGACGCGAACGTGCTCCCATCGACATTCCCGCCATCGGCGAACCGCGCGTTGTAGGTGATGGTCACCGTGCCGCTGGCGTCCGCATTGGCATTCAACAATGAGGGCCCGAGGTCGAACAGCACCGTCTGCCCGCTGATCCCCGGCGTGCCGGAGGCGCTCATCGTCACCCCGCTGCCCGCCGTGATGGCGCCGAGGGACACGAACGTCTCCCCCACCGGCAGCACTTCCTGCACGAACACATCCGCCGTGCCGTTGTTGATCACCCCCTCGGGCAGCTTCACCGTGATGGTGATCGGCCGCGTCTCGCCCACCACCACCGTGGCATTGGGGAACCCGGCATCCGTATTGTCGTTCACCACGATGTCCGACGGCCCGAACGTCTTGGCCAGCGCCGGCGCGGTGGTGGTGATGGTCGCCGTATCAGTCAGGCTCGCCGCATTGCCGCCCACCGGCACGCCGCCCACCACGAACCCATTCCCCAGCGCCACCCCATTGAAGATATTCGAATAATTGACGATGCTCCCGCTATCCGTCAGCACCGAACCGGCCGTCTGCCCCGGCTTCAGCTTGAGGTCGAAACTCACCGTAAGCACATCCCGATGCAGCGCATCCCCCGCCGCATACAGCGTCGGCACCGGCGCCCCGCCCGTGCTGGCCGGGTCCTCCAGAGTGACGCCCCCGGCTGTGAACAAGCTGCCGCCCGCCACCGCCAGCACCGTGCCATCGCCCCGGGTGAACAGGATGTGCGAGGCATCCGCCGCCGCGTACCCCGCCGGCAACAGGTTCGCCAGCGTCACGTCATACGCGCCCGACGGCGCCGAGCCCACATTGGCCAGCGTCATCACCACCCGCGCCGTATCGCTGCCATCCGCCCCGGTCACGTTGAGGTCCTGCAACGCCCCCACAGCCGTGGGAGACCCGGCGACAAACGGCGTCCCCGCCCCGCCCGCCGGCCCATAAACCCCCGACGGATCAGCCGCGGTCGCCGTCTTGTCGATGGTGAACCCGCCGGTCTTGCCCCCCAGCGCATCATTGCCCAGCGCCGCGATCCCCACCTTGAGCCCGCCCACCAGGCTCGGCTCCTCCAGATGGATCTGCTTGATCCCATCGATGATGGCCGTGTTGCCCTCGCCGTTGGTGTGCTCGCTGCGCCCCTGCGTGGTGAGGAACAACCCATCCGCGAACGGCGCCGTGCTCGCCGTAGCGCTGAACAGCACCGTGACGGACTGCCCGGCCGCATTGGTCGGATCATCGCGATGCCCGAACGCGAACGTGATGCCATTGGCCGTCGCATCCACCGCCGCGCTGCTCACCGCCACGCCGCCCGGTGGGGTCACCAGCTTGTACTGCCCCGCCGCCGGAAACGCCGCCGCCGTCCCATCCAGCGTGAACGCCCCAACGCTCCCCCCCGCCGCCAGCGGATCGGCCACGCTCAGCGTCGGCAACGGCAAATAGGCGGACAGGTTGAAGTCCCGATAATCCCCGGTCACCAGATTGTAGGTGATGCCATAGGTGACAACATCCCCCGCCGTCAGGTTCACCGTCCCCGAAACCGGCGTACCATTCACGGCGACAATAAACACCGTCGCCACACCGCTGTTCACCGCGAGGTTCGCCCCCGAAGTATCCGTCACCGTCAGCACCGGCGCGTGGGTCGCCGCCCCGGTGGTGTCCAGCACCTGCGCCGTCGCGCTGGCGGACATCGTCGCCACGTCCCGCTCGGTCACGAACGCCGGCTTGCCGGTCGTCGGATCGATATTGGTGTTGGTGTACTTGTCCAGCACCTTGGCGTTGAAGGTGATCGAGCCGGTCTCCCCCGCCGTCAACCGCGTCGTCCCCAGCGCGGCCAGCATCGCCGCCCCCGCATCGAGGCTCACCGTGGTCTGCCCGGTGGTCACATTGTCCCGGCTATAGGACCAGTCGGCATTCGCCCCCGAGGTCGCCACCGCCTGCCCGTTCACGCTCGCCGTGGTGCCACTGATCGCGCCCAGGCTGATGGTGGTGGTAGTCCCCCCGGCCGGCGTCAACGCCAGGCTCGGCGCCACCGACGGATCAAGCGTCAACCCATCCCCCAACAGGGACTGCAACGTCAGCGCGCCCATGTTGAAGTAGTCCGAAACCTGGAACTTCAGCGTGTACTGCACGCTGTCGCCCGGCCGCATCGCCGTGCCGCCCGTCCCCAGGTCCACCGCCGTCGCCTGCATCGCCAGCGACTTCGCGGTGAACTGCGCCGTCCCCGAAGCCGTCCCCGTCACCGTCACCGCATGCCCGGCATCCACCGAACCCGCCCACGGCGTCCACGTCCCGCTGTTGTAGACCGAAACCGGCGCATTGATCACCGTGAACGCCCCGGTCACCGGATCAAGGATCGGCGCCGCCCCGCTATCCAGCCGCGGCACATAAACCGGGATATCGATCACGCTGGTGCCGCCCCCCGCCGACAGCGTGGGAATGCTGACATTCACCGTGCCGCCCTGCGCCGTGCCCGCCGCGGTAAACCCCGCCACCCCCGGCGAACCGCCAACGCTGATCGCACCCCCGGTATACTGCACATCCCCGGGCAGCACGATCTGCACCGTCAGCCCCGAAATCGCATTGCCCGTGGTGGCCGGCGCCGGCACCAGCGTCACCCGGTAGTGCTCGACGAAATCCAGCCCCGTCGCGCTCTCGTTCTCGCCGGGCCAGGTGATCACATTGGCCAGCACATTCACCAGCGTCACCGGCGCCGCCGTCGTGCTCAGCCCATCGACGCTGCTGGTGATCGCCGCCGTCCCCGCCGTCCCCCGGATCGAGGGATCGGCCGCCGGATTATTGAGCGGATCGGCGCCATACTCGAACCCGCCGATCGCCGCGATCGACAGGTTCTGGCCCGGATGCTGCGAGGTCAGCGCGCTCGTCTTGTCCGTGGTGAAACTCAGCGCGATATCCGCCGCCGGCTGCCCCGGCGTGTAGCTGCCGAACGGAAGTTGCACCACGTACATCGCATCGCCCGCCACCGTCCCCGCCGGCGCCGCCACAAACAGCGGCGCCCCGGCGGCATCGAGCGCCAGCGGATGCAGCGCCCCCAGCGTCCCGGCATGCCCCGGCACGGTGGTCGAAAGCGTCACCGGCGTCACCACCAGGCTCGCGCCAAGATAGCTCGCGCCCGTCAGCGTCGCCTTCTCCTGCGCATCCTGCGGCACGAACACATCGACGAACGGCCCATAGCCAACACCCGTCGCCGCGGTGTTCTGGAACGACACCGTCTCGGTGAACGTATCCCCCAGCAACACCTGCGCCGGCATGCCGGACAGGGTCACCGTCGGCACCGGCGTATCCAGCACGTTGTGATACGCCGCCACCGCATCGGCGCTGAACGGCACCACCGGCGCCACGCTGCCGCTGGTGCGCTCCAGCGCCCAGTTGCCCCCCATCGCCGCCGCTCCGGTCGCATCCGTCGAAGCCGCCACGCCAACCCCGAGCAGGTTGTGCAGGTCCGCCACGAACGCCGCCCCGGCCACCCCGGCCCCCGCATCGCAGCCCCAGATCTGCACCTGCGCGCCATCCGCCAGATGATCCCGCCACGCCGCCACGTCAGACCCACGGGCGATCAAGGCCGCGGAATCAACCGCCGTCGCGCCCAGCGCTATCTGCCCGGCGCTGCCATACGTCAGGAAATCGACCTCCTTCACCCCGGACATGCCGGACAGCGCGGCGCCAACCTGCGCCAGACCATCCTTGGCCGGATCAAGCACCACCACGCTGGTCCCCGCCGTCGCCCCGGCCGCCAGGGTGCGCCAGTTCGAAACCCGCGGATCGACGAACAACACCGCCGTCGGCGCCACGGCCGGCGCCTCGCCCGCCCGATCGGTGGCAGGCAGCCCCAGGTCGCCCGATTGCCCGGCAACGGCGTGCTCGGCCACCGCGGCCGGCACCGCCCCCCGCAACGGATCGACATGCGCCCCGCCGCTCTCATGGCCGGCAATGTCGTGAACGGTGCCAGCGGTCAGGGCAAGGCTGGCATCAAAGAGAAAGCGGGCCTCGAGGATATGGCGCATGAAAATTCGCTGCTGTTGGGACGTCGGCGCAGAAAGTTTTGAATCTTGCCAACAGCCATATCGGAACCCCCTTTCGTGCACCAGGGGCAACGGTACATTCCATCGATATTAGTTGACTTTTATACGAACTGCCGCGCAAATTTCGTCATTTTTCAACATTCCGTCATAAATGACACACAACCGGATGTTTCGATCGCCGCACCATGGGCAACCCACCCCACCCGTGCACACCGCCCCGATTCAATCCACGATTCCTGTGGATAACTCTGTGCGCAAACCCCGTGCGCCGTGTTGAATCCGGCCTGACTCCTAGGCTTCATGACAGTGCCCACGAAACAGGCACGAAACGTCAAACCATTGATTCTACAAGTTTTACATATGACATTCTTGTAACAGCACGAAAAAATCCTGCCATGCCACTGTAACTTAACGCTCTGTCCGCCGCCGTGGACAGATTCAGACCGAATGGCGCTCGATCTCAACCCCGACACCCCCGGCATCCGGGTAGATGTCAAGCTTCTCCACGCGTATCCGCGCCGTCATAATACGTTTGTCCGTCAGGCACGCCGCCGCGATCCGCTCAGCCAGCGTCTCCACCAATCGGACATGTCCACCGCCCACCAGCGCCCGAACCTTGTCCACCACCACACTATAATCCACCACGCGAGACAGTTCGTCCGCCCCCACCACCCCGGGATCAGCCACCCCGAGATCGACGTTGATGCGAATGCGCTGCGTCCGCCCATGCTCCCCAGCATAAACCCCGATCGCCGCCTCCAGCACCAGGTCGTGCACAAAAACATGGCGGATGCCACGGCCGGCGTCGGCGATGGGCATCGTCATTCCTTCCCCACGCTATTCATCAGGGGTCGCGCCACGTGGGGCGGACCATTGCAGATGCTGGCCACCATCGAGCGCGATCATCTGCCCGGTCAATGACGGCAGCGCCAATATCGCCATCGCCGCCTGCGCCACCTCATCGGGGCTGGACGGATGGCCAAGCGGCACCGACGCCCCCTGCCGATCGAACTGCGCCTGGCTCTGCCGCGGCGAGGGCACCGTCGGCCCCGGCCCGATCCCCACCACCCGGATGCGCGGCGCCAGCGCCAGCGCCATCGTCTGCGTCAACGCCCACAGCGCCGCCTTGGAGATCGTGTAGCTGACAAAATGCGGCGTCAGGGACCATACGCGCTGGTCGAGCAGGTTGATCACCACCCCCAGCCCCGGCTCCGCCAACCCCTGCGCGAACGCCTGCGTCAACACGAACGGGGCGCGCAGATTGGGCTCCATATGCGCATCCCAGCTCGCCCGGCTCGCATCATGCCACTCGTCCCGCTCGAAGGTGCTGGCATTGTTGACCAGCACGCCGAGCGGCCCCAGCGCCGCACTGGCCTCCGGCACCAGCCGCGCCACCTCCGCCTCCACCGCGAGATCGGCACCCAGCACCACCGCGTCCACGCCCCGCGCCCGCACCTCCGCCGCCGTCGCCTCGGCCTCCGCCCGGCTGTCCCGGCAATGGATCGCCACCCTGAACCCCGCCTCGGCCAACGCCAACGCAATCGCCCGGCCAATGCGCTTGCCGCCCCCCGTCACCAGCGCCGCACGCGGAATACGGCCGTCGATCATCCCGCCTCCAGCACCAGCGCCGCCAGCCGCGCGAACTCCGCCACATCCAGCGTCTCCGCCCGCCGCACCCCCTCGATGCCCGCGGCCTCCAGCAACGCCTCGCCGCCGATGCCGCGCAGCGCGCCGCGCAACATCTTGCGCCGCTGCCCGAACGCCGCCGCCGTCACCCGCTCCATCGCATTGAACAACGCCGCCGACGGCTGCTCCGGCCGCGGCGTCAACACCACCACGGCCGAGAAAATCTTCGGCGGCGGCACAAACGCCGCCGGCGGAATCCGCAGCCGATACTCAGCACTGCAAACCCACTGCGCGATCACCGACAGCCGCCCATACGCCCCCGTGCCCGGCGCGGCACAAATCCGCTCCGCCACCTCGTCCTGGAACATCAGGGTGAAGCGCTCCCACAGCGCCGCCTGCTTCAACCACCCCACCAGCAACGGCGAGCCGATATTGTACGGCAGATTGGCGATGATCTGCCGCGGCGCCGGCACCAGCTGCGTGAGGTCCCGCCGCAGCGCATCCCCCTCGATCACCGTCAGCCGCCCGCCCGCGCTCAGCGCCAGCTCATTGATCGCCCCGATCGCCCGATGATCGAGTTCCACCGCCATGATCGAGGCCGCATCGCTCGCCACCAGCCCGCGCGTCAACCCGCCCGGCCCGGGCCCCACCTCCACCACATGCCGCCCCGCCAGATCGCCGGCCTGACGCACAATCCGCCCGATCAGGTTCGCGTCGAGCAGAAAATGCTGGCCAAGGGTACGCTTGGCGTCCAACCCATGCCGGGCGATGACGTCGCGCAGCGGGGGAAGGCTCAGCCCCTCCCCGCCCTCGCCCCCGGGCTCAGAAACGCTCAATCACCGCCCGCCGCTCAAGATCGCGCACTGCCTGCCGCGAGGCCAGTTCGAAGCGCTCGGCCAGGATACGATCGCTCATCTCCGTGCGCCCGGGCAGTTCGATCGTCTTGTTTTCGCGCGAGCAGATCATCATCAACGCCACGCCATCATCCGCGATCAACGGCTGGGACACCTTGCCCACCGGCAGCGTCGCCATCATCTGCCGCAGCGCCGGGATCTGCACCCCATCGAGCCGCACCTCCCCGGGATTGCCGCCATTGGCGTCCCCGGCCGCGCGGGCCGCCTCATCCATCGCCGCGCAGTCCCGCGCCGAACTGCTCAGCTTGCGCGCCCGCTCCATTGCCTGCTCCTGCGCCGGCGTCGGGTTCTCGGCATTCAGCTTGGTCGGGAACTTGTAGAACACCTGCCGCAGCGTCAGTACCGTCGCGGTCTCCCGCCCGATCTCGCGCTTGGCCCGCAACGTCACGATCTCGATGCCGCCCGGCACCGGAACCGGATTGCTGATCGCGCCAGGCGGCATTTCGGACACCACGCGCAGCACCGCCGGATCAAGCTCCACCCCCTGCACCCAGCCCGCATCACCGCCCTGCAACGCGGACTGGCTCTGGCTGAACTGCGCCGCCACCACCTGGAACGGCGCCCCGTTGCGCAACTGCTGGATGATCACGGTGGCGAACCGCTGCGCCTCCTCCGCCTGTTTGGGCGTGGAGGACGCCACGAAAATCTCGCCCAGCCGATATTCCGTCTGCCCAACCTGCGCCTTCAGGGTCGCGATGCGCTGGGCGATATCGGCGTCCGACACATTGATCAGCGGCCCCATCACCTCGCGCAGCACCCGCGCCCAGCCAAGCTGCACGCGGATCTGGTCGATCATCGTGCGCATCGCCACGCCATCGGCTTCGAGCCGCTTGCGCAGCGCCCCGTCCGGCATATTGTTGTGCGCCTCCACCTCGTGGATGGCGTTGGCAATCTCGCCCTCCGGCACCACCACCTGGCGCCGCTGCATCTCGCGCAGCTTGAGCCGCTCGTCGATCAACTGGTTCGTCACCTGCGTCGTCAGGCGCGACAGCACCTCGGGCGACACGCCCATCCCGGTGGACAGCGCGAACAACCGCCGCCGGTTGTCCACATCGCCAAGCGTGATCACCTCGCCGTCCACCTTGGCGACAATGGTGGCCGCGTCGGTGCCCACTATGCGGGTGGCCGGCTTGGCGGGCTGCGCCACGGCGGCCGGAACCGTCGCGCCAAGCGCGAGCATGCCGAGCAGCACAGGGGCCAGAAGGGCGGAAGGCATTGGAAACATGCGAGAAGCCGCAGTCATGGTGAGGGGGTCAACTCCGGTGGAATGCCTGGTCACAGCGCGTGGAAGCCGAACTCGCCGACCGTCTTGAGGGTGATCTCGAACAGGATGGTGCTCGCGCCATGGTCGTTGTTGATGGATGTATAGCGCCGCTGAAGGCTCACGTCGAAGATGAAGCATTCATCCTCGTACGCGCCACCCACGGCCAGCGAAACCATCTTGTTCGTCCGCACATCGCGCCGGCCGGCGGCATGAAACCGCCACTGCCCATAGGTAGTGCTCATGCCGAGCGAAGCCTCGTTGCGCGGCTGCGTCGCCAGCGCCGAACCCGCCGCGGTATCGAAATACGCATACGGGTTGGTCAACGAATACGTATATCCGGCATTGAACCGCAATGCCTGCGGCCCCCAGCTCGAAACCGCCTCCGCGAACCGCACCTTGCCGCTCCGGTTGTCGAACCGCTGGCGGGTGGTCACGTCGAACCAGCTCGTCGGCGTGTAGGTCAAATGGCTCACAATGTCGGACGCCGTGCGCTCCAGGCCCGATTCCGCCAGGAACGCGTGGTCCGGCCGCGCCCGATGCCCCTGCCCCACCAGCCCGTCGATCACCCCGCCCCCCGGCAGGTACCACGCCGCATGCAGCCCGATATTCACCCGCATGCCCCCCTCCAGCCGGTCGATCCCGGAGAACCGGTTGAGCGAGAACAGGTTGGCGTCGGTGAAATCCTGGTCGAGGCTGTCCTCGTTGGGGATCAGCGCCGTCCGATACGTGCTGCCCTGCGGCGCCACCACGACCTGCGCGATCGGCTCCAGCAACTGGCTGCCCCAACTCCCGCCATCCCGCATCAACGGCCATGACAGCTTCACCGCCGCCGTCGGCATCGCCTGCGCCGAACTGATGCTGCCATTGGCGCCGAAATTGGGCTGCTGATCAAAATGATGGGCATAGTAGCCGGCGCTGTCGACGCGGAACTGCACATCCCACACATCGCCCATCCGCCCGATGGTCCCCGCCTGCCACCCCAGGCTGAGCGACGCCCGGCGCGTGTTGGTGCCGGTATAGCGGAACACATTGAACGCCCCCGCCTCCACCGAAACCCGCCCCCCCAGCACATCCGGCTCGGAGAGGAACGCATACTCATAGCGCGGCAACACATACGGCAGCGTCTCGCGCTTCACGTTGGTCGACAGCGCCTGGTACGCCCGCGCATCCAGCCGCGACCACGCCCCCTGCCCGAACCCCTCCACATACGTCTGGCTCGTCAGCACCGACTGGGTGCCCGCAATGCGGAAATCCCGCATGTAGTTCAACGACGTGGTGCGCTGCAGGTCAAACCCCCAGCGCCAGGTGTCATCGATGGCGAACTGCCCGTGGGTGAACACATGCGCGCCCGGATCGCCGCTGTAGTTCGCCGCCGAGGCATTGATCGAAATGGTGCCGTTGTTGAACCGCCGCCGATAATCCAGTTCCAGCGCCGGCCCGTTCTTGGTGGCCAACAGCGGCGTGATCGTCGCGTCGGACTGCTTGTCGATCACCCAGTAGTAAGGCTGCGCGAAAAACGCACCAAGATGCTTGGTCAGCCCGAAATTCGGCGTCAACAACCCCGATGCCCGCTTCTGCGACGGATCGGGATGGGTGAGATACGGCAGCCACAGCACCGGCACCCCGAACAGGTCGATGATCGCATCGTGATACTCGATCATCTTGTTCTCGGTATCCTGCACCGCCGAGGCAGCCCGGATCTGCCATAGCGGCGCCCGCGTCGGATCGTCCTTGCACAGGTCGCAGGTGGAATACACCACCCGCGTCAACTCGTTCACCTTGCCGTCCGTCCGCAGCGCCCCATTGGCCGCCAGCTTCCCGTTCTCGGCCAGCAGCGCCCGCATCCCGGCCAGCACGCCATCCTTCAACCCGCCCGAAAGCTCCGCCTCCTCGGCGAATACCGTCTGCCCATCGGGCTCCAGCAGCACCACATGCCCCTTGGCGGTGGCCACCCCGGTGTTGCGATTATAGGTGACGGTATCCGCCAGCAGCCGCCGCACATCCTGCCACAGCTCCACATGCCCGCGCAGCGTCACCACCCCGGCATCCCGATCGTATTCGGCGCTATCCGCCTGGTAATACGCCGGCGCATCCTGCTTGATCGGCGCGCTTGACGGCCGCGGCATCGAGGTCTGCGCCCGCGCCCCACCCACCAGCGCAAGCACCACAAATCCAGCGAGGAGAAGGCGAACCGGGAAACCCCGCATGCTCAGCCATCCTCCAAATGCAGCAACAACGAAACCGACAGCAGCAACCCGGCCCCCACCGGCGCCCACGCCGCCAGCAGCGCCGGCAGCGCGCCCGATTGCCCGAATTCCTCGGCCACCTTGGTCACCACGAACAGCGCGAACCCGGCCGCCACCCCGCTGCCGATCATCTGCGCCACGCCCCCGCGCCGCGCCGGCCGCATCGAGAACCCCGCCGCCAGCAGCGCCATCGTCCCCGCCAGCAACGGCAACGCAAGCAAGCTCTGGAACTGCAACCGATGCCGAATGGCCGAAAACCCCGACCGCTCCAACAACGCGATGAACCCCGGCAGCGCCCAAACCGAGAACGTATCCGGCGCCGCGAAACTCTCCTGCACCCGGTCCAGCGTCATCGTCGTCGGCAGCCGTATCGCCTGCGCCGCATCCGGCAAATGGTTCGGCGTCACCCGCCGCGCCGCATCCAGCAGCCAGGCATCCGTATCCAGCCGCGCCCCCGCCGCCTCGATCCGCTCGAGCAGGTGATCGGCATGATCCAGCCGAAACACGCTGACCTCCTGCGCCGTCAGCACCCCGGCCCGCAGCACCACCCCGGCGGCATGCAGGATCGCCACCCCATTCGGATCAAGCTGCCGGTCGGACTGGCGCAACCACAACGACCCGCCATTCAGCGCCAGCGGCCCGCCACCGGTCTTGAGGTACGCATTCTCCAGCACCTCCGCCCGCGCCCGCAACGCCGCCGACAACGGGCTCACCGCCCCGGTCGCGAACGCCCCCATCAACATCGCCACCAGCACCGGCGCCGCCAGGAACTGCCACGCCGAAACCCCCGCCGCCCGCGCCACAATCAACTCCGATGACCGCGTCAGCCGCCAGAACGCCATGATCCCGCCCAGCAGCACCGCGAACGGCAAGATCGTCATCGCGATCCACGGCAACCGCAAACTGCCAATCTCCGCCACCACCGCCAGCGTCGCATCCGGCTTGCTCGCCGAGCGCCGCAGCAACTCGATGAAATCGAACAACCCCACCACAAACGTCAGCGCCGCCAGCATCGCCCCCACAGCGAACGAAAACGCGCGGGCGATATAGAGCGAGAGGGTCACGGCCACGAGCATCCCCTCAGCCCGCCACGGCCGAACGCGAGGACGCCAGCCCACCGCCGGCGAACTGCGGCGCCAGCAGCATCCACCCCGCTACCACCCCGGGCAGAATCGCATGCAGCCATATCAGCGGCAGCAACGCCGATTGCCGCGCCGCCAGGTTGCCCACCGCAAGCCCGCCCGCCACCAGCGCCACCACCGCCAGCACGGCGAGGAACGGCCGGATCAGGCTGCCATGCCGGCGAAACGCCCCGGTCAGCACCGCCGCCAGCGCCACCAGCGTGAAACTCACCCCGGTGATCGGATTGGCCAGCCGCCGATGCCCCTCCATCCGCAGCTTGCCCCAGTCCCGCTCCGGCACCACCCGCGGATCGGGATTGAACAACTCCGCCAGCGACATCTCCGAAACATCGCGGAACCGCTGCTCGCCCCCCTTGTCGGCATCGGAAAGCTCGATGGTGTTCTGGTCGAAACTCAACATGTTGAGCCGGCCGCTGCGATGATCCAGCTCCTGCCGCGTCCCGTTCACCAGCAACACCCGGGGCGGCCCGCCATCCGCCACCAGCTTGCCGCTCTCGGCCAAAATCGTCGCATGGCTCGCCGGATTGCGCCCGTCATCCACCAGGATACCCAGCAATCCGCCATCCCGGTCCCGCGCCCGCACATACACCGTCAGATGCTCGGACACCTGGGTAAATACTCCCTCCTGCAACAGGAACGCCACCACCCGATTGCGGATCTCGAACTGGAACTCGCGAAACGCCGCCGACGCCGCCGGCACCAGCCACAAATTGAGCGCAAACCCGATCAGCATCGCAATCGCCGCCAACCGCAACGCCGGCCGCGCCAGCGCCACCTGCGACAGCCCAGCCGCCCGCATCACCGTCAACTCGCGATCCCCCGCCAGCCGCTGATACACGAACAGCACCACCACAAAACACGCGATCGGCAAAATGATCGCCACAAAATTTGGCAACAACAACGACGTAAGCTGCAAAAACACCCGGAACGACAACCCGCGATTCACCACCAGCTCAACAAACCGCAAGGACTGCGTGAGCCATATCAGCGCAGCCAGCCCAGCCGTAACGGCGAGCAGCCCCACCATCAACTGGCGCAGCACGTAGCGATCGATCCAGGTGTCGCGCAGCTTCATGAGGGACGGCGAGTCTCCGAGCGGGGCCCCACTCTAGCCGCCCCGGGGCGAGGCGCCAAACGCTGCTATTGCGCCGCCCGCGCGGCGGCAACGAAGCCCCGGATCAACGCCGGGTCCTTGTGCCCGGGCGCGCTCTCCACGCCCGAGGAAACATCGACATGAACCGCCCCGGTCACCCCGATCGCCGCCGCCACATTGCCCGCCGTCAGCCCGCCCGCCAGCAGCCACGGCCCCGGCGCCCGCCAGCCGCGCAACAGCGTCCAATCGAACGTCGCCGCATTGCCCCCCGGCCGCGTCGCATCCTTCGGCGCCTTGGTCTCGATCAGCAGCCGGTCCACCCCATCCATCGCCACCGGCAGGTCCGCCGCCACCGCCACCCCCACCGCCCGCCACACCGGCAGCCCAAACCGGGCCCGCACTTCCGCCGCCCGCGCCGCATCGACGTAGAGTTGCAGCACATCGAGCGGAACCACCGCCAGCACCGCCGCAATCTCGTCATCGGACGGCGCCACGAACAATCCCACCCGGCACGGCCCACCCGGATGCCGCGCCGACAGCGCCGCCGCCACCGCCGGCGTCACCGCGCGCGGCGAGGGCGGAAAGAAATTGAACCCGATATCATCAGCACCGGCATCAACCGCGGTATCGTAACCCACCGCCTCGCGGATGCCGCAGATCTTGACCCGGATCATCCGACCAGTTCGGCGGCAATCGCAGCCGCGGCCGCCCCCGGATCGGCCGCCGCCGTAATCGGCCGCCCCACCACCAGCCAGTCCGCCCCGGCCGAAGCCGCCTCGCGCGGCGTCATCGTCCGCGCCTGGTCGCCCACCGCACTCCCCGCCGGCCGGATCCCCGGCACCACCAGCAGCGGCTCCGGCCCCAGCGCATCGCGCAATGTGCTGATTTCATGCGCGCTGCACACCAGCCCATCCGCCCCCGCCGCCAACGCCAGCCGCGCCAGCCGCAGCACCTGCTGCCGCGTCCCGCCAGCCACGCCCGTCTCATGCAGCGCCTCTGCATCGAGGCTCGTCAGCACCGTCACCGCCAGCAGCTTCGGCCGATCCGCCCCCGCCACATCCGCCGCCGCCCGCGCCGCCGCGATCATCGCCCGCCCACCCCCGGCATGCAGCGTCAGAAACGCCGGCCGCAATGGCAGAATGGCCCGCACCCCGCCGGCCACCGTATTGGGAATATCGTGCAGCTTGAGATCGAGAAACACCGGCCGATCATCGATCAACCGCACCCCCGCCGCCCCATTGGCGAGATAGAACTCCAGCCCCAGCTTCAACATCCCGCAGGACGGCGCCACCGCGGTCGCCCAACGCCGGGCCTGCTGCGGATCAGTGGTATCGAGGGCGGCAATCAGACCGGTCATTCTGGCGGGGGCAATGCTGCTGAGGGGGAGCGAAATTTCAGGCGCTTGAGTTCGGCATCCAGCATATCACGCGCCCGCTCCGCCCGTCGCGCCCGATGACGCAGCCCGAACGTCGCGAACCACAGCATCAACGCCCCCAGCAACATCCCGATGCCAAGCGTGCCCAGCAGCGCCAACGAAGCCGGCGCATCGAACGTCGCCTCGAACGGCCAGAACGCCACATGCAGCGGCTGCGGATTGGCGAGCGCGAATACCACCAGCACCAGCAGCAGCGGCGCCAGCAAAAGCAGGCGAAGCAGCATCAGGCGTCCGGTTTGCCGGTGTTCACCCGCTCGCGCAGTTCCTTGCCGGCCTTGAAGAACGGCACCGCCTTCTCATCCACCGGCACGGCAGCCCCAGTGCGCGGATTGCGCCCGGTCCGCGCATCACGGTGCTTCACGGTGAACGCGCCAAAGCCGCGCAGTTCCACCCGCTCCCCACGCGACAGCGCTGCGGTGATCTCATTGAAAATGGTCGCGACAATGGTTTCCACGTCGCGGCTCAACAAATGCGGGTTTGCCGCCGAGAGTTCAGCGATCAGTTCGGATTTCGTCATGCCGCGCCGTCCACCTGTGCTCTGCTAGTTTCTGATCTGCGCAGGCTGCCAGAGCGCCCAGCCGCCGTCAAGGCTAACGCTTTGAGACAGAAGGGTTTTCATCACAACACCGAAAAGCCCCTCCGCATCGTCGCCAAACAGACGATCCCGCAGCGTTTCGGACTTCATTTCGCGCACCGGCAGGCTCGCCGCCACCGATTTCTCCGCCGCCAGCCAGGCCCGCGCCTCAACCTCCCCGCCGATAGCATCCACCAACCCGAGCTTCAGCGCCTGGCGCCCGGTATACGCCCGCCCATCCGCGAGTTCCCGCACCCGCGCCGGCTCCATCTTGCGCCCAGCCGCCACCATGGCGACGAACTGGTCATACAAATCGTCCACGATCCCCTGCAAAACCGCCCGCCCCTGCGCCGACATCGGCCCGGTCATCGGCGGCTGATGCTTCAGCGGCCCGGAGGACAATGTCTCATCGGTAATCCCCAACGTGCGCAGCAACCCCGAGATTTCCCCGCTCGGCAGCAACACCCCGATGGAACCCGTCAGCGTCGACTCGCGCGCAAACACCCGCGCCGCCGGCAGCGCGATCATGTACCCCGCCGAAGCGGCGGTCGCGCCCATCAAGGCCACCACCGGCTTCTTCGCCGCGATGCGGGCTATCATGTCATGCAATGTCTCGCCCACGGTGACCGCACCGCCAGGGCTGTTGATGGCGAGCAGGAGCGCCACCGCATGCTTGTCGTCCAGCACATCCTGCAAGGTTTTCAGCGTCTTGCGATCGGAGGTCATCACCCCCTCGACCGTCACCCGCGCCACATAGTCCGCCCCGCCCGCCACATTGGCCGGCCGCACGAACGTCAGCACCGCGGCCAGCACCGCCACGATAGCGACGGCCCGCCACAGAAACAGGCGGCGCTTGAGGCGCCGCCTGTCCAGTAGCAGATCGGTTTCGAGCGACATGATGTCGCGCGGTACCGTTGGTTACTCGGGGATCTGCTGGTTGCGACGACGGATCGCCGCACCCAGGATATCGCCAAGCGAGGCGCCGGAGTCGGAGGTGCCGTAGTCGGCGATCGCCTTCTTGTCCTCTTCCATCTCCTTGCCCTTGATGGTCAGCGACAGCTTGCGCGCAGCGCGATCCACCGCAACCACCTTGGCGTCGATCTTCTCGCCGATGGCGAAGCGATCCGGGCGCTGGTCGCCCTTGTCGCGCGCCAGTTCGGCGCGGCGAATGAAGCCGGTCAGCACGTCGTCGACCTTCACTTCAATGCCGTTGGACTGCACGGCCGTCACCACGCAGGTCACCACCGAGCCCTTCTGGACCCGATCGAGCACGGCGGCGGCGGGATCGTCAGCCAGCTGCTCGATGCCGAGGCTGATGCGCTCCTTCTCCACGTCGACGTCGAGCACCTTGGCCTTGATGACCTGGCCCTTCT
>CAIMWH010000377.1 GCA_903845065.1 uncultured Rhodospirillales bacterium | reverse complement strand
TGAGCGATAATTCAGACAGTTTTGATTGACATCCCCCCTCGACTGGAGCCCTCCGATGCCCGCTTACCGTTCCAAGACTTCCACCGCTGGCCGCAACATGGCGGGTGCCCGCTCTTTGTGGCGTGCCACGGGCATGAAGGACGATGATTTCAGCAAGCCGATCATTGCCATAGCCAACTCCTTCACCCAGTTCGTGCCCGGCCACGTCCACCTCAAGGACCTCGGCCAGCTCGTCGCCCGCGAGATCGAGGCGGCCGGTGGCGTGGCGAAGGAATTCAACACCATCGCGGTCGATGACGGCATCGCCATGGGGCATGACGGCATGCTCTATAGCCTGCCCTCGCGCGAGTTGATCGCGGACGCGGTGGAATACATGGTCAACGCCCACTGCGCCGACGCGCTGGTGTGCATCTCCAACTGCGACAAGATCACGCCCGGCATGCTGATGGCCGCCATGCGCCTCAACATCCCCGTGGTGTTCGTCTCGGGAGGGCCGATGGAGGCCGGCAAGGTCAACCATCGCGGCAAGCTGATGGCGGTTGACCTGATCGACGCGATGATCGCCGCCGGCAACACGGCGGACTACACGGACGCCGAAGTGGAAGTCATCGAGCGCTCGGCCTGCCCGACCTGCGGTTCCTGCTCGGGAATGTTCACGGCGAACTCAATGAACTGCCTCACCGAAGCCCTCGGCCTCGCGCTGCCCGGCAACGGCACCATCGTCGCCACCCACGCTGACCGCAAAGACCTGTTCCTCGAAGCCGGCCGCACCATCGTCGACCTGGCGCAGCGCTACTACGAGCAGGATGACGCCTCGGTGCTGCCCAGGAACATCGCCACCTTCAAGGCGTTCGAGAACGCGATGACGCTGGATATCGCCATGGGCGGCTCCACCAACACGGTGCTGCATCTGCTCGCCGCCGCCGAGGAAGGCGAGGTGCCGTTCACCATGGCCGACATCGACCGTCTCTCGCGGCGCGTGCCCTGCGTGTGCAAGGTGGCCCCCTCGGTGGCGGACGTGCATGTCGAGGACGTGCATCGCGCCGGCGGCATCCTCGGCATTCTCGCCGAACTCGATCGCGCCGGGCTGATCCATCGGGACGTGAACTCGGTCCATGCCACCTCGCTGGGTGCCGCGATGGATCGCTGGGACGTGACGAAATCCCCCACCGAGGCCATCAACACCTTCTTCCGCGCCGCCCCGGGCGGCGTACCCACCCAGGTCGCGTTCAGCCAGAACCGCCGCTACGAGGAGGTCGATATCGATCGCGCCACCGGCGTCATCCGCGATGTCGCGCACGCCTTCTCCAAGGATGGCGGCCTTGCGGTGCTCACCGGCAACATCGCCAATGACGGCGCCATCGTGAAGACCGCCGGCGTGGATGCCTCGATCCTGACGTTCACCGGCCCGGTGAAGCGCTTCGAAAGCCAGGACGCCGCGGTGGAAGCCATTCTCGGCGGCCGCATCGTCAAGGGCGATGTCGTGTTGATCGTCTACGAAGGCCCCAAGGGCGGCCCCGGCATGCAGGAAATGCTGTATCCGACGAGCTATCTGAAGTCGAAGGGCCTGGGCAAATACTGCGCCCTGGTCACCGACGGGCGCTTCTCCGGCGGCACCGCCGGCCTCTCCATCGGCCACTGCTCGCCCGAAGCCGCCGAGGGTGGCGATATCGGCCTGGTGCAGGACGGCGACCAGATCGAGATCGACATCCCGAGCCGCTCCATCAAGGTGCTGGTGAGCGATGACGAACTCGCCCGCCGCCGCGTCGCCATGGAAGCCAGCGCCAACCCCTGGCAGCCGACAGCCCGCGCCCGCAAGGTCTCGGCCGCATTGCAGGCCTACGCGGCGCTCACCACCAGTGCCGCCCGCGGCGCCGTGCGGGACGTGAGCCAGCTCAAGCGGCGCTGAGCGGCCGCTCCACCGTTAGGCCCCGGCGCGGGAAATGCGCCGGGGTCACGGTATTGTTCATAACCTGGTCTTATCGCGGCTCACCCTTGCGTTGGTGGCACTTGGCGTGGCGGCGGGAGTGCAATCAAATCAATGCGCTGACACTGGGTGGTAAATTATCGTAAATTCATCGTTAATTTCGCGTTCCTTGTCACGAATGATAACACTTCATAAACTGTTCACTCATGTTAAGCAGAACAGCCGCCGCGGCCGAAGTTCCTGTTGAAGCCGGCAATTTGCCGGCCGACGGCAGTTTTACCACTATCGCGCCAGGTAGCGGCCTGCTCCACATGACATTGCTTGGCACCACCCGGGTGGTCGATGCGGCGGGACTCGATATCACCCCGCGCATCCGCAAAAGCCGCGCCGTGCTGGCGGTGCTGGCGCTGGCGGCGCCGAAGCGGGTGCTGCGGGACCAGTTCGCCGGGTTGCTGTGGAGTCAGCGGGACCGCGACCAGGGCCGGGCGTCGCTGCGGCAATGCGTGCATGAGTTGCAATCCCTGCTCGCCGGGTTCGACAGCAGCCTGTTCTTTGCCGACCGCAATCACCTTGCCCTCGATAGCCAGCGCATCACCACCGATGTGCGGTCCGGCACGCTCTCGGCATTGCCGCTGCTGGCCGATCTCGATGGGCTCGATCCGATGTTCGACCGCTGGTTGACGACCGAGCGGCAACGCTTTGGCCGGGCCGCCATGGCGGTGGCCGAGGCGGCGCTGGTGCATCGCACCCATCCACCTGTGGACGCCGCAGTTGCTATCGCCGCGGCCGAGCATCTGTTGGCGGTGGACCCGGTGAACGAGGCGGGCTGGCGGGTGCTGATTGCCGCCCAGTTGGCGCGGGGCGATCGGGCCAATGCGATGGAGACCTACCAGCGCTGCGTCGCCGTGCTGGCCGAGCGGGCCAATATCGGGCCGGCGCCGCAAACCCAGGCCCTGGTCGCCAGCACGTTTTCCGCCGCCATTGCGCCGTCGCCCGAGCCGGTGGTCCTGCCGGCCAAGGTGGTTGGCCGCTCCCGTGGCGCGCGCCTCGCGGTGCGGCCCTTTCGCAGCCTCGACGGCACGGCGCGCGATCCGCTGGCACGTGCCCTGGCCGAGGAAATCACCACCGCGCTGTCGCGCTTTCGCTGGCTGCTGCTGATCGTCAGCCCGCTACTGTCCGAGGCCGGCGACGATCCGGGGGCCGAGGCCGGCACCTGGCAGGACCTCGGGCTCGATTTCCTGCTCGACGGCACCATCCAGCGCAGCGGCGCCACCGTGCGCGTCTCGGTCCGCCTGCTTGATCTCCATGCCGGGCCCGAGGTGCTGTGGGCCGCGCGGTTCGATCATGCCGCCGATGACCTGCTGAGCCTGCAAGACCAGATCGCCGCGGCCACCGTGGCGCAGATCGATCCCGCCGTGCTGCTGCGCGAGGGCCGCCGCGCCGCCGAGGTGCCGCAGGGCCAGGGCAGCGCCTACAGCCTGACGATGACGGCGATCCCGGCGATCTACCGCCTGGAGGAAGCCTCCTTCCGCGCCGCCGGGCTGGCCCTCGCCGAGGCCATCCGGCTCGACCCGGAATACGCCGCGGCACACACCTGGTTCGCTTGCTGGCACCTTTTCCTCGTCGGGCAGAACTGGGCCGAGGACACGGCGCAGGCGATGGAGGATGCCGCCCGCCTCGCCAGCCGCGCCGTGGCGCTCGATCCGTCGGATGCCCGCGCCCTCACCATCGCCGGCCACGTCACCGCCTTCCTGCACGGCCGCATCGGCGAGGCGTCTCGCCTGCATGAACGGGCGCTGGAGCTTAACCCGAGCCTGCCGCTGGCCTGGGCCTTCGCCAGCCTGGCCGATTGCTACGCCGGGCGGCATGAAGCGGCCATCGCGCGGGTGAACCAGGGGCGCAACCTGTCGCCCTACGATCCGCACGGCTTTTTCTTCGACATGGCGCTCATGCTGGCCCATCTGCTGCGCCACGAATTCGAGCCCGCGGTGATACTGGGGCGGCAGGCGGTGGCGATGAACCCGCAGTTCACCTCCGCCTACAAGATCATGCTGAGCGCCCTCGGCCACCTCGGCCGCACGGCGGAGGCCGCGCCGCTTGCCGCCCGGCTGATGGCGCTCGAGCCTGGCTTCACCGTGACCCACACCGTGGCGCGCACGCCGTTGCAGCAGCCGGAGGATCTGGCGCTTTATGCCGAGGGACTCAGGCGGGCGGGGTTGCCGCAGT
>CAIMWH010000376.1 GCA_903845065.1 uncultured Rhodospirillales bacterium | reverse complement strand
GGGGGGGGGGGGGGGGGGGGGGGGGGGGGGGGGGGGGGGGGGGGGGGGGGGGGGGGGGGGGGGGGGGGGGGGGGGGGGGGGGGGGGGGGGGGGGGGGGGCCGGGGGGTGCGGACGAGGCGGAGCATGGCGGCAAAGGTGGTTTCGGGCGTGGGGGTGCTGTCCCGCGCGGTGGGGGCGGGGGTGTCGGTGGTGGGGGTGGGAAGGTGCGGTGGGATGCCCACGGCGTTGGTGCTCCGGGTGAGGTGGGGGAGGCAACGCAAGAGGCGGGCCAGGGGGAGAGCGGCCATCGGAGCCTGTTTTCGGCGCGGTGGGGGTTGGTTGGAATCCGCCGCCCGGCAGGGGTGACCCGGTTGAATGTGCCGGGGTGGGCGGGGGGATCGGCGCTTTTCCGCCGGGATTCGGGTGGCACGAAAGCTGCGTCGGGGGTGGTTGAGACCCTCAATTTCCCCGCGGAGCTTTTCCCCCATGAGCCTGTTCGGCGCGATGAACACCGCCATCACCGGCCTCGGCGCCCAGTCGGCCGCGTTCGGCAACATCAGTGACAACATCGCGAACAGCCAGACGGTTGGGTATAAGGGGGTGGAGACCACCTTTATCGACTACCTGACGGAGAGCACCGCGGCCTCCAACAGTCCGGGCTCGGTGGTGACGCGGCCGCATTATACCAACTCGGTGCAGGGCACGCTGTCGCAGTCGAGCAATCCGCTGGCGATGGCGATCACCGGGCAGGGGTTTTTCCCGGTGAGCCATGTCAGTTCGCTGACTGGCGGGGCGCCGACGTTCTCCAATGTAGCATACTACACGCGGGCGGGTGATTTCAGCCTCAACCAGAACGGCTTCATCACCAACGGCTCCGGCGAATATCTCAATGGCTGGACCATCAACCAGGCGACCGGGGTGGTGAACCAGAACGCCATTTCGCCGATCCAGGTGACGCAGACGATCGATCGGCCGGTGCCGACGACGCAGGTGACGCTGTCGGCCAATCTGCCGGCGACGCCGGCGTCCAATGCGTCAGTCACGTCGCAGGTGAATATCTATGACAGCCTCGGCACCGCCCATACGGTGCTGCTGGACTGGACGCAGACGGCGACCAACACCTGGACGGTGGCGATCAATGTGCCCGACGACATCGCGGCGCCGGCGGTGGGGTCCGCGCAGGTGCGGTTCGGGCCGACGGCGAGCGGCAATCCGGTGCCGGATGGGACGGTGGGCAGCGTGGGGCTTGCGACCGGGACGGTGATTGCGCCGGCGTTTTCGGCTGGCACGCCGGCCGATCTCACGTTCAGCGCGGATTTCGGCAATGGGGCGCAGCCGGTGACGCTCGATATGGGGGTTTATGGGCAGTCGACCGGTGTGACGCAGTATGCGGGCTCGGCGTACACGCTGCGCGGGTTGACACAGAACGGGGTGCCGCCGGGCAGTTTCAGCAGCGTGACGACCGACGGTTCGGGCCAGGTGATTGTCAACTACGACAACGGACAGTCCCGCCCGATCGCGCAGGTGCCGGTGATGATGTTCAACAATCCGGATGGGTTGAAGCGGGAGGACGGGCAGTCCTTCACCGCCACCAATGAGTCGGGCACGGCGCTGGCGAACAGTGCGGGGTCGAGCGGGGCGGGCAATATCGTCACGGGCTCCATCGAGCAGTCCAACGTGGATATCGCCACCGAGTTCACCCGGTTGATCGTGGCGCAGCGGGCGTATTCGGCCAATGCGAAGATGATCACCACGGCGGACGAGTTGTTGCAGCAGACGCTTGACCTGAAGCGCTAGCGGGGGCGGCGGCGATGTCCCGGATTGATCCGCTTTCTATTGCGATGTCCGGCCTGGCGAATGCCAATCGCGGGTTGGCGGTGATTTCGCAGAATATCGCGAACGCCAATACGCCCGGGTATGTGCACGAGACGCACCAGCAGTCGGCGCTGGGGGCGGGCGGCTTGCCGCTGGGGGTGGTGTCCGGGCTGACGGTGCGGGATCTCAATATCGCGTTGCAGGCGCAGTTGACGGCGCAGAATGCGGCGGTGGGGCAGGATACCACGCGGGCGGATGCGCTGGCGCGGATCGACCAGGTGCAGGGCAAGCCGGGGGCGGGCAATGATTTGACCTCGTTGATCGGCAAGCTGCGCGATGGGTTTTCGACGCTGCTCACCGATCCGTCCTCCACGCCGCAGCAGCAGGCGGTGGTGGACGATGCGGGCGCGGTGACGAGCCAGTTGCATGCCACGGCGCAGGCGATCGCCACCGAGCGGCAGGCGGCGCAGGACCAGATGGTGACCGATGTGGGCACCCTCAACGCGGCGCTGGCGCGGATCGGCGGGTTGAGCCGGCAGATCATCCAGGTGCGGGCGGTGGGGGGCAGCACGGCTGATCTGGAGAACCAGCGCGATGCGGCGGCGCAGGGGGCTTCGGGGCTGCTGTCGTTGAAGTTCATCGCGCAGGCCAATGGCGACATGATGGTGTTGACCACCAGCGGGCTCGAGCTGCCGACCAGCGGGGCGGGGTTGGTGGCGAAGGCGGCGACGCTGGGGCCGGCGGCGGCGTATCCGGGCGGCGGGGTGCCGGGGGTGACGCTGAATGGGCAGGATGTGACGACGGCGTTGAATTCGGGCTCGATCGGGGCGGACCTCGCGTTGCGGGACAGCACGCTGCCGACCTACCAGGGCACGCTCGATGAGTTCGCGCAGAACATGGCGGGGCGGTTTGCGGCGCAGGGGCTGGTGCTGTTCACCGATCCGGCCGGGGTGGTGCCGGTGGCGGCGGCGGTTGGGGCGCGGCAGGCGCCGTATGTGGGGTTTTCGGCCACCATCACGGTCAATCCGGCGGTGCTGGCGAAGCCCTCGCAGGTACGGGATGGCAATGCGGTGGTGGTGGCGGCGCCGGGCGGGCCGCAGGCGTTTTCGCCCAATGGGGCGGGGGGGCCGGCGGGGTTCAATGCGTTGATCACCCGGGTGCTGGATTTCAGCCTGAGCGGGCAGCTTTCGCCGACGGCGGTGCAGCCGGCGCCGAACCTGGCGGGCATGGGGCCGTTCGGCGGGCTGGCCTCGCCGATCGCGGCGCCGGCGGCGCTGGGGGATTATGCGACCGCGATTATTTCGGCGCAGGGCGCGGATGCGGCGAGTGCGGCGAACAGCGCGACGGCGGGGGCGGATGCGGGCAAGGCGCTCGGCCAGAGCCTGTCCCAGCAGTCCGGCGTGAATATGGACAGCGAGCTTTCGGCGATGGTGCAGTTGCAGAACGCCTATGCCGCCAATGCTCGCGTGATTACCACCATGCAGGCGCTGTGGACGCAGCTGCTGCAGAGCATCCAGTAGGAGGGCGCGGGCCATGCAGGTCAACAGCAGCGTGGCGTATGGCAATGGGACGCTGGCGCAGGTGATCGGCGATGGCGCGGTGATCCGCCGCCAGTTGGCCACGCTGACGCAGCAGGCCGGGGATGGGCTGGTGTCGGATACTTTGTCTGGGCTTGGCGCCGGGGCGGGCGGGTCCTTGACGCTGGGGTCCTCGCTGACGGCGGTGCAGACGTGGCAGACCAACGCGCAGACGGCGAGCGGGCCGATGCAGACGGCGCAGTCCGCGTTGTCGCAGATCAGCGATATCGCCAGCAGTTTTTTCGCCCAGACCGCAGCGCTGAACGGGATCAACGCCACCGCGATCGACACCACGGCGGCGAGCGCGCGCGATGCGCTCAAGCAGGTGGCGGGGCTGCTCAACAGCAAGTTCGGCGATGTGTTCGTGCTGGCGGGGGGCGACAGCGCCAATGCGCCGGTGCCGAACGACATCATGGTTTCGGGCATGGTGACGGGCATCAGCGCGGCGGTGGGGAATCTCGGCGTGGCGGGGGCGGCGGCGACGATTGGCGCCACGCTGGCGGCGGCTTCGTCCAATGCGGTGGGGGTTTCGCCGTTTTCGGCGGCGCTGTCGCAGCCGGCGGCTGTGTTGCAGGGGTATCGGCCGGCGGTGCAGATCGGCGCCAATGAGCGGGTGCCGAGCGGGCTGTTGGCGAGTGCGAATGGGGATGTGGCCTCGACGGGGATTTCCACCACCGGCTCGTATATCCGCGATGTGATGCGGGCGCTGGCGACCATCGGCGCGCTGTCGAGCGGGCAGGCGACGGTGGTGGGGTTCGGGGCGCTGGTGCAGGACACCCATACCAGCCTGGGGGACGCGATTTCGGCGTTGAACGGGGATGCCGGGGTGATGGGCAACCGGCAGGCGACGCTGACCGCGCGGCAGCAGAGCCTGGGGGATACCGCCACGGCGTTGCAGGGCCAGGTGAGCACGATCAACGACGTGGACATGGCCACCACGCTGTCTCGGCTGACGGCCACGCAGACGCAATTGCAGGCTTCGTATCAGTTGCTTGGCACGCTGCGATCGCTGTCGCTGGCGACGATTCTGGGCGGCTGAGGCTGAAAAACTGATGTCGATGGGCGGAAAAACCGCCTGGCTTTCATGGCCGGTTAATTCGTTCCCGGCACACTCCGGCCACGCCCGCAAAAAGCGCGGGGCACACTTCATCGCTAGGACACGTAGGAAAACACATCATGTCCCTGAATTCCGTCAATACCAACATGGGCGCCACCATCGCCCTCCAGTCCCTGAACGCCACCAACAGCGCGTTGCAGATGACGCAGAAGCACATCTCGACCGGCTATCGCGTGGCCGATGCCACGGATGATGGCGCGGCGTATGCGGTGGCGCAGCGCGTCCGCTCGGATGTGAATGCGCTGACCAGCGCCAACCAGCAGCTCGGCAACGTGCAGGGGTTGCTGTCCACCACCAATACGGCGCTCAACAACGTGTCCAACACGATGTCCTCGGCGCGTGATGTGCTGGTGAAGCTGGCGGACAGCAACACGCAGGGGACGCAGCGGGCGCAGTATATCCAGCAGTTCAATTCGCTGGTCTCCAACATGAAGACCTTCTTCCAGGACGCGACCTACAGCGGCAAGACGCTGGTGGGGGATATCGGCGGCAACAGCGGGTTCGGCAATGTGGCGGTGGTGCGCAACGAAGTGGCGGCCACCTATGGTATCGCGACCTATAGCGGCTCGGCGTTCATGGCGAGCGTGAGCTTTACTGGCACGCAGCTCAATGGCGCGGCGACGGTGGCCAGCCTGATCGGTACCGCGTCCACGGCCACGTTCATGAACCAGTTGTCGGCGCTGGGCACCGCGATGGCCGGGTTTGGCGCGGCGAATAAGTATGTCGCCAACCAGGTGAGCTACAACTCGGACAAGATGGACGCGTTGAACAGCGGGCTTGGCGCGCTGATCGATACCGATCTCGCCAAGGAGTCGGCCAAGTTGCAGTCCTTGCAGATCCGGCAGCAGTTGGGCACGCAGTCGCTCTCGATTGCCAACCAGGCGCCGCAGAGCCTGTTGAGCCTGTTCAAGTAGAGTAGGCGCACGAACCAGACCGGGCGAACAAAACGTGCGCCCCTGCGCAATGGCCCCGTTGTTACACGGGGCCGGCGAGGAAATAGAGCCCATGTCAACGCTGGTACTTGAGCTGCGCCCCGGGGAGATGATGATTGTCAACGGCGCTCCCATTCGCTTTCGCACGAAAACCCGCCTGGAATTGACGGCGCATGCCCGCTTCCTGTTCGGCAAGCAGATCATGGCGCCGGATGACGTCGATTCGCCGGCGCGGCGGATCTATTTCGCCCTGCAATCCGCCTATATCGGCACACCCGAGGAGCGGGTGAGCGGGTTGGCGGCGGCGCGGGGGTTTATCGACGCCTTCAAGGAAACCACCACTTCGGCGCTGGCGCGCGAGATTCTCGACAAGGTTGCCGCCGCCGCCGGGGAGGACAATTGCTACCAGGCGCTCAAGCTGGTTCGCCGCATCATGCGCCATGAGGATTCGATCCTCGGGCGGGTATCCCCGGTGGCGGTCGACCATGCGGGGGTTCCGGCGCGGGCCATGATGCCGGTGCCGGCCTGACGCTTTAACCGAAATGACCATGACGAGGAAAATCCGATGTCATTCCATCAACAGGCCAGTCGTGCCTACTCGGCCACCCAGGGGTTGCGCAGCAATCGCGACCAGGAGGCGGACTTGTTCCTGCGGGCCAATGCGGCGCTGCGGCAGTCTCGCGATGCGGGGCCGATCCCGCTGGTGCGGGCGCTCTCGGATACCGGGCGGCTGTGGAGCGCGGTGATTGATTTGGTGCGCGATCCGGAGAATGCGCTGCCGGCGCCGCTGAAGGCGTCCATCGTTTCGGTGGGGTTGGCGGTGCAGCGCGAGGTGGAGCGGGCGGCGCCCGATATCGATTTCCTCATCACGGTGAATGCCGACCTTGCGGCGGGGCTTTCCGCGCGGGGCTGAGGCGGTTGTTGTTCACCCTTGGCTCAAAAGGAGCCCTTCATGGCCACCACCATTCTTGTTCAGCAGGCCGGCCGGTTTTTGCAGGCGGGGCGGCTTGTCGCGGCGCGCGCCACGATCGCGGCGTTGCGGCGGGGCCCGGCGGACGGGACCACGATCGATGAAATAGAGGCCCGCCTGTGCATGGCGGAGGGGAATTTGCCGGGCGCGCTGGCGTTGTTGGATGGCGCCATTGTGCGGTTGCCGGCGTCCGCGGGGCTGCATTTGTTGCGGGCAGAGGCGCGGGCGCAGAGCGATGATCATCTGGGGGCGGTGGCGGATGCGGCGGAGGCGGTGCTGCTGGCGCCGGATAATGCGCGGGCCAAGGCGATGCTGGGGTTGACGCTGATCGAACTCGATCGGCCGGAGGATGCGATTGCGTGCCTGCGCGATGCGGTGCGCGCGGCGCCGGGGCTGGCGGCGGCGTGGCAGGGCTTGGCGGAGGCGCTGGGCCGGGCGGGCGATGAGGATGCGAGCCAGGCGGTGCATGACGCGGCGATCCTGAATGTGGCGCAGCATGCCGGGTTGCGGGTGGCCGCGATGATGCAAGCGATGCGGCGGGGGGATTTCGCGCGGGTGGTGGGCCTCGCGGTGGCGGCGCGGCAGGCGGGGCTCGCGGATGCATGCATCTTCGGGTTGCATGGGCATGCGCTGAGCAAGCTGGATCGGCATGCCGAGGCGGCCGGGATTTATCAGGATGCGCTGCGTTTGGCGCCGGAGGACCCGTATGTGCGCCACCTGGTGCAGGCGGCGGGGTTGTTGCCGCAGGATGATCGGGCGCCGCCGGATTACCTGGCGGCGGTGTTCGATGGGTATGCCGGGCGGTTCGAGCAGCACTTGATCGGGCTGGGATATCGGGGGCCGCTGGTGATCCGCGATGCGCTGGTGGCGCAGTTGGAGGAGGCGGGCGGTTCGCTGGGGGAGGTGCTGGACCTGGGGTGCGGGACCGGGTTGGTGGGGGTGTTGATCTCCGATTTGCCGATGGCGGGCATAATGGGGGTGGATATCTCGGAGAAGATGATCGCGCAGGCGCGGGACAAGCGGATTTATGAGGAACTGATCGTGGCGGATATCCCGGCGTATCTGGCTGGGACGCAGCGGCAGTGGGACAGCGTGATCGCGGGCGACGTGTTCTGTTATTTCGGCGCGTTGGGCGAGACGTTCGCCGCGGTGAGCCGGAAGATGCGGGCGGGCGGGGTGTTCGTGTTGACGCTGGAGCAGGATGAGGGGGCGGGTGGGCGCGGGTGGCGGCTGGGTTCGCAGGGGCGCTACGTGCATGACCCGGCGTATGTGATGGGGTGCTTGGAGGCGGCGGGGTTCACCGTGGCGGTGCGGCGGGATGAGACGCTGCGGCTGGAGGCGGGGGCGGCGGTGCGGGGCATGGTGATCGTGGCGCGCAAGGCGGTGCTTCATGGCTGACGGTGATGCGACGGGGCTGCTGAATGCGGCGCTGGATGCGGTTCGGGCGGGTGATCCGGCCGGGGAGGCCATGCTGGCGGGGCTGCGGCGGCGGTTGCCGGGGTGGGATGAGGTTCCGCTGCGGCAGGCCGAGATGTATCGCGGGCGGGGCGAGGCTGCGCGGGCAATCGCGGGGTATGAGGCGGTGCTGGAACTTCAGCCGCGGCGGGTGGAGGCGTTGCTCAGTTTGGGGGCGCTGGTTCTGGTGCGGGGGGAGGTGCATCGGGCGCAGAGCCTTTTTTTGCAGTGCTGTGGGATCGCGCCCGATCTGCCCGAGGCGTGGGATGCGTTGGGGAGCACGTTGGTGCTGACCGGAGATCACGGGGCGGCGGAGTCCGCTTTCGCGCAGGCGCAGACGTTGGCGCCGGACAATATCGGGTTCGCGGTGCATCGGAGCGAGGCCGCCTTTCAGGCCGGCGGCGGGGCGGAGGAGGTGGCGCGGCTGGAATGTGCGCTGGAGCGCGATCCGGCCAATGCGGCGGTGCTGACGGCGTTGGCGCAGGGGCTGGAGCGGGTGGGGCGGCGGGATGAGGCCATCGACTACCTGATGCTGGCGGCGGCGCTGGCGCCGGATCATGCGATTCCGCATGCGTCCCTCGCGCAATGCCTGGTGCGGGCCAATCGGGTGGCGGAGGCGTTGGGGGCGCTGGATCGGGCGATTGCGTTGGCGCCGGATGATTTGACGTTGCGCAATAATCGGGCGGCGTCGTTGATCCGGCTGCATCGGCATCGCGAGGCGCGGGATGAGTTGCGGGTGTTGATCGCGGACCATGGGGAGCATGGCGGGCTGCTCAATAATTTGTCCAACGCGCTGGTTTCGCTGGGGGAGCAGGACGAGGGGGCGGCGCTGGCGGCGCGGGCGGTGGCGGCGGAACCGCGTTCGACGTTGGCGTGGCGGACGTTGTGCAATGCGTTGCCGTATTGCGAGGGGATTGGCGGGGGGGAGTTGCTGGCCGCGGCGCTGGGCGGGGCGGAGGTGTTGCCGCGCGGGGAGCCGCCGGTATGGCGGATGACGGCGGACCCGGAGCGGGCGTTGCGGGTGGGGCTGCTGTCACCGACGCTGAAGACGCATCCGACGGGGTGGTTGACGATTGCCGGGCTGGAGAACCTCGATCCACGGCGGTTCAGTTTGCATGCGGTCGGGCCGGAGCATGGGGCCGATCCGATTTTTCGGCGGTTCCGCATGGTGGCGGCGAGTTGGACGGGGCTCGATGGGTTGGGCATGGAGGCGCAGGTGGCGCGTATCCGGGGGTTGGAGTTGGATGTGCTGATCGACCTGGGCGGGTATGGCGACCAGGGGTTGCTGCCGCTGTGTGCGCATCGGCTGGCGCCGGTGCAGGTGAAATGGGTGGGATCGCAGAATCACAGCACCGGGTTGGCGGAGATGGACTGGTTCGTGTCGGATCGGTGGGAGACGCCGGCGGAGAACGCGCGGTTCTATGCCGAGCGGTTGATGGTGATGCCGGATGGGTATGTCTGCTACAGCCCGCCGCCGTATGCGCCGGATGTGGCGCCGTTGCCGGCGTTGGGGACGGGGGGGGTGACGTTCGGGTGCTTTAACAACCTCGCGAAGATCACGCGGGGGACGGTTGCGGCGTGGGCGGGGATATTGGCGGCGGTGCCGGGGTCTCGGCTGGTGGTGAAGTGTCATCAGATGGCGGATGCGGGGACGCGCGCGGGGTTTGTCGCGCAGTTCGCCGCGTTGGGGATTGATCCGGCGCGGGTGCAGCCGCGCGGTGGGTCACCGCATCGGGCGTTGCTGGGGGAGTATGGCGATATCGATATCGTGCTGGACCCGTTTCCGTATAGCGGTGGGCTGACGACGTGCGAGGCGTTGTGGATGGGGGTGCCGGTGGTGACGATGCCGGGCGAGATTTTCGCGGCGCGGCATTCGGCGAGCCATTTGGGGAATGTCGGGCTGGGGGAGTGGGTGGCGGCGGATGTGGCGGCGTATCAGGCGCTGGCGGTGGCGTGGGCGGGGGATTTGGCGGGGCTGGCGGCTTTGCGGGCGGGGCTGCGGGAGCGGATGCGCGGGAGCCCGTTGTGTGATGGGCCTCGGTTTGGCGCCAATTTCGGGGCGGCGTTGCGGATGGCGTGGCGGGACTGGTGTGGCGGGCGGGCGATGGCGCACGCGGCATGAACCATCCCGTGGTGGACGTGAACCTGTTTGTTCACAACGGCGCGGCGACCATCGCGGAGGCGCTTGAGGGGGTGCTGGCGCAGACCTGGCCGGCGGTGGCGGTGACGGTGATCGACAATGCCTCGACCGATGGGACGGCAGGGATTGTGGCGGGGATCGCGGCGCGGGATCGGCGGGTGGTGCTGCGGCGCAATCGGGCCAATGTGGGGCCGGTGCTGAATTGTCAGCGGGCGTTCTGGTATGGCGACGCGGATTTCGTGATGCCGAAGACGGCGGATGATTTGCTGGCGCCGGATTTCATCGCCGAGTGCATGGATACGTTGCTGGCGCGGCCGGGGGTGGCGATGTGCCATGCGGCCGGGTTGGTGTTCGATGATGGCGGGGCGGTTCGGCATGTGTATCCGCCGGAGCATCGGTTGGGCGCGGTGGGGGATGATGCGTTGGCGCGGGCGCGGCATGTGATGGGGCACTATACCAGCGCGCCGGCGTTCTGGGGGGTTTATCGGCGGGCGGCGGTGGATTTGCTGGCGCCGCTGCCGTATCGGCCGGGGTGGGACCATGCGGTGCTGGCGGAGTTGGCGCTGTATGGGGAGATCGTGGGGCTGGAGGCGCCGCTGTTCTGGCGGCGGCATGGCGGGAAGGATGTGGGGGTGTTGGCGCGGGGGTGTTCGCAGTTCACCCAGCGGGGGCTTGATGCGGAGGAGGGGTTGGCGGACCTGGCGTGGCGGACGCCGTTGATCAGCACGGCGTATGCGCATGTGGAAAGGTTTGCGGTGGCCAGGCTGCCGGCGGAGGAGCGGCGGCGGTTGATGGGGGATGTGCCGGGGATATTTCGCGCCAGGTGGCTGCCGATGATGCGGCAGGAGGCAATGCGGTTTCGCGCTGTGCTGCCCGCGCTGCATGGTCGGTTGGCGGAGGAGGATGGGGCGGTGCGGGTGTGGGCGGAGCGGCAGGTGGCGGAGGCGGTGACGGCGGTGGAGACGATATTGCCGGGGATTTTGTTTGGGGCGGAGGAAGGAAGCGCTTCTTTTTGAAAAAAGAAGCAAAAACTTTCCGACTACTGGCTTCGCCCCTCCAATGGGAGAGAGGCGAAGCCGTCGGATAAAAGTTTTTTGGTTCTTTTTTTCAAAAAAGAACTGCTTGCTATCTACTCGTCATACTTCATCAAAGTATCAACTGGCACCGGCACCTTGCTACGCCCATTAAGAAACGTCAGTTCGATGAGTGCGGCGGCGGCCGGTACCACGGCGCCGATTTTGCGCAGGAGTTCGATGGCGGCGGCCATGGTGCCGCCGGTGGCGAGGAGGTCATCCACCACCACCACGCGCTGGCCGGGCTGGACGGCGTCGGCCTGCACTTCGATGCGGTCGGTGCCGTATTCGAGGGCGTAGTCATGGCCGATGGTGGGGCCGGGGAGTTTGCGTGGCTTGCGGACCATGATGAAGCCGCAGCCGAGTTTCAGAGCGAGGGGGGCGGCGATGAGGAAGCCGCGGGATTCGATGCCGGCGATGAGGTCGGGCTGGTGCACGCGGACGGCGCGGGCCATTCGGCCCATCGCGACCTGCCAGGCGTCGGCGTCTCGCAGGAGGGTTGCGATGTCATAGAAGAGGATGCCGGGCTTGGGGAAATCGGGGATGCCGCGGATATGCGCCTTGAGGTCCATGTCTGCCGTCCATTGTGTGGTTGGTGGTGTGTAGTCGGCACGTGGGCTGGCGGGCAAGCGAAGCAGCCTTCACCGAACCGTCTTAAATGTGTCATGGTTGGGCAACACCCGCCCTCTAGGGCCACCAAGAACGTATTCGAGGAGCACGACCATGAAGCGCCGCACCCTTTTGGCAACCACTGCTGCCGCTGCCGCCTTACCGTCGGCTGGGTTCGCCCAGGCCAAGACGAAGATTGTCTGGTGGCATGCGATGAGTGCGGCGCTGGGCGAGGAAGTGAACCGGATTGCGCGTGAATTCAACGCCTCGCAGGGGGAGGTTGAGGTTGAGGCGGTGTTCAAGGGGACGTATCCGGAGACGCTGACCGCGGCGATTGCGGCGTGGCGGGCCGGGCAGGCGCCGCATCTGGTGCAGATGTTCGAAGTGGGCACCGGTTCGATGCTGGCGGCGGGGCCGGCGGTGAAGCAGGTTTGGCAGTTGAGCCAGGAGACCGGGATCGAGTTCGACCCGAAGGCGTATCTGGCCGGCGTGCGCGGGTATTACAGCTTGTCCGACGGGCGGTTGGCCTCGATGCCGTTCAACTCGTCCACCTCGGTGATGTGGTACAACAAGGACGCGTTCGAGAAGGCCGGGCTTGATCCGGAGAAGCCGCCGGTGACATGGAATGATGTGATCGCGGCGTGCCGGGCGCTGAAGGCGAAGGCGGCGACGCCGACGCCGATGGGGTCGGCTTGGCCGATCTGGATCCAGTTCGAGCAGTTCGCGGCGATGCATGACCTGGTGTACGCCACCAAGTCGAACGGGTTCGAGGGGCTGGACACCGAGTTGAAGGTGAACACGCCGCCGTTCTTGAAGCAGATGCAACGGCTGCTGGATATGTCCAAGGAAGGGCTGTTCAAATACGCCGGGCGCGACAATGCCGCGGATGCGATTTTCCCGTCGGGCGAAGTGGCGATCGGGTTCAATTCGTCGGCGGCGCGGGCGGCGGTGGCGCGGGATGCGAAGTTCCGCTGGGGCGAGGCGTTGCTGCCGATCGATCCGGAGATCAATGCCAAGCCGTTGAACTCCATCATCGGCGGCGCGTCGCTGTGGACGATGACGACGCCTTCGCGGACGCCGGCGGAATACAAGGCGACGGCGCAGTTCCTGAAGTTCATCAGCCAGCCGGACAATGATGCTGTTTGGCATCAGCACACCGGCTACGTGCCGGTGACGTTGGCGGGCTATGAGCTGTCCAAGCAGCAGGGCTACTACGCCAAGACGGTGGGCGCCGATCTGCCGATCCAGCAGTTGACGCGGGGCGAGGTGACGGCCAATTCGCGCGGGTTCCGACTGGGGCGGATGGCGGAGTTGCGCAATATCTTCTCCGAGGAGCTGGAGAAGGCGTTGCAGGGGCAGCAGGGGGCGCAGGCGGCGCTTGATGCGACGGTGGCGCGTGGCAATCGGGTGCTGCGGGAATTCGAGAAGGCGACCAAGGGCTAGAGCGTGATCGTTTGAGGCCGACAGGTCGGAAAACGTGAATCACGCGACACAACAAAGAGCTAGACCTGGATCGGAACGCCTATCAGTTCCGGTCCAGGGCTAGCAGTTCCACGTGGAACGGCGGACCATCTTTGCGGGCTGGGCGCTGCCGGCGGCATTCGTGCTGCCGCAGCTTCTGCTCACGATTTTCTTCTTCCTGTGGCCGGCGGGCGAGGCGATCTATGGCAGCCTGACGCGGCAGGACGCGTTCGGGATCAAGACGCAGTTTGTCGGGTTCGAGAACTTCGTCGATTTGTTCACCGACCCGCTCTACGTGGAAAGCGCGGGGCGGACGGTGTTGTTTTGCGCCGCGGTGAGTTTTCTTTCGATGGGGGTGGCGCTGCTGCTGGCGGTGTTTGCCGATCGGGAGATTGCCGGGCGCGGGTTTTATCGCACCATGCTGATTTGGCCGTATGCGGTGGCGCCGGCGGTGGCGGCGGTGGTTTGGCTGCTGTTGCTGCATCCGCAGATCGGGATGATCGCGCATGGGTTGAAGGCGGTTGGCGTTGATTGGGACTACAAGATCAACGGCGGGCAGGCATTGTTGGTGGTGGTGCTGGCTTCGGCGTGGAAGCAGGTGAGTTACAACTTCATCTTCTTCCTGGCGGGGCTGCAATCCATTCCGCGCTCGGTGATCGAGGCGGCGCGGATGGATGGGGCGCGGGGGTGGCGGCGGTTTCGCACCATCCTGTTCCCGTTGCTGGCGCCGACGACGTTTTTCCTGCTGGTGGTGAACCTGGTGTATTCGGCGTTCGATACGTTCGGGACCATCCAGGCGCTGACGCAGGGCGGGCCGGGGAAATCGACCGAGACGCTGATGGTGAAGGTGTATCGCGACGGGCTGGTGAACCAGGACCTTGGCGGTTCTTCGGCACAGTCGGTGGTGCTGATGCTGGGGATTGTGGCGTTGACGGTGTTGCAGTTTCGCTTTGTTGGCCGGCGGAATTCGTCGTGAACGGGCGGACGGACTGGACGGCGCATATCGTGCTGGGGTTGGGCGTGCTGCTGTTCGCGCTGCCGTTGTGGCTGGTGCTGGTGGCTTCCACGCAGGACCCGGCGATGATCGGGCGGGGCGAGTTGTCGTTGTGGCCGGGGGGCGGGTTCTCGGTTTATGCGACGGTGCTGCGGGAGGGATCGCCGGGGGTGGCGCCGGTTTGGCATTTGCTGCTGGTGAGTTTCGGGATGGCCGTGGGGATCGCGGTGGGGAAGATCCTGATATCGGTGCTTTCGGCCTATGCCATTGCGTTCTTTCGGTTTCCCTGCCGGATGCTGTGCTTCTGGACGATTTTTTTCACCCTGATGCTGCCGGTTGAGGTGCGGATCATCCCGACCTATGCGGTGATGGCGGGTTTCGGGCTGATCAACACGTTTACCGGGCTGACGCTGCCGTTGATTGCTTCGGCGACGGCGACGTTGCTGTTTCGGCAGACGTTCCTGGCGGTGCCGGACGAACTGGTGGAGGCGGCGCGGATGGATGGGGCGGGGCCGTTGCGGTTCCTGCGGGACATCCTGCTGCCCGTCTCGGCGGCGAATGTGGCGGCGTTGTTCGTGATTTTGTTTGTGTATGGCTGGAACCAGTATTTGTGGCCGCTGCTGGTGGCGACGGATTCGCGGCTGGATACCATCGTGATCGGCATCGTGAAGATGATCGGGACGGGCGATACCTCGATTGAATGGAACCGGGTGATGGCGACCGCTGTATTGGCGATGCTGCCGCCGGTGGCGGTGGTGGTGTTGATGCAGCATTGGTTCGTCAAGGGTCTTACGGAAGGCGACAAGTAATGGCGGGCCTGGTACTGCGCGATATCCGCAAGAGCTTTGGCAGCGTGCCGGTGCTGCATGGGATCGATCTCGAACTGGCGTCGGGCGAGATGCTGGTGATTGTGGGGGCGTCGGGCTGCGGGAAATCGACGTTGCTGCGGCTGGTGGCGGGGTTGGAGGAGCCGACGGCGGGGGCGATCGAGCTGGATGGGCGGGATGTGGCGCGGCTGGACCCGGCGGAGCGCGATATTGCGATGGTGTTCCAGAATTACGCGCTGTATCCGCATATGAGCGTGTTCGACAACATGGCGTATGCGTTGAAAATCCGTGGGCTGTCGAAGGCGGATATTGCGGCGCGGGTGCGCGAAACGGGCGAGATGCTGGGGCTGGGGCCGTTGCTGGATCGCAAGCCGCGGCAGCTTTCCGGCGGGCAGCGGCAGCGGGTGGCGATGGGGCGGGCGATTGTGCGGCACCCCAAGCTGTTCCTGTTCGATGAGCCGCTGTCCAACCTGGATGCCACGTTGCGGGTGACGATGCGAGCCGAAATCAAGCGGTTGCAGCGGCGCATGGGGGTGACGAGCCTGTATGTGACGCATGATCAGGTGGAGGCGATGACGCTGGGGGATCGGCTGCTGGTGCTGCACAAGGGGCGGGCGGTGCAGTTGGCGACGCCGATGGAGGTGTTCGAGCGGCCGGCCGATACGTATGTGGCGGGCTTCATCGGGGCGCCGGCGATGAATTTCCTGCCCGGCGTGCTGAGCCATGGCGGCACCGCGGTGACGCTCGATCTCGGGCCGGTGCTGGTGTTCGCGGATGGGCGGCGGGCGGTGGCGGATGGCACGCGGCTGACGATCGGTATTCGGCCGGAGAACATCGCGGCCGATCCCGATGGGTTGGAGTTGCAGGTGGACCTCCTGGAGCCGTTGGGCTCGGAAACGGTGGTGATCGGGCGGTTGCCGAATGGGGAGCTGCTGTCGGTGAAGGTGCCGAAGGCGGAGGCGCCGACGGAGCGGATGACGATTGCCTTCCCGGCGGCGCATCTGCATGTGTTTACCGCTGAGACCGGGTTGCGGCTCGATCCGTAGCGGATTTCGAAAAGAAGGTCTTGCTAGCCGGGCCTGGCTTTGCGCACTGTTCGCAGATGCAGCAAACGCATCAGCCGATCGACAGCATTCCCATTGTCCGCGACCTGCTCGCGCTGACGGATCGGCAGCGCGAGCGGCTGGCGGAGGACCCGTTCGGCAATCCGGTGCTGTCAGTGGCGCTGGCAATTTCGCGGCGGATCGATCGGGGGGAACTGGGACCGGCGGAGCTTGAGACGCTGGTGCGGACGTTGCGGGATGCGGCATTCGGCGATCGGGCGCGGCGGTTGGCGGCGTATGTTGGCGGGACCGACGTGGCGCGCAACCAGGCGGCGTTGGCGACGGTGGCGGAGCGGCTGGTGCGGCCTGATCCGGCGGATAGCGCGGTGCCGCTGGCGGCGTTTCGCGCGGCGGTGGAGCGGACGCGGTTTGCGGCGGTGTTCACCGCGCACCCGACATTTTCGTTGCCGCGACATGTGGCGGCCGACCTGGCGGAGGCGGCGAGCGGGCGGCCTTCGGATACATGCCATGTGTCGCATCGGCCGGGGGCTATCAGCCTGGCGGAGGAGTTCGAGGCGGCGGTGGCGGCCATTATCCATGGGCGGGATGCGCTGGATGGGTTGACCGGGGCGTTGCTGGATGCGGCGCGGGGGGCCTGGCCCGGCCGGTGGAGCGAGTTGGTACCGCGGCCGGTGATCCTGGCGAGTTGGGTTGGGTATGACACGGACGGGCGGACCGATATCCATTGGTTCGACACGCTGCGGCTGCGGCTTTCGATGAAGCGGCTGCAACTGGAGCGGTTGGCGGGGCAGGTGCCGGTGGAGCCGGCGACGGCGGGGTTGGCGGGGGTGCTGGCGGCGGCGTGCGAGGCGGTTGCGGCGCAGATTGCGGCGTGTCCGACGCGGGCGGACCCGGATGCGGTGGCGGGGTTTGCCCATGCGCTGGTGGATCGCCATGAGGCGGCGCTGGTGGATGTGGCGGCGCTGGATGCGCGGTTCGCCGCCGCGATTGCCGCTTCGCGGGACAACAAGCGGGCGATCGCGGTGGCGCGGGCGGGGCTGGCGGCGCATGGGATGGCGTTGGCGCATACGCATACGAGGTTGAACGCGGCGCAGTTGCACAATGTGGTGCGCCAGCGGCTCGGCCTGTCCGATCCGCCGGAGGACCCCTCGCGGCGGCGGGTGCTGCTGTCGGCGATCAATGCGGCGCTGGATGAGGTGGTGCCGGTGGCGGTGGATTTCGGCGCCATCATGGCCGAGCAGACCTCGGCGGCGCGGCTGATGATGACGGTGGCGCAGATCGTCAAGCATATCGACAGCGCGACGCCGGTGCGGTTCCTCATTGCGGAGACCGAGACGGGATATACGCTGCTGGCGGCGCTGTGGCTGGCGCGGTTGTACGGGATTGCCGAGCGGATCGAGATCAGCCCGCTGTTTGAGACCGCCGATGCGCTGGAGCATGGGGCGCGGGTGCTGGAGGAGGCGCTGCGGAGCCCGCATTGGCGGGCGTATCTGCGGGCGACGGGGCGGTTGGCGTTGCAGTTCGGCTACTCGGATTCCGGGCGCTACGTTGGGCAGTTGGCGGCGAGTTACCTCATCGAGCGGTTGCGGCTGAAGATCGCGGATGCGCTGGCGCGGCATGACCTGCATGACGTGGAGGTGGTGTTTTTCGATACCCATGGCGAGAGCGTGGGGCGGGGTGGGCATCCTTCTTCATTGGCGGCACGGTTCGGGTATTTGTCGCCGCCGCATAGCCGGCAGAGCCTGGCGGGGGATGGGGTGCCGGTGCGCGAGGAGAGCGCCATCCAGGGGGGGGATGGGTATCTGCTGTTCGGCTCGCCCTCGTTGGCGTTGGCGACGGTGGCGCGGATTGCCGAGCACGCGTTTCCGCCGCAGGCGCCGGTGATGGTGGACACGGTTTACGAGGATAGCGATTTCGCCGCGGATTTCTTCGGCGCAAGCCGGGCGGCGATGGAGGAACTCGTCGAGGATCGCGGGTATGCGGCGCTGCTTGGCGCGTTCGGGCCGGCGTTGCTTGATCCGACGGGATCTCGGCCCTCGGCGCGGCAGACGGACGGGATGGGGGGGCCGGCGGTGATCCGGCATCCGCGTGAACTGCGGGCGATTCCCAATAACGCCATTCTTCAGCAGCTTGGGTGGCTCGCCAACACGTTGCAGGGGTTGGGGACGGCGGCCTCGCGCCACCCGGAGACTTTTGCGGAGATGCATGCCGGGAGCAAGCGGTTTGCCGCGGCGCTCGATTTGGCGGCGCATGCGCTGGCACATTCGGACCTCGATGTGTTGCGCGCGATGGTGGCGACGCTTGATCCGGGGATTTGGCTCGATCGGGCAGCGCATGCGGCGATCCCCGGGCGGCGGGAGGCGCTGGTGTCGGTGGCGCGCAATCTCGAACGGCTTGATTTGTGGGCGCCGGCGCAGGCGATGTTCCGGCGTATCCAGGCCGATCATGTGGCGCTGCGGGCGGCCTGGCCGGAAGCGCCGGTGATGGCCAGCCGGGAAATGCTGCTGCATGCGCTGCGCCTGGCGATCATCCATCGTATCTGGCTGCTCGCTACCGGGGTGCCGGATTTCTCGCCGCGCCATGGCGTGACGCGGGCCGCCGTCGACCTGCGGCTGTTGCGGCTCGATGTGCCGGCGACGCTGGCGCTGCTGGAGGAAATCTTCCCGGCCGCGCCCGATCCGGCGGCCGAACGCGACTACGCCGAACCGCGAGCACCCCGCGCCACCGCCGCCTACGCCAAGGAAAACGCCGAACTGTTCCGCCCCATGGCCCGATTGTTCGACCTGGTACGGGAAATCAGCGTCGCGGTAACCCACGAAGTGGGCGCGTTCGGCTGAACCCGGGGGGCGGAGGCGGAAAGGGAAGGCAAGGCGGGGGCTTTGCCCCTCGACCCCACCAGGGGCCGAGCCCCTGGACCTCTTCCGCTTAGGCAAGGAATGCTCTGATACTATGAGGGGGGCGCTACTCGATGGTTCCAACCACCGAGTAGCGCCCCCCTCATAGTATCAGAGCCTCTTACTTAAACGGATGGGGGCTGGGGGATCATCCCCCAGCGGGTTCAGGGCAGAGCCCTGGCCTTGCTTTGCCTTCCGCTTCTGCCTTCCGGGTTCAGAAGATCTCGAACAACCCGGCGGCGCCCATGCCGCCGCCGACGCACATGGTGACGATGCCGTATTTGGCGCCGCGTCGTTTGCCTTCGATGAGGACGTGGCCGGCCATACGGGCGCCGGACATTCCGTAGGGGTGTCCGATGGAGATGGCTCCGCCGCTGACGTTGAGGCGGTCATTGGGGATGCCGAGGCGATCGCGGCAGTAGAGGACCTGGCTGGCGAAGGCTTCGTTGAGTTCCCAGATGCCGATGTCGTCGATTTTGAGGCCGTGTTGGGCGAGGAGTTTGGGGACGGCGAAGACGGGGCCGATGCCCATTTCGGCGGGGTCGCAGCCGGCGACGGCCATGCCGCGGTAGGCGCCGAGGGGCGTGAGGCCGCGGCGGGCGGCTTCCTTGGCTTCCATGATGACGGCGGCGGAGGCGCCATCGGAGAGTTGGGAGGCGTTGCCGGCGGTGATGTATTTGCCTTCGGCGACGCGCATGCCGTTTTTGAAGACGGGTTGGAGTTTCTGGAGGTCTCCGAGGACGGTTTGCGGGCGGTTGCCTTCATCGAGCGAGAGGGTGATTTCGCGCGGGCTGGAGGTGTTGGTGGCTTTGTCGAAAACTTGCATCACGGTGGTGATGGGGGCGATTTCGGCGTTGTGGCGGCCGTCGGCCTGGGCCTGGCCGGTGCGCTGCTGGGATTGCAGGGCGTAGGCGTCCTGGGCTTCGCGGCTAACGCCGTAGCGTTCGGCGACGATTTCGGCGGTTTCCAGCATGCTCATGTAGAGGGCCGGGAGGGTTTCGACGAGTTTGGGGTCCTGGGTGCGGAAGCGGTTCATCTTGTCGTTCTGGACTAGGGAGACCGATTCGACGCCGCCGCCGACGGCGATGTTCATGCCATCGAAGATGACTTGTTTGGCGGCGGTGGCGATGGCCATCAGGCCGGAGGCGCATTGGCGGTCCATCGACATGCCGGCGACGGTTTGCGGCAGGCCGGCGCGCATGGCGGACTGGCGGCCGACGTTGTTGCCGGTGGAGCCTTGCTGGAGGGCGCAACCCATGATGACGTCTTCGACTTCGGCGGGATCGAGCCCGGCGCGGCTGACCGCGTTGGCGATGGCGTGGCCGCCGAGGGCCTGGGCCTGGGTGTCATTGAAGGCGCCGCGGAAGGCTTTGCCGATGGGCGTGCGAGCGGTGGAGACGATGACAGCTTCGCGCATGATGATCTTTCCGTTTTGATTGGGCGTTCCCCTGGGGAACGTTAGCGCGGTGGGGGGTGGTTGTCACATGCCGGGCGCGTAGCAGGACGATTCACCACGGAGACACAGAGGCAGGGAGAAGGAAGGGGAGCAGCAGCTTTTCTTCTCTCTGTCTCTGCGTCTCTGCGGTTGATCTGCTTTTCCTGCTTCGCGCGCTTTACGTGCGGCGGATGTTCCAGGGGTAGGAGGCGGAGCCGTCGAGGATGCCGGTGATGTCACGGCGGCGGGCGGTGAAGACGGTGTATTGGCCGAGGGGGAGCAGCGGCGGGTCGGCGAAGAGGATGCGTTGCAGGCGGTCGAAGCGGTCGCGCTGGGGTTCGTCGGGTTTGGTGTCGAGCCACTCCTGGGCGATGGTTTCTACTTCGGGCTTGTCGTACCAGCCCACCCAGCCTTTCTGGCCCTGGCCGCGGATGTACATGTTGAGGGCCGGGTTGGTCATCGAGATCATCGAGCCCGAGGTGTGGAACATGCTCCAGCCGCCTTTTTCCACGGATTCGCGGTTGGCGGTGCGCTGGATCATGGTGCCCCAGTCCATCGGCTGGAAATCGACGTTGATGCCGATGCGGCGGAACAGGTCGGCGGTGACGTGGCCGAAGGCGCCGAGTTGGGGGTAGTCCATGGGGGCCATCACCACGGTGCGTTCGCCGTTGTAGCCGGAGGCGGCGACGGCTTTGCGGGCGGCTTCGACATCGAGGCCAGGCATGTCGGCGGCGCCGAGTTCGGTGACGTCCTTGACGCCGCAGGGCATCATGGCGCGGCAGGTGCGCCAGACGCCTTCGCTGGTGTCCCCGAAGGCGGCGCGCATGTAGTCTTCCTGGTTGACGGCGGCGAGCACGGCGCGGCGCAGCTTCAGGTTGTTGAACGGCGCCTGGGTGAGGTTGAAGCGGGCGATGCCGTACCAGTTGTACGGGTCCTTGGCTTGCAGCGCGACGTCCTTCGATTTGACCAGGAGTTCCTGCAGGTCAGTGGGGACCGATTCCCACCAGTCCATCTCGCCGTTCTGCATGGCGGCGGCGGCGGTGGAGGCGTCAGGCACGGTGTGCCATTCGATGCGCTCGAAATGGGCGACCTTGCCGCCGGCGATGCGTTCGGCGGGCTCGGAGCGGGGCACGTAGCGATCGAACTTCGAATAGGCGACGAAGCCGCCGGCGTTGAATTCCGAGGGGAGGAAGCGGTAGGGGCCGCTGCCGGTGGCGTCCTTCACGGGGGTGTAGGGGTCGGTGTTGGCGAAGCGTTCGGGCATGACGAAGCAGGTGAGGGCGCCGACGCGGGCGAGGGCATCGAGCAGATGGGGGAAGGGTTTTTTCAGGGTGAGGCGGATGGTGCGGTCATCCGCGGCTTCGAGGGAGTCGGCGAGGGCGGCGACGAGTTGGCCGAAGGAGTCCCGCTTCCACCAGCGGCGCATGGAGGCCGCGGCGTCCCGCGCCAGGACGGGGGTGCCGTCATGGAACCAGAGGTTTTCGCGTAGCTTGAAGCTCCAGGTGCGGCCGTCATCCGAGACGGTGTGGCCGGCGACCATTTGCGGGCGGGGGGAGAGGTCCTGGCCGATGCCGTAGAGGGTGTCATAGACGTGGTAGGCGTGATTGAGGGTAACGAGGGAGGCGGTCCAGATCGGGTCAAGCACGGTGAGGCCGACGGCGGGGATGAATTTCAGCACCCTGGGGTCTCGGCGCTGGGCGTAGGCGGGGCGGGTGGCGGCGAGGGCGGCGCCGGTGAGGAGGGCGCGGCGGGGTAGGTGGAGGCGCGTCATGGCGTTGTGTCTCCCGTATGGGCGGCATTCTGGGGCCGCATCTTTCCGCAGGATGTACTGGCGTGGCGGTTCCGCCAAGCGGGCACTCTTCGCATGCGATCGACAATGGCGTTAGGATTGCCCGACAGGGTTCAGGGAGAACAACAATGCGTCGTCGTGTTCTGCTCAAGGGGGCCGCTGCCGCGGCCATTGCCGCGCCGGCCGTGGCGCAGCCGGCCAAGACGGCCACGTTGCGGTTCGTGCCGCAGGCGAATCTCACGTTGCTCGATCCGATCCTGACGACGGCGATCGTGACCTGCAACCATGCCTACAACGTGTTCGACACGCTGTATTCGGCGGCCGGGGACGGGGTGCCGAAGCCGCAGATGGCCTCGGGGGCGGAGGTTTCGCCGGATGGACGGACCTGGCATATCGGGCTGCGCGATGGCTTGAAATTCCATGACGGTTCGCCGGTGCTGGCGCGGGATGCCGCGGCGTCCATCGCGCGCTGGGCGAAGAAGGAGCCGTTCGGGCAGTTGCTCGACAAGGTGGCGGAGAGCTACGGCGCCAAGGATGACAAGACCGTCGAGATCAAGCTCAAGAAGCCGTTCCCGCTGCTGCTGAACGCGATCGGCAAGCCGGACAGCTCGCTGCCGTTCGTGATGCCGGAGCGCCTGGCGAAGACCGATCCGAATACGCAGGTGACGGAGATGATGGGCTCCGGGCCGTACAAGTGGGTGGCCAACGAGTTCGTCACCGGCAGCCGGGCGGTGTACGAGAAGAACGAGGCGTATGTGCCGCGCCAGGAGGCGCCGGTGTGGGGCACTGGGGCGAAGATCGCGCATTTTCCGCGCATCGAATGGCGCATCATCCCCGATGCGGCGACGGCGGCGGCGGCGTTGCAGAACGGCGAGGTGGATTGGTGGGAGCAGCCGCTATCGGACCTGCTGCCGACGCTGGCGAAGGATCGCAACATCACACTGGATATCGACAATCCGCAGGGGCGGCTGTCGTTCATTCGGCTGAACCATTTGCAGGCGCCGTTCAACGATGTGCGGATGCGCCGCGCGGTGCGGATGGCGGTGCGGCAGGATGACTACATGCGGGCGACGTTCGGGGACGACCAGTCGCTGTGGCGGACGTGCCATAGCACCTTCCCGTGCGCCACGCCGTTCGAGACCGAGTTGCCGGCGGCGATGCCTGGCGATTTCGAGGCGGCGCGCAAGATGTTGAAGGAGGCCGGCTACAACGGCGGCAAGGTGGTGGTGATCAACCCGACGGATTTCGCGGTGATCCATCCGTTGGGCGTGGTGACGGCGGATATGCTGAAGCAGATCGGGATGAACGTGGAACTCGTCGAGACCGATTGGGGCACGGTGATCCAGCGCCGGTCGAGCCGGGAGGCGGTGGAGAAGGGCGGCTGGAGCGCGTTCCATACCTATGGGCCGGCTTCGGCGTACAACAGCCCGGCGACGTCGGGGATTATTCGCGGGCAGGGCGCGGCCGGCTGGTTCGGCTGGTGGGATAGCCCGAAGGCGGAGGGGATGGTGCAGGATTGGCTGGATGCGCCCGATCCGGCGCGGCAGAAGATGATCGCGCAGGAGCTGGCGCGGTATGCGATGGACGAGGTGCCGTTCGTGCCGGTGGGGCAGTGGTTCGGCAAGACGGCGTATCGCAAGTCCATCACCGGGGTGATGCAGGGGGCGGCGCCGTATTCCTGGAATGTGAGGCCGGCATGATGCGCCGGCGCGCGCTGCTGGCGACGGCGGGGGCGGCCTTGGCGGCCCCCGCGATCGCCCAGACGTCGAAGACTTCGACGTTGAAGTTCATCCCGCAGGCCAACCTCACCGTGCTGGACCCGATCTGGACCACGGCGACGGTGACCAACGGGCACGGCTACTATGTGTTCGACACGCTGTATTCGACCGACGCCAAGATGGTGCCACAGCCGCAGATGGCGGAGGGGCATGAGGTTTCGGCGGATGGGCGGACGTGGCGGTTCCGGCTGCGGCCAGGCCTGGCGTTCCATGACGGCACGCCGGTACGGGCGGTGGATTGCATCGCGAGCCCGCAGCGCTGGGGCAAGCGGGACGGGTTCGGGCAGTTGCTGGTGGCGGCGGCGGAAAGCTGGAAGGCGGTGGATGACCGCACGTTCGAAATCCGGCTGACGCGGCCGTTTCCGCTGATGCTGGATGCGCTGGGCAAGGCCGACTCCTCGGTGCCGTTCATCATGCCGGAGCGCCTGGCGCTGACGGATGCGAATACGCAGGTGAAGGAGATGGTGGGGTCCGGCCCGTACAAGTTCGTGGCGGCCGAATACAACTCGGGCAGCCGGGTGGTATACGAGCGCAACGCGGCCTATGTGCCGCGCACCGAGGCGCCGGATATGGCGACCGGGGCGAAGATCGCGCATTTCGACCGGGTGGAGTGGACCATCATCCCCGATCCGGCGACGGCGGCGGCGGCGCTGATGGCGGGCGAGATGGACTGGTGGGAGCGGCCGGCGCCCGATCTGCTCGGCATGCTGGGCAAGAGCCCGAAGCTGACCGGTCAGATTGCCGATGATTCCGGGCGGTTGGCGATCATGCGGCTCAATCATTTGCATCCGCCGTTCAATGATCCGGCGTTGCGCGCCGCGGTGCGGCTCGCGGTGGTGCAGGAGGATTATATGCGGGCGGCGCGGGGCGATGATGCTTCGTTGTGGACCACCTGCCGGTCTCTCTATGCGAAGTCCACGCCGTATTATCGCGACGAGCCGGACCTGATGCCGGGGAACCTCGATGCGGCGCGGGCGGCGTTGAAGGCGGCGGGGTATGCCGGGCAGAAGGTGGTGATCATCAATCCGACGGATTTCCCCGATATCGGCCCGCTTGGGCAGATGACGGCGGATACGCTGCGGCGGATCGGGATGAATGTGGATTTGCAGGAGACCGACTGGGGCAGCGTGGTGCAGCGCCGTGCGAGCCGGGAGGCGGTGGAGAAGGGCGGCTGGAGTATTTTCCACACCACCGGTTCGGCGCCGGGGTGGTCAAGCCCGGCGGTGTCGGAGTTGGTACGCGGGCGGGGCACCAGCGGGTGGTTCGGCTGGTGGACGAGCGCGAAGGCGGAGGCGCTGACACAGGATTGGCTGGCGGCGACCGACCCGGCGGCGCAGAAGCGGCTGGCGCAGGAGTTGGGGCGGTTGGCGCTGGAAGAGTGCGCGACGATTCCGTTGGGGCAGTTCTACATCAAGACGATGTTCAACCGGCGGTTGACGGGCGTTTTGCCGGGGATTGCGCCGTATCCTTGGGGGGTGAGGCTGGCTTAGGGAGGAAGCGCTTCTTTTTGAAAAAAGAAGCAAAAACCTTTTTATCCGATGGCTTCGCCGCTCTCTCCGGTGAGGGCAGTGAAGCCAAACGGACAAAAGTTTTTTGGTTCTTTTTTTCAAAAAAGAACGCCTGCCTTCACTTCGCCTGATACGGCACGCCCTGAAGAAACTCGACTAGTTGCTGCTTCCAGAACTTCGCCATGCCTGTCGTGCCATGCCCCTGCGTTTGGGTGCTGGCGGGGATGAGATAGAGCCGCGCGCCCGGGACGGCGGCCAACTCGTGCGTCATCATGCCGGTTTCGGGCGGGTTGCGTTCGTCATCGGCGGAGTTGATGGCGAGCAGGGGGGCTTTGATGCGGGGCAGGTTCGGGGCGGGGTTGTAGTCCCGCGAGGAGTCCCATTGGTAGAGGATGTCGTTGGCGTCGGCGGTGAAGGGGGCGGCGAGGCGGGCGTCGAGCAGTTTGTCGGCGGCTTCGCGGGTGGGGGCCTGGGTGGCGTAGTTCAGGGTGCCGCCGCTGGTGGCGATGCCGAAGAAGACGTTGATTGCCTTCAGGGCTTGCGGCTGGGCGGTGTAGTTGCCGCCGTTCCAGGCGGGATCGTTGCGGATGCCATCGATGATCATGCGGCGCATCATCCAGTTGCGCGATGACATCTCGGTGGGCTGGGAGGCCATGGGGACGAGGGCGTCCATGGCGTCGGGGTAGGTGGTGCCCCAGATCCAGGTGTGCATGCCGCCCATCGAGTTGCCGATGACCAGGCGGAGGTGGCGGATGCCGAGGCCTTCGGTGACCAGGCGGTACTGGGCCAGCACCATGTCGTCATAGTTGTAGGCGGGGAATTTGGCGCGCAGGCCGTCGGACGGCTTGGCCGATTTTCCGGCGCCCAGGGCGTCAGGCAGGATGATGAAGTATTTGGCGGCATCGAGCGGTTGGCCGGGGCCGAAGAGTTCGCCGGCGAAGGTGTCGTTCAGCATCGCGGCGCCGGAGCCGGCGGTGCCGTGCAGCACCAGCACCGGCTCGCCGGCGGGGTTGCCGATGGTGCGGTAGGCGAGGCGGAGTTCGGCCATGGTTTCGCCGGTGTGGAAGCGGAAGTCCCGCGCTGTCCAGGTGGCTTCCTGCGGGGCGGGGTAGGCGGCGGCGCTGGCGGCGGAGATCGGGGCGAGGGACATGGCGGCGAGGAATACCGTTGCTATGGCGTGGCTGAGGGCGATGACGCGGTGCATGGCGGTTTTGTCCGTTCCTGTTGCTCCCGGGTGGGGGATGGTGGGTGCGGGGGCGGGGCAGGTCAACCCGGTCGGTTTGTGCTTGCTTTTGGCAGAGGCGATGGCGGAACATCCGGGGCATGCGCTGGTTGTTCGCCGTCATCGTCCTCTGGGCATCGGCCGTCCAGGGGTTCCAGGCAAAGGCGGCCGAAGGGGTGGACGTGGCGTTGGTGCTGGTCACCGACGTTTCGCGCAGCGTGCATGACGAAGAATACGAGATGATGAAGCAGGGCTACGCCGGCGCGTTCAATGACACGGAGGTGTTGGCGGCCATCGGCGGCGGGGCGCTGGGGCGGATCGCGGTGAGCTATATCGAGTTCGCCGGGCCCACCGAGGTGCGCACCGTGGTGAAGTGGATGGTGATCAGCGACGCGGCGAGTGCGCGGGCGTTCACCAAGAAGCTGGAGGCGGCGCCGCGCAGCTTCTGGGGCCGCACCTCGATCAGCGCGGGGATCGATCTCGCGATGCGGGACCTGGCGTCGCTCGGGATGGAGACGCAGCGCCAGGTGATCGATGTGTGTGGCGATGGCACCAACAACGCCGGGCGGGATGTGGGGGTGGCGCGGGATGAGGCGGTGGCGGCGGGGGTGACGGTGAATGGGCTCGCGATCATCAATGATCACCCGACATCGTGGACGTTCGCGCATGTGCAGCCGCCGGGGGGGCTCGACAACTACTACCGGGAGAACGTGGCGGGCGGGACGGGCAGCTTCGTGCTGGTGATCCATGATTTCGCCTCCTTCGGGGTGGCGATGAAGAAGAAGCTGCTGAACGAGATCGCGCTGGTCTTGCCGCCGAGGCGTGCCGGACCCACCTGAGGCGGGTTGATAACGCGCACGCCGCAACTGCCCGGGGGACGCAAGCATGCGTCAAATTTTCGCTGTTTTCGGGGCGCTGCTCGCGCTTGCCGCCGCGCGGCCGGCCGGGGCGACGCCGCTGGTGTATGATTTCGACCAGCGTTTTGGCTCGATTTCCTTTGCGGTGGATGTGCTGGGCATGTTTACCGCCAACGGGGATTTCCGCCGGTTCATGGGCACGCTCGACCTCGATCCGGCACGGCCGGAGGCGACGCGGATCGATGTGACGATCGACGCGAATTCGGTGGCGATGGAATCGGACGATGCGGTGACGATGCTGCGCTCGCCCGACTACTTCGACCCGGCGCATTATCCGCGTATCCGGTTCCAGAGTACGCGGGTGGAGACCGCGGGGGAGGGTTCGTATCGGTTGTCCGGCGTGCTGTCGGTGCGGGATGCGCGGCATGACCAGACGCTCGATGTCAGCATGGTTGGGCGGCATACCGATGCGTCCGGGCAGGAGATTGCCGATGTGGTGGCGACTGGGGCGCTGGATCGCAGTGCGTTCGGCATGCTGGCCGATCGGCCGTTGATCGATGACAAGGTGCGGTTGAAGATCCTGATGCGGGTGGTGCTGCGCCGGGCTGGCACGGGTGGTTGAGGCGGGCTGGGCGCTGCCGCGGCGGCTGTTGCATTGGGGGAGCGCGGGGCTGGTGGTGGCCGGGTTCGTGCTGGGCTGGGTGATGGTGGCGGTGCCGTTTCGGCCGCTGTTGCTGAAATTCACGCTGTACCAGGCGCACAAGTCGATCGGGTTGCTGGTGCTGGGGCTCGCCGTGGTGCGGGTGGGATTGTTGGTGCGGGGGCGGCCGGGGTGGGCGGTTGGGTTGTCGGCGTGGGAGGTGGGGCTGGCGCGGCTGGGGCATGCGGGGCTGCTGGGGTTGCTGATCGTGGTGCCGGTGCTGGGGTATCTGGTGGCCAGCACGGCGGCGTTGCCGGTGCCGACGGTGTTTCTTGGGGTGTTGAGGGTGCCGCATGTGCTGGCGCGCGATCCGGCGTTGTTTGCGGTGTTGCGGCAGGTTCATCGGGCTGCCGCGTGCCTGCTGGTGCTGCTGGCGGCGGGGCATGGGGTGATGGCGGTGGTGCATCATCGGCGTGGGCTGGGGGTGTTGCGGGGGATGTGGGCCGGGCGTTTTGACCGGGTGGGTTTTGACCGGGCGGGCGATTGCGGCGAGACTGCCGCATCGCTCCAATCCCGCACGGCACATCCGCAAAGGAACGTCTGACATGGAAATCCGCAATCTCGGCAAGTCCGGCCTGAGGGTCTCGGCTATTGGCCTCGGCTGCAACAATTTCGGCGCCCGCATCAACCTCGAACAGACCCGCACGGTGATCCACAAGGCGTTCGACCTGGGGATCACGCTGTTCGACACCGCCGATGTGTATGGCGACCGGGGCGGGTCCGAGACGTGCATGGGCCAGGTGCTGGGGGAAAAGCGCAAGGACATCGTGCTGGCGACCAAGTTCTGCATGGCGATGAGCGATGACGGCACCAAGCAGGGTGGTTCGCGGCGCTACATCATGGCCGCGGTGGAGGACAGCCTGCGGCGGCTGAAGACGGATTATATCGATCTTTATCAGCTCCATAACGTCGATCCGTTGACGCCGATCGAGGAGACGCTGCGGGCGCTGGACGATCTGGTACGGTCGGGCAAGGTGCGGTATGTCGGCTGTTCGAACCTGCCGTCATGGCAGGTGGTGGAGGCGGCGTGGACGGCCCGGACGATGGGGCTGAATGCGTTCGTGTCCTGCCAGGACGAGTATTCGCTGGTGAAGCGGGAGGCCGAGAAGGAGCTGATGCCGGCGGCGCGGGCGTATGGGCTGGGGCTGCTGCCGTATTTCCCGCTGGCGAGTGGGTTGCTGACCGGCAAGTATCGCCGCAATGCGCCGATGCCGGAGAATTCGCGGCTGACCACCACGGCGCGGCTGGCGGATCGGTATCTGACGGATCGGAACTGGGTGATCGCCGAGAAGCTGATCGACTACGCGGAATCGCGTGGGCATACGGCGCTGGAGCTGGCGTTCTCGTGGTTGCTGGCCAAGGCGCCGGTTGCCAGCGTGATCGCGGGTGCCACCAAGCCGGAGCAGCTTGAGCAGAACGTGAAGGCTGGCGACTGGAAGATGACGGCCGAGGAGCTGGCCGAGATCGACCGGATCAGCGCCGGCTGATTGCCGCGGCGGGTGCGGCCCAGATGCCGGGCCGCACCGAGGCGGCGATGACGGCGCCATAGGCGGTGATGCCGGCGGCGACGGCGATGAACTGGCCATCGAGGCCGAGGTCGAAGACGTCCCCCAGGAGCCAGCCGCCGAGCACGGCGATGGTGATGCGCGAGACGGCGCCGGCGGCGGGCCAGCGCATTTTGCCGGCGCCCATCGAGGCGAAATAGAGCGCCATGCCGAGGCCGAAGCCGCCGAACGCCGGGCCGATGATGCCGAGGGCGCGGGCGGCGATGGCGACCACCGCGGGGTCATTCGAGAAGGCGCGGGCGAAGGGTTCGGGGAACAGGCCGGTGGCGGTGCCGGCCGAGGCGGCGAGCAGGAATGCGGCGCCGGCGCCGGCCCAGGCGGTGCGGCGGGCGGTCAGCCAGTCGCCGCTGCCGGCGGCGCGGCCGACCAGGGCGGTGAGGGCGGAGCCGACGCCGAAGGCCAGCGGGACCATGAGGAATTCGAGCCGGGCTGAAATGCCGTAGGCGGCGACTGCCGTGGGGCCGAAGCGGGCGATGCGGGCGGTGACCAGGATGGTGGTGAGGTTGGCGATGGCGGCCATGGCGCAGGCGACGGCGCCGACGGAGAGGATGCGGACGAACAGGTCCCGGTGCGGGCGGACGCGCAGGGTGGGGCGGAAGCCGGCGCCGCCGCGCGCCACCACGGCGGCCATGCTGACGGCGGCGGCGATCTGGGTGGCGGCGAAGGCGAGGCCGAGGCCGGGCAGGCCCAGGCCGGCGGGTTCCATCAGCGCCCAGGCGAGGGGCGGGAAGGCGAGGGCCTGGAGGGAAATCACCATCGCGGCCAGGCCGTGCTTGCCGCCGCCGCGCAGTACCGAGGCCAGGGTGTTGGCGAGCCAGGCCGGGATGGCGCCGAGGCCGAACAGGCAGGCGGCGTAGGGCGCGGCGGTGGCGGCGGCGGCCGGGCCGCCGATGGTGGTGAAGATGGCGGCGGGGAAGGCGGCCAAGGCCAGGGTGAACACGCCGCCGAGGGCGAGGGCGATCAGGACCGCGTGCAGCACCAGGGCCGAGGCCTCCTCACGGCGGCCGGCGCCGAGGGCGCGGGCGGTGGCGGCGACCACGCCGCCGCCCATGGCGCCGGCCGACATCTGCTGCATCATCAGCACGAATGGCAGCACCATCGCCCAGCCGGCGAGGGCGATGGTGCCTTGGCGGGCGGCGAGGGCGGTTTCGATCAACTGGCCGCCGGCCTGGAGCAGCGCGATGAAGGTGGTGGGGGCGGCGAGGGCCAGGATGCGGCGCAGCAGCACGGCCATGGGTGGCGAGGCGATTTCGAGAGTCCGGTCCATCGACGCCCCCAGGTGCGCCGCAAGCAGACGGCATCCGCACGGTGGGCGCAAGATGTCTGCCGGCGCCTTCCGAGGGGGCGCAATGAATGGAAATCAAGATTGACTGTGTCTTTCGGCGGGAGGAATATCCTCACATTTTCGTTTTCTAGGCATTACCATGGCAAATACCGTCACGTGGCTCGGCGGCCTCAGCACGCATACTGATCCGAACGACGCGACCGACGCGCTGAACTGGACGCCGGTGCCGCCGAGTTTCGGCGATACGGTGGAGATTCTCGCCGGTACCGCGGGTGCGGGGGTGACGCTCGATTTGTTCGGCACGGTGGGCAGTGTGGCCGATGTGCTGGGCACCACGGTGAATATGGCGGGCCAGTATGACACCATTAATTTCGGCACGGTGGCGCTGGCGGACGATATCTTCACCGCCGGCAGCGGCACGAGTGCCGGGCACGGCCTGACGTTGAACATTACCAACGCGACGTTCGACACCACCGGCGCCACCTCGTTCGCGCTGACCGCGGGGGATTACGCGGCGGTGAGCATCGCCGGCAGCAACCTGACCGGGGTGAGCATCGCGGCCGGGGACAATGCGGTGGTGAGCCTCAACAACTCGGCGATCGATACGTTCGATCTCACCGTGGGCAATCACGCCACGCTGAACCTGACCGGCACGCTGGCGAATTCGGCGGTGATCAGTTCCAGCACCGGCAATTCGAGCATCCGGCAGACCGGCTCGGGCGATACGTTGCAGATCAACGTGTTCGGCACGGTTTCGAGCGATGCCACCACCTTCCTCAGCACGGCGGGCGGGCAGACCACCATCAGCATCGGCCAGACGGTGAACAACGGCACGACGGTGGCGGGGTTCTACGATATCACCTCCGCCTTGGTGAACATCGGCGGCACGGTGACGGTGAACGGGGACGCCAATCGTGGCACCCGGTTTTCCAATAACGCCTACAGCCTGATTGCCGCGGTGGGTGCGCCGGCGGTGGATGTGCTCAACGCGCGGATGAATGGTATCGCCGGCGAGTTCAACATCATGGGTGCGTTCGGCGGCACGCTGGATGTGAACACCAACGTGCCGGGCGGGCAGATCATTGATTTCGGCGATGCCACCGGCGTGCTGAAGATCGAGACCGGGACCGTGCTGCCGTTCACCTCGACGGTGAACAACGGCACCACCACGGTGGCCGCGACCACGGTGATCCAGAATTTCTTCGGCCGGATCAACGGCTTCAAGCCGGGCGATACCATCGACCTGGTGGGCCTCAATCCGGCCGGGCTGACCTACAGCTATGGCAATGACGCCACCTATGGGTCGAGCGTGCTGACCATCAGCAGCGGGAGCACGGTGGAGGCCCGGCTGCGGATCGGCGGGGATTACGTCGTCGGCGCCGGCACGGTGGATGGCGCCTCGACGGGCAATTTTAAGCTGACGAGTTCGGGCGGCAATACGCTGGTGACGATCGCCAACACCCAGACGTTGGTGAGCGGCGCGCAGACGATCGCGGTGACGGGATCGATCGCGCTGTGGAACGGCGTGACCAATGGGGCGACGACGGACTGGTCGGCGGCGAATTGGAGCGGCGGGACGGCGGGCGGGCTGCCCGGGCAGTATCAGAACACGCAGATCACGCTGACCGAAAACGAGGCCGCCTCGGTGGTGACCAGCGGCAACCTGACCAACTACGTGTTGACGGTGAATGCGGCGGAGACGGCGGGGTCGGTGGAGTTCGACGATCCGTCCGCCCAGTTGCTGATCGCGGCGCCGCTGACGGTGGCCAGGCTGCCCGGCCAGCCGACCGGGGGCGGGTTCAACGATAACAGCGGGCGGGTGGAAATCGCCGCCGGCGGCACGCTGACGGCGGCGCATCTGCTGTCCAGCGCCAATGCGCAGGTGGCCATCGATGCCGGCGGGATGCTGGCGATATCGGGGGTGCCGTCGTTCGCGTTCGGGGGCGGCCTGAGCGGCATCGAGATCGCCAATAATCTGCAGGACTATGGCGGCACCATCGTTTCGACCGGGAACATGGCGATCGGCCAGAACAACCTGGCGAGCGTGACGATTGCCAACAGCAATCCGGTGTTCAGCAATACCGGCAACACCTATGGCGGCGTCGGCGCCAGCGTCAGCGTGAGCTATACGCAGGTGGGTGCCAACGTGCTGGTGGGGGCCAATCTCGGCAACGGGAACTCGGGCAACAACGGGCCGTTTGGGTCCAACCTGCAGATCGCCGGGCCTAATACCGCATACACCGATGCGGGGGGCGATGCGTCCACGCCGTTCTCGGGCGCGATGATTGTGGGTGGCGGCAATCTCACGGTCAACGCGCTTGGGCAGGTCGGGTTCCAGAGCGGCGGGGCCGGCTATGTGAACGTGCAGGATGGCGCGACGCTGACGGATGCGTCCTTCGCGATGATCGGCGCGGGAAGTGGCGGGGCGTTCGGCGCGGTGAACCTGAACAACGGCGCGGTGTGGAACATCGGGCTGGGCAACGGCAATCCGGGTGGCTCGATCGTGGTGGGCAATACTATCACCGGGTCGGCGACGCTGTGGTCGGGCGGGTTGCCGTGGTTGACGGTGGGCGGCGGCAGTGCGGGTTCGCTCAGCGTGAATTCGAGCGTGGTGCAGTTGGGCACCGGCGAGCTGTTCAATAATTTCAAGATGATGATCGGCGGTGGCAGCAGCTCCAACAGCACCGCTGTCGGCAATGTGTTCGTGCAGGGCATCGGCGCCACGCTCGATACCGGCGGTGGGCCGATGGTGGTGGGGCAGCGCAGTGCCGGCCGTCTGGAGATCGGCAACGGCGGCGTGGTTTCGGTTGGGGCGGCGGCGGCGACGACGGATATCGCGGCCGGCCTGATGATCGGCAATCGCAGTGGCACCGCGGGCATCTTCACCGGGCAGGTGGTGGTTGATGGCGGCGGGTTGCTGACCGACGCCGGGGACCTGGTGATCGGGCGGGATTCGCAGGGCACGCTGACGGTCAACGGGTTGGGCACGGTGACGGCCACGGGGGGCTTGTACCTGGGCGGGTTCCTGTCGATGAACGACGGCACGACCTCGATCGCGCCGACGCTGGCGCGCGGGCAGAATACCAGCGGCAATCACCTCGATTTGTTCGGCGGCACAGTGGCCGCGACCGCCGGCACGCTGGATATCTGGCAGGGCTCGACGATCAATCTCAATGGCGGGTCGGAGCTGACGATCGGCGTTGGCTCGGCGGTGTCGGGCGACCTGGTGGTGGCGGCGGGGGCGCGGTTGCAGGGGGCCGGCTTGCTGGCGTTCAACGGCGGCGGCAATACGCTGCTCAACAACGGCACGGTGATCGCGGGCGGTTTGGTGGGGCAGACCAACACCGTGCTGGAGGTGAACGGCAACGTGGCCGGGAGCGGCACGTTCGATATCAAGCCGGCCGGGACGTTGCAGCTTGACGGATCGTCGGTGATTTCGGCGATCTTCGATTTCGGGCTGGGCAACTTCAGCGGCGGGCAACTGGCGGAGGTGCGGGCGCTGAACCCGGTGGCGTTCCAGGGGACGGTGGACAACCTCTATAGCAGCTTCAACAAGATCGACTTGGTGGGGGCGACGCTTTCGGGCGTCAACCCGTTGACCTATACGCCGAACTCTGACGTGACGACGGGCGGGACGGTGGGGATCAACACCAGCCTGGGCACGGTGCATTTCCGGGTGACCGGCTATCATCCGCTCGGTTTCGCCACGGCGCCGGATGGCGGGACGGGCACCGTGGTGTTCGGCAACGACACCGCGCCGTGTTTCGTTGCCGGGACGCGGATCCTGACGGTGGCGGGCGAGAGGGCGGCGGAGGCTTTGCGGCCGGGGGATGTGGTGCCGGTGGCCGATGGCGGGCCGATGCGCCGGGTGGTTTGGGTGGGCAGCACCCGGATCGATCTCGGGCGGCATCGGGAGCCGGAGAAGGTGGCGCCGGTGCGGGTCATGGCGGATGCGTTCGCGCCTGGTGCGCCGGTGCGGGACCTGATGGTTTCGCCGGATCATGCGATCTGGACCGGGGAGGCGTTGATCCCGGCGTATCTGCTGGTGAACGGGCGGACTATCGTGCGGATGCCGGCCGGAACGTGTCAACAATAATGAGACAGCCGGTCGTCGAGATTAGGCTTTGACTTTGAGCTTCTGCGCTGGCGGGTTGATCCAGACGGCGGTGGGCATTTGGGGTGGCTCGGGGGCCTTGTTGACGAAGCGGATGGGGTTGG
>CAIMWH010000375.1 GCA_903845065.1 uncultured Rhodospirillales bacterium | reverse complement strand
GTGGCGCAGGCTGATGACAACGAAAACTCGCTGGAAGAGAAATCATGAACGGAAAACGTCCGACCGTTTCTTCGGTCCACGGCATCGTTGCTGCCGCACATCCGCTGGCCGCCGCCGCCGGTGCTCGGCTGCTGGCGCAGGGGGGCAACGCGTTCGACGCGGCAGCCGCCACCTGTGCCGCGCTCAATGTGGTGGAACCGTTCATGTCGGGCCTCGCCGGCATGGGCATGGCGACCTGCTACATCGCCAAAGAGTCGCGGGTGCGGACGCTGGATTACATCACCCGGGTACCGTCGAAGTATCCCGTCGGCAAGTTCAAGAACCGTGAGGAGACCGCGCGGCATCCGGCATCGGCGGCCACGCCGGGCAATCTGGCCGGATGGTGCGAACTGGTGCGGGCGCATGGCCGCAAATCCCTGGCCGAAGTGTTCGCGCCCGCCATCGCGCTGGCGCGGGACGGGTTTCCCATCATCGAGTTCAACACCGACGGCATCAATCAGGCGGTCGACGGCCTGAAGCATTTATCGTTCTACCAGGATTGGCTGCACAACTACACGCGCGGCCGCGGCAAGATGAAGATGGGAGATATCCTCCGCCAGCCCGAACTGGCCGCCACTTTCGAGGCGATCGCGGCGGATGGGCCGGGCTATCTGTATGGCGGCAAGCTCGGCCGGATGATGACCGACCATCTCGCCACCATCGGCGGCAGCTTCACCATGGCGGACCTCGAAGCGGTGCAGCCGCAATGGCTCGATCCGCTCGGTGCGAAGTATCGCGACGTGACGGTGAACACGCTGCCGCCGCCGTGCGAGGGGTTCCAGTATCTGCTTACCCTGCGCATCCTCGACGGGTTCAATCTCGGCGCCATGGAGCGCAACGGGGTGGAGCACCTGGATACGGTATGGCGCGCCATCCGGCTCGCCGCCGGCGAGCGCATCGCGCACAACAAGCCCGATGCCGAGAAGCTGGCGATGCTGATGTCGGACGCCAATGTCGACAGGTTGCGCGCCCGCGTGCGGGACGGCGTGCCGGTGGCGGGGCTGACCGAGCAGTGGCTGCCGACCGAGCCCGATCCCGATCGCGAGCACACCACCTCCACCTCGATCGCCGACTCGGAGGGTAATGTGGTGTGCATCACCCAGAGCCTCGGCGGGCTGTTCGGCTGCGGCGTGGTGATCCCCGAGACCGGGGTGTGCATGAACAACTTCCTCTACTGGGGCGAGGTTGATCCACGTGGCACCAATCCGCTGATCCCGGGCACGCAGCCGGCGATGTGCGTGGCGCCATCGATCGCGACGCGGGCGGATGGCAAGCCGGTGCTGGCGCTCGGCACGCCAGGCAGCTACGGCATCTGCCAGACCCAGCCGCAGGCCCTGGTGCAGTTCATGGATTTCGGGTTGGGCTTGCAGGATGCCATCGAGGCGCCAAGGGCGCGGCTGTGGGATGGCACGCGGGTGCAGCCGGAGGCGCGGTTCGATCCGGCGGTGCTGGCCGAACTCAAGGCGCGCGGGCACGGCATCGAGGATACGCCGGCCTGGACGATGACGGTGGGCGGGATGCAGGGGATTGCGATCAATCCCGATACCGGAGCGAAAACCGGGGCCGCTGATCCGCGGCGCGACAGCTACGTGGCGACGCAGTAGGCGTTTTGCGGCGGGCCCCCTCCCGCCGTTTGCGGGAGGGGGAGTTGCATCAGGACGCGCGGGCGGTCTTGCGGCTGCGCAGGCGGGTCAGCATCGCCAGGGCACCGGCGAACAGCGCCATGCTGGCGGGCTCCGGATCTGGGTAATAGACGGTGCCATCGGAGAACGTCGAGTGCGGGCCGGTGGCATCGTTGGCGATCGCGGCGACCACCAGCGGGTCGAGCAGGAACAGGTTCTTGATGTCGGTCACCGCGGCGAAGTCGGGGGTCCCGAAGGCGTTGAACGTCGGATAGAGGTAGGTTGCGATGTTGTCGGACACGGCGACTGTGCCGGCCGTCGGCGACAAGTTGCCGCCTTGCAGGTCGGTTTGCTTGCTGCAATCGAGCACGCTGATATTCCAGCAGCTTGCCTGGGCAGTAAGGTGCTGGGCGCCGGCCGAGACAGCGAGCGTAACCTCGGCGCCGTTGAGGAATGACTCGGAGAACTTCTGGTCGAACGTGGCGGCGACGAGCCCGGCGCTCAGCTTGTCACCGGGGTTGATGGCGGTGGCGGTGTAGTCGATGACGTCCATGGTCTGGCGGCAGCCGGCCGGGGTGGATGGCAGGGTGGCGCAGGTCGCAGTGGTGGTTTTCCACGGGTTGATTGCCGGATTGGTCGGGAAGAAATGCAGGCCGACGCCGGTGATGACACCGCTGTTGTTTTCCCAATCGTAGGGAACCACGGAAATGTTGCTCAATCCAGCAAACGCATCGAACCCGCTGAATGTTACCAAGCCATCGACCGTTATGCTGCCGCCATCGACGAGCTGCTCCAAAGTGCAGCTGTTCATGCCCAAGCAACCAGATGTCGAAATAGTGTGGTTGGTGGTGATTGTCCCAGCCGATGCTGATGATAGACCGAAACCAAGGGCACCGAGTGCTGCGAAGGTCGGTATCAACCCGCGCAGGAACTGGAATTTCCGACCTCGGAACAATAGAGTGAGTTTGGGTTCGCGAGCCGTGCAGGCATTCATTGGTCCGACCTCCGGTTATTGGGTGTTGCTCTCGAGAGAGGGGCTGCGGGCATCGAGGGCGCGGCAGGGAGACATGATGTCCGCGCCCGCGGATCTTTCTGCACATGGTTTGACCGGCTCCGCATTGACGTGGATCAGCCACGCTCGGAGATCCTCTTCCGACAGGTCGCGATATATCTTGACATAAGATATATCGTGATCTATATCGGTAATCATGAAACACACACACAGACGCGGTTCAGACCGCCGTTTCGCCCACTCCGATGACATGGCGGATCGCCGTCACGGGGGGCATCACCGAGAGGGCCACGGCCATGGCATGCGCGGCGGGCGCCGTGGCGGGCGGCCGTTCGACTATGGGGAGTTGCGCAGCCTGGCGCTGGCGATGATCGCGGAGCAGCCGCGGCATGGCTATGAGCTGATGAAGGCCATCGAGGAGCGGATGGGCGGCAGTTACAGCCCGAGCCCGGGGGTGATGTACCCGACGCTCTCGTGGCTTGAGGACATGGGGTACGTCGCCGTCGAGCCGGTGGAGGCCGGGCGCAAGCGCTATCGCATCACGGCGGAGGGCGAGGCGTTCCTCGTGGCCAATCGCGCGGCGGTGGGTGAATTGCTGGCGCGGGTTGGGCCGGCGGGCGGGCTTGGCGGCGTGCCGGCCCCGGTGGTGCGGGGCATGGAAAACCTCAAGCTGGCGCTGCGGCTGCGGTTGCAGCGCGGGGCGCTCGATGCCGCGGCGGCCGAGGCGATCGTCGCGGCGCTGGATGCGGCGGCACAGGTGGTGGAGCGAAGCTGACGCGCAACGCGTCGCCCCTCCCGCAGGTCCGGGAGGGGCGACGGTGGTTCAGACCTTGGGGGCGGTGATCGGTACTTCGGCGCCTTCGGGTGGGCGCACGCGGGCAACATTCAGGGTCATCGAGACGGCATCGTAGTAGCCGTTGACCGCGATGAGGTCGATCACGCCACGTTCGCCCCACAGAGCTACGGCGGCGGCGTAGGTGGCGTCATCCACGTCGCGGTTTTCGCGCAACTGGTGGCAGAACGCCCAGACCACGGCTTCGTCGTCGCGCATGGTGGCCGGCTTCTGCCCGGCGGCGATGGCGGCGGCGGTTTCTGGGGCGAGGCCCGCCTTGATGGCCAGCGGCGCATGGGCGAACCACTCGAAGGGGCTCTGCCAGTGTGCCGCCGTCATCAGGATGGCCATCTCGTTCAGCCGGGCATCAAGCGACGAGTTGAAGCGGAGATATTCGCCAACCTTCTGGTAGCGGTCGGCGAGGTCCGGGCTGCGCAGCCAGGCGTTGAAGGGGCCGCGCAGGCCTTTGCGCGGGCCGGCCATGATGGCCTCGGCAACCTGGCGCTGTTCGGGGGACATTTCCTCGATGGCCAACGGAATGAGGCGTTGCTGCACTTGGTCGTTCATAGGCGGTTCCTCGGGTTATGCGCACATTGAGGCTGTCCGTTTGTATGGGCGCAAGCCGATATTTCTTGACATTTCCTAACCCGTTAATAAGACGTTACTATATTGCCCTGGGCCGGCCGGAATGCGATGTCATGTGAGTGGCGGAAGTTCGTCGGAGGCGCGTATTATGAGCGATCACAAAGTGACCATGGCGCAGCTTGCGATGATGCAGACGATGCGTCAGTCGAATCGCCTGGCGTTTTCCACCTGGGTTGAGCGCTACGGCGCGCAGGTGGCGCTGGGGATCGTGTTCGGCCTGGTGGCGACGGCGCTGACCGGCACGCTGCTGTGGCGGTTCATGGCATAAGCTGGCTGACGGCGGCAGCGAAGGTATCGCCGATCGCGCCGTGGATCACCAGGTCGGCCTCGGCGTCCATCTCGGTGGGCTCGCGGTTGACGATGACGAGGCGGGCGCCGTTGCGTTGCGCCAGGAGCGGCAGGGCTGCCGCCGGGTAGACCACCAGGGAACTGCCAAGCACGATGAAGCAGTCCGCCGCCAGGGCTTCGGCCTCGGCGCGGCGCATGGCTTCCACCGGCATGGCCTGGCCAAACGAAATCGTCGCGGTTTTGACCAGCCCGTCGCACCAGCGGCAGCGCGGCGTGGTGCCATCGTGTTCGAATGTGGCGCGGATGGCGTCAAGCTCGTAGCGGGTGCGGCAGGCGAGGCAGTGGGCGTAGGTGCCGTTGCCGTGGACCTCGATGATCTGCGCGTCCGGCACGCCCGAGGCCTGGTGCAGGCCGTCGATGTTCTGGGTAATGATGGCGGTGGATTTGCCGGCGCGCAGCAAGGCGGCGCAGGCGTGGTGGCCGCGGTTGGGCTGGGCGGCGCGCATGGTTTCGTCGGTGGCGAATTTGCGCCGCCAGGCCTCGCGGCGCATTTCCTCCGAGCGGACGAATTCATTGTACTGGATCGGCTTCATCCGGCTCCAGAAGCCACCGGGGCTGCGGAAATCGGGGATGCCGGATTCGGTGGAGATGCCCGCGCCGGTGAAGAGGGCAATGCGGGATGCGTTGTCGATTTCCGCCGCCAGCGCCGCGATCGCCTTGGTGCCTTCCATGCCGATTTTCCCCGAGGTTGCCGTGGCCATCATGGCGGCTTGCAGGGGGCGGCGTAAACCGAAACTACCTGCCGCTGGGCTTGCCCGCGATTGCGAGGGCGGCGGTGGCGATGGCGAACACCGCGGTGAGCGGGCCGAAGCCGCCGAAGCCTTGGGTGGCCATCATGATGCCGCCGAGGCTGGCGGCGCCGAGCCAGCCGATGCTGGCGCCGGTGACGTTGAGGCCCATCACGGTGCCGCGCACCGCGGCCGGCACGTCCGACAGGGCCGCCATCATCGACGGCCGGGCGACGGCGTTGCACAGCACATAGAGGAAGCCGAGGCCGACGGAGGTGGCGAGATCGGGCGTGTAGCCGAACAGGGCGAGGGCCGCGACGGCGGAGGCGGCCATGCCGCAGGCGAAGGTGCGGCGGCGGTTGGGAAGCCGGTCGGCGAGCTGGCCGCCGAGAATGGTGCCGAGGATATTGCCCAGCGCGAAGATCGCCAGCGGCAGCGCCACGGAAGCCAGTTCGAGGTGATAGGTGGCCTGCAGGAAGGTGGCGAAGTAGACGCCGGTGAGGCCGTAGCAGACGCGCTCGCCGACGCCCATGCCGAGCAGGCGCAGCACCGGCAGCGTGAGGGCGGCGCGCATGCCGTGGGCCGGGCCGCCTGGGCGGCGCGGGCCGTCGGGTGGGTTGGCGCTGACGACCAGCAGGGCCGCGGCGGCGCAGAGGCCCAGGATCGCCACGCACATATTCACCCCGCGCCAGCCCACGGCCGAGCCGACCCAGGCCGCGAGCGGCACGCCGAGCACCAGCGTGAGGGACTGGCCGGACATCACCCAGCCCAGCGCGCGGCCGCGCTGGTGGTCGGGCACGCGGGCGGAGACTTCGGAGTAGATCACGCCGGTGAACAGCCCGGAGCAGCCGCCGCCGAGCGTTGCCCAGATCATCACGCCGAGGAAACTCGGCGAGAGGGCAACCCCGGTCATGCTGACGGCCAGCGCAAGGGGACCGCCGATGAGGAATGGCCGGCGCCCCCAGCGGTCAGACCCGGCGCCGGCCAGCATCGAACATACACCCCAGGCGATCGAGGTGATGGCAACCAGGTTGGCGACCACCGGGACGCTGACGGTGAGGTCGCGCGACATTTCGATGAGGAAGGGCGCACGGGTGCTGCCGCTGCACGAGGCGGCAAACACGCCGAAGCAGCCGGCGGCGAGGAGGACCCAGGGCAGTCGGTCGTTGGGGGACGGGGGGATGTGGCGGATCCTCGGCGTTGTTTCCCTCCTCTAGCGGGAGGGTTTTGGCGGGCGTGCCTAGCTCTTGGGTTTGCGAAGCTGGCCGGCCTTGACGCCGGCGATGGCGTTCTGGAGCACGCGGATGACCTGCTCCTCAGGCAGCGAGGCTGCGAGGAAGTGCAAGGTGCCGCCGAGAAGCGCCGAGGCGATTGCCTGCGGCGGAACGCCCTGCTCGACCATGGTCTGGAGCGTGGTTTCAAGCATGCGCCCGGCCTTCTCAAGTTCCGGCGGCGGATTAGCGGGATCGGGGTAGACGGCCATCGATGGCTCCTCAAGTAAGTGGATAAAAAAATTTTGCTTCTTTTTTCAAAAAGAAGCCCTTGCTGCTTTGTCTATACGGGAACCGCTTCCGGCACATCCGTCTGTTCCGCCTGCATCGCCCACATCTTGGCATACAGCCCATCCTGCGCCAGCAGCCCGGCATGGGTGCCGCGCTCGGCCACGATGCCCTCATCGAGCACGATGATTTCATCGGCATCCACCACCGTGGAGAGCCGGTGAGCGATGGTGAGCGTGGTGCGGTGGGCGGAGAGCTCGCGCAGCGCGGACTGGATTTCCTGCTCGGTGCGAGTGTCCAGCGCCGAGGTGGCTTCATCCAGGATGAGGATGGGTGGGTTTTTCAGGATGGTGCGGGCGATCGCCACCCGCTGCTTTTCGCCGCCGGAGAGCTTGAGGCCGCGCTCGCCGACCCGGGTATCATAGCCGTCGGGCAGGCGGAGCACGAAGTCATGCACCTGGGCGAGGCGAGCGGCCTGCTCGATTTCCTCCTGGGTGGAACCGGGGCGGCCGTAGGCGATGTTGTAGCGGATGGTATCGTTGAACAGCACGGTATCCTGCGGCACCACCCCGATGCAGGCGCGCAGGCTGTCCTGGGTGACGTTGCGGATGTCATGCCCGTCAATCGTCACGGCGCCGGCAGTGACATCGTAGAAGCGGAACAGCAGGCGGGAGATGGTGGATTTGCCCGCCCCGGTGGAGCCGACGATGGCCAGCGAGCGGCCGGGGGGCACGCGGAAGGACACGTTCTTGAGGATGCGACGATCGGGCCGATAATCGAACACCACATGGTCAAACACCACATCGCCCTGGACGTTGGCGAGGTCGATGGCGGCGGGGCTGTCGGCGACTTCCTGCTTGAGGGCCATGAGCTGGAACATGTTTTCCATGTCCACCAGCCCCTGCTTGATTTCGCGGTAGACGAACCCGAGCATGTTGAGCGGCTGGTACAGCTGCATGAGGTAGGTGTTCACCAGCACGAACTTGCCCACCGACATCGAGCCGTCCTGCACGCCCTGCGCGGCGAGGATCATCACCACGGTGAGGCCGACGGCGATGATGGCGGCCTGGCCGAGGTTGAGCATGTTGAGCGAGACCTGGCTTTTGACGGCGGCCTTCTCGTAGCGGGCGAGGGCGACATCGAAGCGGGCGGTCTCCAGGCGTTCGTTGCCGAAGTATTTGACGGTCTCGAAGTTGAGCAGGCTGTCGACCGCCTTGGTCTGCGCCTCGCTGTCGCTCTCGTTCATTGTGCGGCGCACTTTGACGCGGTAGCCGCTGTAGCTGACGGTGAAGCCGAGATAGAGCGCGATGGCGACGCCGGTGACGAGGGCGAAGCGCCAGTCAAACACCGTCCAGATGATGGCGGTGACCAGCACCACTTCGAGCAGGGTGGGCAGCACGTTGAAGACAGCGAGCCGCAGGACGTTCTGGATGCCCTGGGTGCCGCGCTCGATGGCGCGGGACATGCCGCCGGTCTGCCGATCCAGGTGGAAGCGCAGCGAGAGGCGGTGGAGGTGGCGGAAGGTTTCGAGCGCCACGGTGCGGGCGGCGCGCTGCTGCACGGCGGCGAAAATGGCATCGCGGAATTCGCCGAAGAAGGAGGCGGAGATGCGCAGCAGGCCGTAGCCGAGGATGATGGCGGCCGGAATAACGATGAGGGCGGTGCGGCCGGGCAGCTTGGCGGGGGTGAGCGCATCCACTGCGGCGGCGTAGGCGAGCGGCACCAGCACATTGGCGCCCTTGGCGGCGACGAGGAAGAAGCTCGAGATCACCACGCGGATGTGGGAGCCCATATCGCCCTTCGGCCACAGGTAGGGCAGCAGGTCGATGATGGTTTGCAGGCCGGAGCGCGGTTCGGCTGGCGCGGCGGACTGGACGGCGGGTTGTGCGGCCATGCTTCTCATGGGCACCGATGTGGCACGCGAAAGGCCGCAATGAAAGCCGGGCGATTGGCGGGATGGCTGATCCGCGCTACCCGCAAGGCATGGAACAGTTCATGCGACACATCCGTGCCTGTAACGATGCCGTGATCCCGGGTGGGCGGCTGGCATTTCGGTTGGGCGATGTAGACGTTGGGTGGGTGCGGCCGGACTTCGCCGCATGGCTGGCGAGGGTGCCGGGGATGGTGGTGGGGGAACGGTTTGTCAGCCTGCCAGAGGCTGCGCGGCTGCCCGAGGTTGGGCGCGCGGCGGCGGCGGCCGGGTTCGGGCGGCATCGCGGCGAGGCGTTCGATGTGCGGGCGGTGCCGGGGGGCGCGGCGCTGGCGACGATCGATCGGGGGGCGCTGCCGACGTTCGGCATCAGGGCCGAGGGCATCCATGCCAACGGCCTGGTCCGCCGTGCGGATGGGCTGCATGTGTGGGTGGCCAGGCGGGCGGCGAACAAGGCGCTCGATCCGGGCAAGCTCGATCATATCGTGGCGGGCGGCATGTCCGCGGGCATGGGCCCATTCGAGACCCTGGTGAAGGAGGCCGGTGAGGAGGCGGCGATCCCGCCGGCGCTGGCGCGGACCGGGCGGCAGGTGGCGACCATCGCCTACGCGATGGACCGGCCGGAGGGTCTGCGGCGGGACGTGCTGTATTGCTACGACATCGAACTCCCGGAGGACTTCGTGCCGCGGCCGGCCGACGGCGAGGTGGAGGGGTTCGCGCTGTGGCCGGTGCAACGGGTGCTGGAGGCGGTGCGCGATGGGGACGGGTTCAAGTTCAATGTGAACGTGGTGCTGATCGACCTGTTCCTGCGCGAGGGGCTGATCGAGGGGGCGGACGCGGCGGCGTTGCGGGCGGCGCTTGGCTAGGTCGTGTGGCCTTCGTATTGCGGCAGGTCGTCCGTGATGGTGAACCACGGCGCCTTGGAGCCGACGAAAATGTGGCACGTCGGGCGGATGGTGGGGCTGTCGACGAGGGTGCCCATGGTGACGTGGGCGTAGGCACCGTTGCGGACGATCGAGTAGAGCAGCGAGCCGCAGCGGGCGCAGTGGGCGTTGTGGTTGTCGGGGCGCCCGAAGATATTGAGTTTGTCCGCGCCCTGGGTCACCTGGAGGTGTTCACGCTCGATGCCGGCGAACGGCTTGAACGTGGCGCCGGTGGTGCGGCGGCAGTTGGAGCAGTGGCAGTTCAGGGCATACTTGAAGGCGTCGGTGACGGTGTAGTGCACATCGCCGCAGTAGCATTTTCCGGTCAGTTGTGAGGGCATGGAAGGGTCCGCCGCTGGTGGTGGGTTCGCAGGATATGGGGATCGAGATGGTTTTGCGACATGTGCGCGTCGATGAGGTCACGCCGTTCGATTATGGGTTTGGCGGCACCATCCGGGCGCGGATGGCGGATATCGGGCGGGCGATGGGGTCTCGGGCGATCGGGTTGACCATCCAGACGGTCGGGCCGGGGTGCCGCGCGTCACGCAGGCACAAGCATGTGTTCCAGGAAGAGATCCTGGTGGTGATGGCGGGCAAAGGGATGCTGCTGCATGGCGACGCGCAGGTGCCGGTCGGTCCGGGGGACTGCTTCTGCTACACTGCGGAGGACGCAGAGGTGCATACCTTTGAGAACACCGGCACCGAGGACCTTGTGGTGTGGGCGTTCGGCAACCGGTTCCGCCACGAGGTTTGCCTTTATCCCGACGAGGGCGTCGCGTTCGTCGAGGGCTTGGGCGCGGAGGTTCCTTTGGACTCCGTGGTGGAGAGCGGCTGGACCGAGGAGAAGCGGCTCAAAGCGCTGCCAATTCCACGTTCTCCCGCTTGAAATCGGCGACATCGGCATGGGCGGTATCAAGCCGCCGGGCGAAGCGGTGCCCGGCGTAGACGGCGGCGGCGATGGTGCCGGGCGCATTGCAGTCGCCGATGCGGACGAGGCGGCGGATGGAGGGTGCATCTGCCGCCACCAGTGCGTTGTAGAGGGTGTCATCGGTGGTCTGGCCGGTGACGAGCACCACGGACGCGGCGGACAAATGGCGTTCGCGGCCGGTGAAGGCGCAGGCGACGGTGGTGCCGTTGGCGTCGAGCCGGGCGAGGGTGGTTGAGGTCAGGATGGTGACGTCCATTTCGAGCAGGCGCTTCTGGATGCGGGCCTGTTCGAGGGTGTACTGGGTGAAGGCGGAAACCAGGCTGTCCGGGGTGATGAGGGTAACGGCGCGGCCGGCTTTGCGGAGAACCTCGGCGAGCAGGCCGCCCATGTAATAGTGGTCGTCATCGAACAGGACGACCGGGCCTTCGGGGATGGTGCCGGCCATGATGTCATCGGGCGTATAGGCGGGCAGGGTGCCGAGGCCGGGGATGGCGGTGTCATGCCAGCGGCCGGCGCCGTCGGCGCGCCAGGTGGCACCAGTGGCGAGGGCGACGAGCGAGGCGCCGGTGGTGTGGATGGCGTCGGCGTCCATGCGGCTTTCGCGGTAGATGCTGACGTTGGGCATCTTGGCGATCTGGCCGAGCCGCCAGTCCCGCACGCGGGCCCAGGTGGCTAGGCCGGGCAGGCGGCTCTCGCGGCTGACGCGGCCGCCGAGGTCCCGCGAGGCTTCGGCCAACATCACCTGGTAGCCGCGCTGACCGAGCGCACGGGCGGCCTCCAGGCCGGCGGGGCCGGCGCCGACGATGAGCACAGTGTCATCGGTGTCCCGCGCCGCGATCTTCTCGGGGTGCCAGCCGCGGCGCCACTCCTCGGACATGGTGGGGTTCTGGGTGCAGCGCATCGGCGCCCCCACCTTGTCGCCGGAGACGCAGATATTGCAGCCGATGCACTCGCGGATGTCCTCCGCACGGCCCTCGGCGATCTTGTTGGGCAGGAAGGGGTCGGCGATAGAGGGGCGGGCGGCGCCGATGAAATCGAGTTTGCCGCTGCGCACCAGGGCCGCCATGTGGTCGGGTGAGGTGTAGCGGCCGACGCCGACAACCGGCTTGGTGGTGAGGGATTTCACGAAGCCGACGTGCTGCTCCTGGTAGCCCTCGGCGGCGAAGCGGGCGGTCTGGCTGTCGTTTTCCCAGGCGCTGACGTTGACGTCCCACAAATCCGGCAGGTCGGCCAGCATGGCGATGACGTCCCGCCCTTCGCCCTCGGCGCAGATGCCGGAGGGGCCGAGGAGTTCGTCAACCGCGATGCGAACCGGCACGGCGCAGGTGCCGCCCACGGCGTCCCTGGTGTCCTCGATGAGTTCGCGCAGCAGGCGGACGCGGTTTTCCAGGCTGCCGCCGTATTCGTCGGTGCGCTGATTGTGGCGCCGGGAGAGGAAGTGCATCGGCAACGACAGGTCATGCCCGGCATAGACATAGACGAGATCGAATCCGGCGGTGCGCGCGTGGAGGGCCGCGTTGCGGTGCCAGCGGCGGTAGTCGCGGATGTCCTGCTTATCCATGGCGCGGGCGGTGAAGGGCAGGAAGCCGGGCACCGGGCGGGCCGAGGGGGCGAGCGGGATTTCACGCGACTCGAGGTTGGCGACGCGGTGGCCGCTATGCACGAGTTCCACGCCGGCGAGGCTGCCGTGGGCGTGGATCATGTCGGTCATGCGGGCGAGATAGGGGATGTCCTGCTCGTCCCACAGGCGGATTTCCTTGGTGACGTTGGAGGTGGGGTGGATGTCGCACTGCTCGGTGCAGATGACGGCCCAGCCGCCCTCGGCCTTCATGCCCCGCATCGCCGCCATGGGCGTGGGCCAATGGCGGCCCATGCCGTTGCAGTGCGGCACCTGGTAGAAGCGGTTGCGCGCGGTGACGGGGCCGATGCGGACGGGCTCGAACAGGATGTCGTGGGCGGCAGGGCGCATGGCGGGGGCTCCGTGGTTGGCGGGAGTTTGCACGTTCGTGCCGGGTTCGGGGAGTGGGGGGCCGGGGATGTGGACATCGGCGGTTGTCCGAGCGAGCATGCCGAAAATCTGTGGGGAAACGGTCGATGCGCGTGACGATGGGGTTGCCTTATACGGACTGGCGCAAGTGCGGGCCGGCGGCGGCGCAGGCTGAGGCGGACGGCTTCGACGGGGTGACGGTGCCGGAACTGGCGCATGACCCGTTCATTCCGCTCGCCATGGGGGCGCTGGGGTCCTCCAGCATCGAGTTGGCAAGTTCGGTGGCGATCGCGTTCCCGCGCAGCCCGATGATCGTGGCGAACCTGGCGTGGGACCTCACGGTGCAATCGGCCGGGCGGTTCACCCTCGGGCTGGGCACCCAGGTGAAGCCGCACAACGAGCGGCGGTTTTCGGTGCCGTGGATTTCGCCCGCACCGCGCCTCGGCGAGTATGTGCAGGCGCTGCGCGCGATCTGGCGCTGCTGGGAGAAGGGCGAGAAGCTCAGCTTCGAGGGCAAGTTCTACAAGTTCAACCTGATGACGCCGGAGTTCTCGCCCAAACCCTCGGGCCTGCCGATGACGCCGGTGATGATCGCCGCGGTGGGGCCGGAAATGCAGAAGACCGCGGCCCGGGTATGTGACGGGGTGCGGCTGCACGGGTTCGCTACCCGGCAATATGTGGAACAGGTAGTCCGTCCGCTGCTCGCCACCGAACTGGAGAAGTCCGGCCGGAATTTCGAGCATTTCGAGGTGACCGGCGGCGGGTTCATCGCCACCGGGCCGGACGAGGCCACTGTGAAGGCGGCCGCCGAGAAGGCGCGCTACCGGGTGGCGTTCTATGGCTCCACGCCGGCCTATCGCGGGGTGTTCGATATTCATGGCGTCACCGATCTCGGGGTGAAGCTGCACGAGGCCTCGCGCAAGGGCCAATGGTCCGAGATGGCGGCCATGGTGCCGGATGACGTGCTGGACTTGTTTTGCGCCCGGGCAACCTACGATAAGCTGCCCGAAGCCATCGCGGCGCGGTTCGGCGGCATCGCCGATGCGGTGGGGATCGAGTTCCTGCCGGGCGACGATGCGCGGACGCGGCGCAAGGTGATCGACGGGCTGAAGGAGATCCCCTCGCCGTTCAAGGGCTTCAAGACGAGCTGGGCAACGCCGACCTGACGAAACCACCGGTTGCAACAGCGCCGATCGGACCGCATATGGCGATCCGTAACCTGGTATGGTCGCATCACGCCCATGGACACAGCGCTGCCCGATATCCTGCATCAACACGTCACCTTCGATGACGGGTTGATGCTTGAGTGCGGCCAGGCGCTGGGCAGCCTGACCGTGGCGTATCGCACCTATGGGCGGCTGAATGCCGATTGCAGCAATGCGATCCTGATCTGCCACGCCCTGACCGGGGACCAGTACGTCGCCGAGACCCATCCGGTCACCGGCAAGGGCGGCTGGTGGGATCTGGTGGTGGGGCCGGGCCTGTCGATCGATACCGACCGGTTTTTCGTCATCTGCTCCAATGTGCTGGGCGGCTGCATGGGCACCACCGGGCCGCGCTCGCCACGCGATGGCGGCGAGGGGCTGTGGGGGACGGATTTCCCGCCGGTCACCGTGAAGGACATGGTGAGCGCGCAGAAGCGTCTGGTGGAGCATTTCGGCATTTCCCGCCTGTTCGCGGTCATCGGCGGCTCGATGGGCGGCATGCAGGTGCTGCAATGGGCGGCCTCTTACCCCGACATGGTGTTCGCCGCGGTGCCGATTGCCTCGGCCGCCTATCATTCGGCGCAGAACATCGCCTTCAACGAGGTGGGCCGGCAGTCGATCTTCTCCGATCCGGACTGGCAGGCCGGGCGCTACTGGCAGGGCGACAAGGTGCCGGCGCGCGGGCTCGCGGTGGCGCGGATGGTGGCGCACATCACCTACTTGTCCGAGGAAGCGCTGACGCGGAAGTTCGGGCGGCGGGTGCGCGGCGCGCAGAGCCTCCCGGGGTTCGCCGATATGTTCGAGGTGGAGAGCTACCTGCGCCACCAGGGCAGCACCTTCGTGCGCCGCTTCGATGCCAACTCCTACCTCACCATCACCCGCGCGACGGACTACTTCGATCTGGCCGAGGAGTACGGCGGGGATTTGCGGGCGGCGTTCAAGGGCACGCGGACGCGGTTCTGCCTGATGAGTTTCTCGTCGGACTGGCTCTATCCCACCGCCGAAAGCCGGTCGGTGGCGCGCGCGCTCAATGGCGCCGCCGCAAACGTCAGCTTCGTGGAGATCGCGTCGGACAAGGGGCATGACGCGTTCCTGCTCGACGAGCCCGATTTCCACCGCGCGCTGGCGGGCTTCCTCGCCGGATGCGCCGAACATGCGGGGCTGCCCTGATGGACCTGCCGGTGGATGGCGCCCCCGAGGGTGTGCGCTACGTGGCGAAGAACATGCGGCTCGATCTGCGGCTGATCGCCGAGATGATCGCGCCGGGCACACGCGTGCTGGATATCGGCAGCGGCGACGGCACGCTGATCGATCATCTGTACCGCACGAAGGGGTGCGACGCGCGCGGCATCGAGATCGACATGGCCGAGGTGACGCGCTCGGTGGTGCATGGGCTGCCGGTGATGCATGGCGACGCGGATTCGGACCTCGCGCAGTATCCCGACGGTGCGTTCGACTACGTGGTGCTGTCGCGCACGTTGCAGGCGGTGGAGCGGCCGCGCCAGGTGCTGGCGCAGATGCTGCGGATCGGCACGCGGGCGCTGGTAAGCTTTCCCAATTTCGGCCACTGGCTGGTGCGCTGGCAGTTGCTGTGGAGCGGGCGGATGCCGATGACCTCGGTGTGGGCGCGGCCGTGGCATGAGACGCCGAATATCCATCCCTGCACCATCCGGGACTTCTTCGTGCTGTGCGCCGAGGAAGGCTATGTGGTGGAGAAGTGGCTGGCGGTGGACGAGGCAGGGCAGCGCTCGCCGCATCGCCGCTCGGCCGCGCTGGCGAACCTGTTCGGTGAGCAGGCGCTGTTCCAGTTGCGGCGGCGCTGACGCCCGCTTTGCATCAGGGGGGGCATCGGCTATTGCAGAAGCCCACAAGCGAAACGCCCATGCCCGATAGTCCCGACACCGTCGCCGTTCTCCCCGCCGACCAGCTTGCCGCATTGCGTGGCGAACTGGATCGGATCGATGACACCATGCATGACCTGCTGATGCAGCGGGCGGAGGTGGTGGAGCGCGTCGGCGCGCTCGGCGCCAAGGGCCGGGTGCCGCTGCGGCCGGGGCGCGAGGCCGATATCATTCGCCGGCTGCTCGATCGGCACAGCGGGCGGCTGCCGCGGCGGACGATTTCGCGGATGTGGCGCGAATTGCTGGCCGGCACCACCGGGATGCAGGGCAACTACACCATCGCGGTTTGCCAGACCGATGCCGCCGCCGGGTTCATCGCCTGCGCGCGCGAGCATTTCGGCGCCCTGACGCCGATGCGCGCGCACCGCACGCCGGCGCAGGCCATCGGCGAGGTGAGCGCCGGGCAGGCGGTGGCGGCAGTGCTGCCGATGCCGGCCGAGGACGAGACGGCGGGGGCCGCCTGGTGGACCGCGCTGCTGCATCGCGATGAACCGCGCATCCATATCGTGGCCCGCCTGCCGTTCTGGCAGCCGCGCAGCGAGGGGGCGCCCCGGGTGCAGGCGCTGGTGGTCTCGGCTGCCGCGCCGGACCAGAGCCGGGACGATCGTTCGCTGATCGGCCTCGAATGCGCCGATACGGTGAGCCGCGCGCGGCTTTCTACGGTGCTGACCACGGCCGGGTTCTCGGCCGCCAATATCATTCTGCGCCGCGCGCCGGGTTCGCCGGTGGCGCATGCGCTGGTGGATGTCGCCGGTTTCGTCACCGATGCCGACCCGCGCCTAAGCGACCCCCTTCTCGCCAGTTCGGCCGACCTGCTGCGTCCGCCGGTCGTGCTTGGCGCCTACGCCGTTCCCGTCGATGGAGACAATGCATGACCGCGCCGCGCCCCCGCCCCGAAGTGATGGCCATCGCCGCTTATGTGGGTGGCGAGCATAAGCTTCCCGGCGTCAACCGGGTGATCAAGCTGTCCTCCAACGAGGGTCCGTTCGGGCCGCCGCCCTCGGCGCTGGAGGCGGCGGTGAAGGCGGCGGCGGAGATGCACCGCTATCCGGATGGCGGCTCGGTGGAACTGCGCCGCGCCATCGGCACGCGCTACGGGCTCGATCCGGCACGGATCGTCTGCGGCACCGGGTCTGACGAACTGATCGGGCACCTCTGCCACATCTATGGCGGGCCGGGCACCGATATCATCATGTCGATGCATGGCTTCACCATGTACCAGATCGCGGGGACGTATGCCGGCAGCCGGGTGCTGAAGGCGCCGGAGCACAACCTCACCACCTCGGTAGACGAGATCCTGGCGGCGGTGACGCCGGAGACGACGATCGTGTTCGTCGCCAATCCCAACAACCCCACCGGGTCCCTGCTGCCGCAGAGCGAGATGGAGCGGCTGCGGGCCGGGCTGCGGGCCGATATCCTGCTGGTGCTCGACAGCGCCTATGCCGAGTACGTCGAGGCGGACGACTATGACGCCGGTGCAAAGCTGGTGGATGCCGGCGACAACACCATCATGCTGCGCACCTTCTCGAAAATCTTCGGCCTCGGTGGCATGCGGGTGGGCTGGGGCTACGGCCCGCCGGCGGTGATCGACGCGATCAACCGGGTGCGCGGCGTGTTCAACGTGAACCTCGGCGCCCAGGCGGCGGCGGTGGCGGCGTTGGCCGAGCCGGGTTGGGTGGAGCACAGCAAGGCGCACAACACCAAGTGGCGGGCAAAGCTGTCGGCCGCCATGGAGAAGGCCGGGATCAAGGCCTACCCCACCGAGGGGAACTTCATTTTGTCGGATTTCGGCACCGCCGAGGTGGCCAAGGCGGCCGACGCATTCCTCAAGACGCGCGGCGTTATCGTGCGCGCCATGGGAGCGTATGACCTGCCGCAGTGCCTGCGGGTGACGGTGGGCACCGAGGAAGAATGCCTGCTGGTGGCCGATGCCTTGTCGACCTTCATGGCGACCCGGCATGGCTGAGCCTGTCTTCAAGCGGCTGGCGTTGCTGGGCATCGGCCTGATCGGCAGTTCGGTCGCGCGCATCGCGATGGAGCGTGGTGACCTCGCCGGGGAAGTGGTGGCCAACGCGCGCACCCAGGCGACGCTGGATCGGGTGATGGAACTCGGCATCGCGCATCGGGTGGAGATGGACCCGGCGAAGGTGGTGGCGGGGGCGGATTGCGTGATGCTGTGTGCGCCGGTGGGGGCCTATGCGGCGCTCGCCGAGGCCATCGCGCCGCATCTGGAACCCGGCTGCATCCTGACCGATGTGGGGTCCACCAAGCAGTCGGTGATCCGCGATGTCGGGCCGCTGGTGCCGGACGGGGTGCATTTCGTGCCGGCCCATCCGCTGGCGGGCACCGAGCATTCCGGCCCGGATTCGGGCTTCACCACGCTGTTCCAGGGGCGCTGGTGCCTGATGGTGCCGCCGCCCGGTACGGACGCGGCGGCGGTGGAGAAGGTGGCCGAGTTGTGGCGGCGCTGCGGCTCGATGATCGAGACCATGGAACCTGGCCATCACGACAAGGTGCTGGCCATTGTGAGCCATCTGCCGCATCTGCTGGCGTTCACCATTTGCGGCACCGCGGATGACCTGGAGGACGAAAGCCGGCAGCAGGTGCTGCGGTTCGCGGCGTCGGGGTTCCGCGATTTTACCCGCATCGCGGCGTCGGACCCGGCGATGTGGCGCGACGTGTTCCTCAACAACCGCGAGGCGCTGCTGGAGATGCTGGCGCGGTTCATGGAGGACGCGCAGGCGATGGCGCGCGCGGTGCGTTGGGGCGATCCGGCCTATATCGAGGAGAGCATCCGGCGCGGGCGGAAAATCAGGCGCAGCCTGATCGAGTTGAAGCAGGCCTGATACGAAAAACGGCGCCCGAGGGCGCCGCTTTTGTGTCCAGGCTCAGGCGCGACGGCGACGCAGGCGGCCGAGGGCCACCAGGGCGCCGGCCAGCAGCGTCATGCTGGCAGGTTCGGGCGTGTCGGTGATGACGCCGTTGCGCACGGTGAAGAGGAACTGGCCGGGCACGCCGTCATTGCTGGCGGAGACCAGTTGGTCCGCGCCGCCATCGATGAGGGCGCCGCAGACGTGCGAGCCGGCGATTTCGAAGTAGGTGCCGGGATCGCCGCTGCCATTGGAGAAGCCCGCCGCGGCACAACTGCCGCCGAGGCCGCCGCTGCCGGAGCTGGCGTCGCCGGTTTCCCACTGCATCGAGCCGTAGTTGAAGTAGACGTCGGCGTCGCCGGCATTTATGTCGTCGCGGTTGACCACCAGCATTTCGAAGGTGTTCTGCTTTGAGCCGCTGTTGTCGGCGTAGTAGTTCACGTGCGGCCATTCCACGCCGAAGGTCGGCCGGCCACCAACGCCGCTGGCCTTGGCCTCGTAGGTGACGAGGCTGGCGTTGCCGAACGTCCAGACGTCACCGAAGAACGGGGCGAGGATGGGGTTGGACAGCGCGGTGGTGAGTCCGAACGGCGTGAAGGTGGCTAGCGGGGCGGCGAAGGTGATGTTGCCGTTGTTGTTCACGTAGGTGTCGGTGTAGTTCGTGCCGAAGAAGTTGAAGCTGAAGCCGAGGCTCACCAGGCCGGTGGACAGATCATCATTGGCGGCCAGGGTGTTGGCGGTATAGGTGCCGTCGATCGGGCTCGCCAAGGCGGGGGCGGCGCCGAGGGCGGCGGTCAATGCGAGGGCGATAATAGCGCGGGTCATTGAAATACGGTTCCTCTTGAATGCCGGGGTGGTTTTTGGTTCTCGTGGGCAGGCTGTGGGTGATGGGCAATCAAGGTGGACACAGCAACTTGCGTGCCAGAGCGGAAAGGGTTTTCAAAACAACGTGATGATGCAGGGAGAAATGGTTCGATTTGGGATATTGTAAAATTTATTGTCAAATTCGGCACGTATTCGTGATTGTGCGTTAGTAGCGTGGAAATTGCCCGCGATTACGACTGGGTGCGTAAACGAAAAACGGCGCCCGAGGGCGCCGTTCTCGTGGTGGCCGATGGCCGGTGGTTCAGGCGCGGCGGCGGCGGATGTAGCCGATGCCGGCCAGCGCGGCGCCAAGGAGTGCCATGGAGGCGGGTTCGGGAACCGCTTCGGACAGACCGCCGCCACCGTTGCTGATGACGACGTTGTAGTCTGGCAGGGACGGGTTGGTGGCGATGTAGGTCGTCAGGCCATAGGCGTCGAAGAAGCTCGCCTTGTAGTCCTGGTGACCGAAGCAGCCGAGGTTCGGAACGGCGCTGCCGACCGGGCCAAGGCCGTAGGCCGAGCCGCCCGGCGCCACGATGTTGCCGTCGAAGCAATTGCCGAGGCTGCCGTCACCGCCTTGATAGCCCGCGACGAACTGGTTGGCGGTGCCGGCAGCGGCGCCGGAAATGCCGATGATGGGGTCAAACACCGATCCACCGGTGTAATTCTCGATGGCGACGCTGCGGCCGGCGGCCAGGAAGGCGGTGAGGGTGGTCGCGTCGGCCGCGCTGATCGAGGGTTCCGAGCAGCAATTGCCGGCCTCATCGAGGTAGATGCCCGAATAGCTGCTGAGCATGGTGGAGAGGCTCGGCAGGATGCCACCCAGCGATACCTTGCCGACGGTGGGAGCGCCGACCGGATCGAAGCCGAAGACCGCTATGGGCAGGGACGTGGCGGAGGAATAGGTCGCCAGGCCGTTCAGGAAGTTGGTGCTGTAGGGATCGAGCTGGTGGTACGTCTGGGCATCGCTGCCTTCGAGGATCAGCAGGCCGGCGGCCTGGACGGGTTGAGCGACAACGATGCCCAAGCCAACCGCGGCGACAGACAGCATTCGGCGGATCGTCTGACGAAAGGTCACTGGCGAATTCCTTATAATGAGGTCAATGCATTAATCGGCTAATTAAATCGGATGCAAAAATAGCATCGACTCGATCACGGCAGGAGATTCGCAAAATCCATGCCAAGCGGATTACAGGTTTGGAAACAGCGCGTTGTGACTGCCGGAGGTATTTGGCTCCGGCAAAGTGTAAAATTTTTTGACGTTTTTGGTATGCTTGGTGGACGTTGTGCATCAACAAGAAAACGGCGCCCGGAGGCGCCGTTTCCGTGGTGGGCGATGGCCTTGTTCAGGCGCGACGGCGGCGGATGTAGCCGATGCCGGCGAGCGCGGCGCCGAGGAGCGCCATCGAGGCGGGCTCGGGCAACGGGGCGCCGAGGGTGCCGCCAGTGGCGAGGAAGGACGAGCCGATGCTGGTTTCGTCGCCGAAGGTGAATTCAGGCGAGGAGTCGATCAGGCTGTTGTAGCCCTGGGCCAGCCAGTAGCTGTTCTCATAGGCCTGGTGCGACCAGCAGCCATCGACCGGCGGCTGGGTGAAGCCCTTGGCGATGCCGTTGGCGTTGACGACCTCGCCATCGGTGCAGGACGGCCCGCCGCCCGTGCCGGGGACGAGGGAACCCACGCCTTCGATCGAGCCGTCAGGCGCGGTGGCTCCACCGGGAACCACGCCGTCATACCCGCCGCCGCGATAGTTTTCGATCGACAGATTGCCGCCCGCGGCGATGAAGGCGTTGACCGCGACGCCGAATCCGTTAAGCGCGTTGGGATCGCCAGAGCAGCAACCGCCGGGGGATTCGATATAGATCGCGCTGTAGTCCGACAGCGTTTGGCCGGTGAGGTCCGCTGCCGTTACGACGGTAACGCTGCCGGTGATGCCGGTGAGTGGGTCGCTCCCGAGGATCAGCACCGGGAGCGTTGAGGAGCCTTGCAGGTATTGGAAGAGTTGCGGCGTGTATTGGTCATCGTGGTGGAACGCCGTGGCATCCGAGCCTTCCAAGGCGATGAAACCGCTGTCGGCGAGGGCTATGGCATGGGATCCAAGCGTGAGGCCGAGTACCGCAGCGAAACCCAGCAGAAACCTTTTCATTGAGCTATTCCCCTGTTTTGTTCGCCGACGGACCGGGGCCGCGAGCGATTGAGTGAACTGCCGAATACTTCGAGGTCGTACGTGAAGGTCTTACGTGCCGTTGGTCTTGGAACTTGCCAAGCAAATGTCGTGCCAACCGATTAACATTCTCATAAACAATAGTTCATGAACCTGCGCCGCCCTTGCGCAACGGTCAGTGTAAAAAAAACTGACACATCTGACGTATGCAGCCGGCCATTGTGTGTAGCGTTCTGTAACGGAAACGCGGCCTCAGAGCAGCCCGAGCCAGTGGAACAGCCGCTCGCTCGGCGGCCAGGCCAGCATGACCTCGGTACGCCAGACCACCATGGCGGCGACCGCCCCCATCACGACGATGAGGCTGCCGGCCAATGCGAGCGGAGTGTCCATGCGGGGCGCCGTCTGCGCGCGGCGGCCTGGCGCCTGCGCGGTGGCGGGATGCGGATCGGACGGATGCGGCGTGTCGCGCACCGGTTCGAGGCGCGGCGCCAGCAATGGCATGACGGGGCGGGGCGGCGGCAGGGCGATGACGGGCGCGGGGAGTTGCGGTACCACCGGGGGAGCCGGCGCGGGCGGTGGCGCGGCGGGTGCGATGCGGGCGGGCAGGCTGATCGCTGCCTCGGCAGGCGCCTCGGGCGCGCTGGCGGGGGGCACCCATTCATGGGCACACTGGGCGCAACGCAGCTTGCGGCCCGGCGCCAACAGGCGGTCGGGGACCTCGTAGGCGACGGAACAGGTGGGGCAGACGATGCGCATCGGTGTCTCGGCCGGTTGAGAACGATCCTGCCCGCGCGCACCGGATGGCGCAACCGCGGGATTGCCCTCAGTGTACTGGCGCGGGGCGGGAATGAGTCGGACAATTTTACACATTTCCTTCATGGGCCCCGGAGGAAACCCCCGCTTGTTTCAGCACGGGCGACGCTGTGGGTTTCGGGCTATGGTGGGACGTGTTGAACGCTGGGAAGGCCGAGTCGCGGGATGATCCGTCTGGAAGGGGTTGGGCTGCACTATGTCCAGGGCACCAGCCCAGGGCCGGAGGTGCTGCGTGACCTCACCACGGTGATCCCGGAGGGCGGGTTCCGCTGGCTGCTCGGGCCGTCCGGCGCCGGGAAGTCCTCGCTGTTGCGGCTGCTGCATTTGGCGGTGCTGCCGACCCGGGGGAGGTTGTCGCTGCTTGATGTGGGCGTGGGGGATGCCACCCGGCATGACCTTGCGCTGCTGCGGCGGCGCATCGGGATGGTGTTCCAGGATTTCCGCCTGCTGCCGCATCTGGCCGCGTTCGACAACGTGGCGCTGCCGCTGCGGCTGGCGGGGCGGCCGGAGGGTCAGATCAGGGCGGATGTGACGGAGATGCTGCGCTGGGTGGGGCTCGGCGGCAAGCTTGAGGCGCGGCCGGCGCAATTGTCGGGCGGCGAGCAGCAGCGGGTGGCGATCGCGCGGGCTGTGGTGGGGCGTCCACATGTGCTGCTGGCCGACGAGCCGACCGGCAACCTGGACGAGGTGCAGGCGGAACGGCTGATGATGCTGCTCAAGGAGATGAACCGCCTGGGCACCACGGTGATCATCGCCACCCACAACGATGCGCTGGTGGCGCGCCACCCCGGGCAATCCCTGCGGCTGGAACATGGCCGGCTGGTCGAGCATGGCTAGGCCGCGCGACGATCTCGGGCTCGGCCGGGCGCTGGGCGAGCGGATGCTGCCGCTGGTGGTGGCCGCGATGGCGTTCCTCGCCGCCCTGGCGCTGGCCGGCTCGGTCGGCGCGGCGGCGCTGTCCAAGCGCTGGCAGGAGGGGGCGGCCTCGGTGCTGACGGTGCAGGTGCCGAAGGCCACGGCGCCGGCGGTGGATACGCCGGCGGTGCCGCGGCTCGAACGGGTCCTGGCGATATTGCGTGGCACGCCGGGGATTGCGAGCGCACGGCCCTTGGAAGAAGCCGAGTTGACCGAGTTGCTGCGCCCGTGGCTGGGCAGCGGCGCCGGGCGGCTGGCGTTGCCGCTCCCGGCGGTGATCGAGGTGCATCTGAGCGGGGCGGGGCCGGATCTCGCCGGTCTCGGCACCCGGCTGGAGGCGGCGGCGCCTGGCTCCACGCCGGAAAGCCACGGGGTGTGGGTGCGCCGGTTATCCGCCCTGGCGCGTAGCCTGGAGGCGTGCGCCTGGGTGGCGCTGGGGCTGGTGGCGGCCATCGCGGCGGCGGTGATTGCGGCGGCGACGCTGGCGGGGCTGGCGGTGCGGCGCGATGCGATCGAGATCGTGCATGGGCTTGGCGCCACCGATGGCACGATCGCGGCGCGGTTCGCGGCACGAGCAACACGGCAGACCGCGGCCGGCGCCGGGCTGGGCGCTTTGGCGGCGCTGCCGGTGCTGCTGTTCCTCGCCGATCTGGCCGCGCCATTCGCGCCGGCGGGGCAGGCGCTGCCGCCCGGGATGGACCCGGGGCTGGCGTGGCTCGCCGCGCTGCCAATCGCGCTATGGCTCGGACTGCCCGCCCTGCCGGCGGCGGCAGCGCTGATCGGCTACGCGACAACCCAGATGACGGTGCGGCGATGGTTGCGCCAGTTGCCGTGAAGCGCCCCCGCGGCCTGAAACGCATCCTGCGTGCGGTCAGGCTCGGGGTTGCCGTGCTGGGGCTGGCCTGGATGGGCGGGTTCGCCTGGTTCGTGCATCGGACCGGCGAGCCCGCCGATTTGCCGCCGTATGCGGACGGGATCGTCGCGTTGACCGGCGGGACGGACCGGGTGGCCACCGCGCTGCGGTTGCTCGCCGAGAACCGGGCCGAGCGGCTACTGATTTCGGGCGTTGGCGGGGCGGCGGAATTCAATGCCCTGGCCCACCGCGCCGGCGCGGATGCGAGCCTGGCGCCGCGGGTGACACTGGGCCGCACCGCGGCTTCCACGCATGGCAACGCCGCCGAAACCGCCGAATGGGTGCGCGGGTTCAATATCCGCACCCTGATCGTGGTGACCGCCGGATATCACATGCCGCGCGCGCTGGCCGAATTGTCGCGCACCCTTCCCGGCGTCACCCTGTTTCCCGCCCCGGTGTTGCCCACGGCGTGGCGGGAGGGTATCGGGCTGGCCGGCGTGCGGCTGCTCGGGCTTGAGTACACCAAGTTCCTGGCCGCCGAGGCCGGATTGTCGTCGATTGTTTCGCGTGCCGACGAGCGCAGCGCCTCAACCCCTGCCCCGGAGCGTATCGGCGGATGACCCTGTTGCGATCGACGATGTTCAACCTGTGGTTCTACCTCGGCACCACCGGCGTGGCGCTGATGACGGTGCCGCTGCGGCTGCTGCGCCGTGCCGGCGTGATCCGGCCGGGCTGGGGGTTTCCCTATGTGGACGGCTGGGCGCGCTTCGTGCTGTTCGGCCTCAGGGTGTTCTGCGGTGCGACATGGGAAGTGCGGGGGCGGGAGCACCTGCCGAAGAATGGCGCGGCGCTCATCGTGTCCAACCACCAGTCGGCGTTCGATACCCTGGTGTGGTTCACCCTGGTGCCGCAGGCCACCTACGTGATGAAGCGCGAGTTGCTCAACATCCCCTGCGTGGGCGGCATGCTGGTGGAACTCGGGCTGATCCCGGTGGACCGTGAGGCCGGGGCGGCGGCCATTCGTTCGCTGTTGAAGGAGACCGACCGGGCGGTGGCGGAGGGGAGGCAGATCGTGATTTTCCCCGAGGGCACGCGGGTGGCGCCGGGTGCGCGGGCGCCGCTGCATCCCGGGTTCGCGGCGATGGCGGCGCGCAGCGGCCTGCCGATCATCCCGGTTACCACCGACTCCGGGTTCTGCTGGGGCCGCAAGGCCTTCCGCAAGCGGTCCGGGGTGATCCATATTGATATCCATCCGCCGATGCCGGCCGGTATCTCCCGGCCCGAGATGACACGACGGCTCGATGCGCTCTTCGAGGCGAATATCAAGGGAAACTGAGGCATGCAGCGCCGTCGCTCGTCCTGGCTGCTGGCCGCCATTGTGCTGCTGGCGGTGCTTCACAGCGTGACCTGGCTGGTGGTGACGCTACAGATGGATGCGGCGCTGGAAAACCATGTGGTGCTGTGGCGGAACCAGGGATGGCAGCTCGATCATGGCGCGGTAAGCCACAGCGGCTGGCCGCTGGCGGCGCGGCTTGAGGTGCCGGCGGTGCGGTTGACCGAGGTTTCGAGCGGGAACGCCTGGCAGTCGGCCAATGCCACTCTGGAAATCCAGGCACTCCACCCGATGCGGCTCGACGTGACGCTCAGCGGCCCGCATGTGCTCGCGCGGGCCGGGAGCCAGCCGGTGCCGATCACCACCGAGGCGTTCGGCGGCACTTTCGGCCTGATGCAGCCGCAAACCGGGGATATCGAGGTGCGCGGCCTCGTGGCGCAGACGCCGACCGGGCAGCTCACGCTGGCGGCTCTCAATGTGCACCTGTTACGGGACCTCGCGGCTGGACCGGCGGTGGATGCGGTGACGGTGCAGGCGGTGGCGCTCGATCTCGATATCGCGAGCCAGGTGGCGGTACGCGGGTTGGGCGCCACGATTGGGAGGATCACCCTGGCGGCCGGGCTGAGCGGACCTTTGCCGCACGGCAGCACGCCGGCGGCGTGGCGCGACGCCGGCGGGCGCCTGGCGCTGCACCAGTTGAATGTGGCGTGGGGCAAGCTGGACGCCCAGACCTCGGCGATCATCGCGCTTGACGGCAAGTTGCAACCGGAGGGGACCGGCACCATCGCGGCGGCCGGCATTCCGGAAACCCTCGATGTGCTGGTGGGCGCCGGGATGATCCCGCCCGGCCCCGCGCGCTCGATCAAGGCGGTACTGCTGTTCACCGCACGGTCTCCCGATGGGCGGTTGACGCTGCCGTTGGCGTTGAAGGACCGCATGCTGTCCATCGCGCGGTTCCCCCTGGTGCAGATACCTGAGTTGCACTGGCCCTGAGGCTGCGGCGGCAGGAAACCCCTGGCGAGGGCGTGGCGGATGGGTTAGCGTGACCACCATGATGTTCCTGGTAGCGATGATCGCGCGAATTACTGGCCCGGCTGCCTAGCAGTCGGGGCTTACGCGCGCCTTCCTTTTGTTCTCGCCAGACCGGAATTTCCCATCATGTCAGCCGAACCCTGGACCCTCGTTGGTCTTCACGCCGCCGTTCGCTTTACCGTTCATGCCGAGCCCACGCCGGGCCTGCTGCCGCGCCTGCTGATGCCGTTCGCCAAGCGGGACCTCACGCCCGACAGCTTCGAGGCCCGCACCAGCGGGGACAGCATGCGCATCGATATTGCCATGGCCGAGATGCCGGCCGAGATGGTGCATCTGGTGGTGGGCAACCTCGGCCAGACCATCGGCGTGCTGAGCGTGACGCATCGCCAGGAAATCACCGGCCAGGTCCGCCGTCGCGCTGCCTAGATACTAGATGTAAGGCAGGCGCCCGGCGGAGATTTCCGCCGCGATGGCGGTGTAGTAGCTGCGCATGCCGAGCGCCGTGTAGGCCTTGCGGGCGGTGCGCAGGTGCTCCGCCGCCCGGGGTGCGCCCAGCGCGCCGAGGGCCGCGTGGCCGCGGGCGATTTCGTTGACCATGCCCGCCGCCTCGGCCGCCGCGATGGCGGCCTGCAACCGCTCATAGCCTTCGTCATGGCGTCCGCCGGTGGAGGCAAGAACGGTGCCGAGCACCCGGGTGGCCGACACGCGGAAGGCGCTGAAACCATGCCGGTCCGCCAGCTTTACCGCGTCGGCGGCGAAGCTGTGCGCGAGGTCGGGCTCGCCGAGCGCGAGTCCAGCGAGCGCCATGCCGGTGGCGGCGAACAACTGGAACATCCAGCGTTGCTCGGCGCCGGCCAGGCGGTGGGCCTGGGACAGGGTTTCGCTCGCCGCCTCGGTTTCGCCCAGCATCAGCAGCGCGTGGCCAAGCCCGGCCAAAGCGGGCGGGCGCAATTGCACGATGCCCGAGGTTTCGGACAATGCGAGGGCAGCGCGGAAGTGCTCGGCCGCAGTGCGCGCGTCCCGCCGCTCGCCGAGGACGAACCCGGCGGCGGCGGACAGGAAGATGCGGTCGTACGGCCGGTGCGAGGCCTGGGCGTGCGGGCGGGCGGCGTCGATGTCGGCCATCGCCTCGTCGTGGGCGCCGCGCAGCGCGCGGGCCATCGCGCGGGTGCCGTGGGCGAGGGTGCGGTGGACGATGATGTGCGATGGGGTGGCGGTCTGTTCCCCGTGCGCGGCGTCACAGGTTTGCAGGGTCTCGCCCAGCAGGCGGTTCGCGTCATCGAGGCGGCCGGCGTTGAAGTAGGACTGGCCGGCGAAGAAGCTCGCATTGAGCAGCAGGTTGACGTCGCCCTGGCTGCGTGCCGCGACACGGGTGCGTTCGCCGAGCGCAATCGCCTCGTCGAGCCGGCCGAGGATGTTGAACATGTGCACGCGGGTGGCCAGCATGTCGGTGAGGCTGGTACGGTCATCCAGCGAAACCGCCAGGATCTCGGCTTCGTCGAGCACCGGGCCGAGTTCGGCATAGCTGCCGCTGAGGCGCACGAGCGAGCTGAGTTCGGTAAGCACGGCGAGGCGGATGCGGGCGGTCTCGACATCATCGGGCAGGTTGGTGGCGACGTCACGGGCGCGGCGGAGGGCGGCGATGGCGGCCTGGAATGCGGTGCGCGCCATGGCCTCGCGGGCGGCGATGCGCAGGTAGGCCACCGCCGGTTCCCAGCGCTGGGCCCGCAGGGTGTGGTGGCAGAGTTCGTCGATGTCGCGGGTGATGGCGGCCGGGTCGGCATCAGCCAGCACATCGGCGATGCGGCCGTGATGCACGCGGCGGCGGGCCACCAGGATGGTCTTGTAGGCCACCTCACGGGTGAGGGCGTGCTTGAAGCTGAACTGCGGGTCCGGATATTTGCGGCTTTCATAGAGCAACTGCTCATCCGCCAGCCGCAGCAGGGCGGCCTCGAGTTCCGGCGCGGCGAGGCCGGCGAGGGGGGCGACGAGGCGCATCGGCACGTCCGGCCCCACCACGGCGCAGAGTTGCACCAGGGCGCGCAGCACCGGGGGCAGCCGGCCAAGTCGGTCGGCGATGAGTTCCTCAACACGCTCGGGGATATCGGCGAGCGCCGCGTCATTCGGGCCGGTGGGGCCGGATTGGGCGACGAGCGGGGCGACTTCCTCCAGGAACAGCGGGTTGCCGGCCGCCTTGCGCAGGATTTCGGCGGCCTGGGCGGGCGGCGCGCCGCGCCCGGCATCCATGCCCGACAGCATGGCGCTGGCCTCGCTGTCATCGAGCGGGGCGAGGGGGAGGGCGCGCACCAGGGCAGGCGGAATGCCGGCGAAGCGCACGCGCACCCGGCTGGCGCTCACAAGCAGCGTGCCGTGCTGGGCGAGGCGGGGCAGCGCGGTTTCGAGCAGTTCCATCAGCGCGGGATCGAAGCGATCGGCGTCCTCGCAGACCAGCAGCAGCTTGCGATTGCCGGCGATGCCGATCATCACTGCGGCGATGGCGCCGCCGAAGTCGATCCGCTGGCGCGGCGCATCGGCCGTGGGGGCGCCGAGGCCGAGCAGGCGTTCGAGTCGGGCAGGGTCGGCGCCGGCCGGGTTGCCGATGGCGGCGAGCCCGGCGGCGAGCTTGGCGCGGGCATCGGCCGGCCCGTCGGCATCGCGCAGGCCAAGCCAGGTGCGCAGCCAGGCGGTGATGGGATGGAAGGGGGCGAAATGGCGCAGGTGATCGCCGGTGAGCACGAACACCTGGCGGGCTTGCGCCGCCTCGCTGCGCAGGAATTCGTGGATCAGGCGGGACTTGCCCATCCCGGCGGGGCCGACGATCTGGAGGGCCTGGGTGCCATCCCCGGCCAGCGCCGCTTCGAGCGCCGTCATTTCAGCGCGACGGCCGACGAACGCGGATAGGCCGCGGGCGGCGCGCACCGCCCAGCGGTTGGTGCTGGGGTTGGCGGCGAGCAACTGGTGGCGGGCGAGCGGGGCTTCGATGCCCTTTACCGCGATCGCGGGCAGGGCGGCGGTGCGCAGGTAATGCCCGGCGAGCGCCAGCACCGTGCCGCTGAGGCAGATCATGCCGGCGGCGGCGGATTGTTCGAGGCGGGCGGCGATATGGACCGCGATGCCCACCGCGTCATGCACCAAGGCGCCGTTGATGCGGACGGGGCGGAACACCACCTCGCCGGAGTGGATGCCGATGCGGAGTTGCACGGCTTCCACCGCGTCTTCGCCCGCGGCGGCCACGGCATCGCGCATGGCCAGCGCGGCGAGGCAGGCGCGCAACGCGTGGTCTTCCACCACCGTGGGCGCGCCGAACACGGCCATGATGCCGTCCCCCCGGTGGCTCACCGCGCCATCGAACCGTTCGGCCGCCTCGATCATCGCCTGCAAGGCCGGATCGATCAGGGAAGCAGCGTCTTCGGCATCCAGATCATGGATGAGGGCGGTGGAACCCTGGATATCGGCAAACAGGACGGTGACGCGACGCAATTCGGGCTCGGTTGGGCGCCCGTCCGCCAGGTGCGGACGGTTGCCTGCCTGGCCCGGCGGCGACAGACCCGAAGCGGACACCATGCCTCCTTGATCCGGTCATGACGCAGTGGTGGCGCGTGATGACCACGTCAACGAGGAGCGATAACGCGTCGTCAGTCGACGCGTGTCAATACGACAGAAATCAGTGTGTCCGAAGTACTGACGGACACCATCTCGGCATGACCGGAGACGATAGAAAAGTGCAACGGTGTCCTGGTGGCGACAGCGTGCTTGAAGGCGAGGCCAAGGACTGCCTTGTTGAGCGCGGGGACTTTGAGATCAGCGCGATATGCGGCCAGTTCGGCATCGCTGGGCAGGTTGAACAGTCCGAGCGTGTGAACAATGTCAAAGGCATCGGCCTCGGCGGCGAGATGGGCGACCCGATCAGCGGTTTCGGAAATCCGACTCGGCTGGAATGCGCGGTTGATGTCCGAGACGAGTTGCGGCCGTGTGAACGGTGTGCCCATGTGATGCCCCTGTACGGTGTTACTGTGTGCAACGTTGATCTTGTCGCGTATGCAATCATTAACCGCCGTTTCGGTTGCCGGCAAGTGAGGCGGCAGGTGATTGCGCGGGGGCGCCTGGTCGGGCATTGAGATGTCCGGGCAACGGGTAACGGAGCGGGCATGCACGGTTCGCACGACTATCATAATCATGACCACCATGACCATGGACATGAGCACGGGCATCACGTGCATGCCCCGGCCTCGTTCGGGATGGCGTTCGCGATCGGGGCGGTGCTGAACATCGCGCTGGTGGCGGCGCAGATATTCGCGGGCATCGCCGGCGGCTCGATGGCGCTGATCGCCGACGCGGTGCACAACCTGGGGGACGTGCTCGGCCTGCTGATGGCGTGGCTCGCCGCGGTGTTGGGCGCGCGGGGGCCGTCGCACGGGCGGACCTATGGCTGGGGGCGCGGCTCGATCCTGGCCGCATTGGCCAATGCGATGATACTGCTGATCAGTTCGGGCGCCATCGCCATCGAGGCGGTGCAGCGCTTGATGGCGCCGATGCCGGTGGCGGGCGGGCTGGTGATGGCGGTGGCGGCGGCAGGGATCGTGGTGAACGGGTTGACGGCGGTGCTGTTCATGCGCGGGCAGGAGGACCTCAATATCCGCGCCACCTTCCTGCACATGGCGGGCGACGCGGCGGTCTCGGGCGGTGTGCTGGTGGGCGCGCTGGTGATCGGGCTGACCGGGTGGTTATGGGTCGATCCGCTGTTGAGCCTGGTGATCGTGGCGGTGATTGTCTGGGGAAGCTGGGGGATACTGCGGCAGGCCGCGCACCTGGCGATCGATGGAGTGCCGCCGCGGCTGCGGCGCGATGCGGTGCATGACTATCTCGCGGGGCTGGCGGGGGTGTCGGAGGTGCATGACCTGCACATCTGGGCGCTTTCCACCACGCAGGTGGCGCTGACCGCCCATCTGGTGCGCGACGAGGCGACGGATGACCAGGCGCTGATCGGGGCGGCGTGCGCGGGCCTATTCGAGCGCTTCCGCATCGATCACGCCACCTTGCAGGTGGAAACGCCGGCGCTGGCCGCGACCTGCCGTTTGCGGCCGGAGGAGGTGATCTGATGACCGGCGATGTGGTGGCTTGGCGGCGGCATCTGCACGCGCATCCCGAGTTGGGATTCGGCGAGCACGAAACGGCGGCGTTCGTCGCGGAGAAGCTGCGCAGCTTCGGGCTGGAGGTGGCCGAGGGGATCGGCGGCACCGGCGTGGTGGGCACGCTGCGGCACGGCGGCGGCAACCGGGCGATCGGCCTGCGCGCGGACATGGATGCGTTGCTGATCGCCGAGGCGACCGGGCTGGAGTACGCCAGCCGCAATCCGGGCCGGATGCATGCCTGCGGGCATGACGGGCACACGGCGGCCTTGCTGGGCGCGGCGCAGGCGATGGCGGCCGATCCGGGCTTCGAAGGCACCATCCATTTCATTTTCCAGCCGGCCGAAGAGCATGGCCGGGGGATGCAGGCGATGCTGGCCGATGGGCTGTTGCAACGCTTCCCGATGGACGAGGCATACGGCATCCACAATATGCCCGGCATGCCAGTCGGTGCCTTCGCCACGCGGCCGGGGCCGTTGATGGCGGCGGAGGACAATTTCGAGATCGTGGTGGCCGGGCGCGGCGCCCACGCGGCGCGGCCGCATCTGGCGGTGGACCCCATCCTGACCGGCAGCGCCATCGTGCTGGCATTGCAGCAGATCGTGGCGCGACGCCTCGATCCGGTGGACCCCGCGGTGGTGTCGGTGACGGAGTTCATCACCGACGGCACCCGCAATGTCATCCCCAACATTGTGCGTATCAAGGGCGACTGTCGCAGCTACCGGCCGGATATCAGTGCGGCGATCGAGCGCGAGATGCGGCGGATCGCCGAGGCCACGGCGCTCGCCCATGGCGCGACGGCGGAGGTGATCTACACCCGCGAGTTCATCCCCACCGTGAACCACGCCGCCCAGACCGAGGCGGCGCTGGCGGTGGCGGGCGGGGTGTTCGACAGCGTGGACGCGGATTGTGCGCCGTTGATGGGCTCGGAGGATTTCGCCCATCTGCTGGCGGCGGTGCCGGGGAATTTTGCCTTCATCGGCAACGGGGAAGCCTGCGCGTCCCTGCACAATCCGGCGTACGACTACGCTGATGCGGCGCTGCCGGGGACGATCGCGTATCTGGTGGCCCTGGCGCGCAGCCGCCTGGGCTAGGCGGCCTGCTGCATCACGGTGGGCGCGCCCTCGATGGTGGTGCGTCGCATGTCGCGGACTTCGCCTGTGTCATTGTAGCGGCGGGCGCGGTGCATGGTGGTGCGGTTGTCCCATATCACCAGGTCCCCGGCCTGCCAGCGGTGGGTGTGGACGAAGCGCGGCTGGGTGGCCATTTCGGTGAGGTCGCGGATCCGCATGCGGGCCTCGGGCGTGAGCATGCCGCGGATGACGCCGATGTGGGAGGACAGGAACACCGATTTGCGGCCGGTGACCGGATGGGTGCGGACGAGGCGTTGCAGCACCGGTGCGAAGGCGCGGCGCTCCTCGGCGTCAAACGCCTCGAACCCGAGTTGGCCGCGCGAGTAGATCAGCGAGTGCTCGGTGATAAGCGGCTCGATGAGGGTCTGGATGTCGGCGGGAAAGGCGTCATAGGCGGCGCGCATGTCGGCGAACTGGGTATCGCCCCCGGCCTTGGGCACGGCGCGGCCGGAGAGCAGGGAGTATTTCGCCGGGGTCGCCTTGAAGGAACTGTCGGAGTGCCACAGCATGTTGCCGAGGTTGAACATGCGGCGCTTGTCGTCGGCGGCGAGAACTTGGTTGTTCTTATCGAGGTTGGAGATGTCGGCAATGTTCAGCTTGAGCCGGCGGTCCTCGGGCTTGGTGACATTGGCGAGCGTGGCTTCGAGGTCCCCGAAATTGACGCTGAACGCCACCTGCTGCTCGTCGGTGATGTGCTGATTATGGAACACCAGCACGCCGTAGCGGTCCATGCCCGCCTCGATGGCATCCACCTCGGCGGGAGAGATGGGCTGGGTGAGGTCGATGCCGCTGACTTCGCCGATGAAGTCCCACCCGGGGTTGGCGGGGCCGATGTGCTTGATGTCCATCGCGGTGCTCCTCACTTCATGCCGGACGAGGCGATGCCGGTGGTGATGTATTTTTGCAGGAAGGCGAAAACCAGGGTGACGGGGAGCAACGTTACCACCGTCATCGCCAGCAGATAGTGCCACTGGGTTTGCAACTCGCCCTGGAAGGCGGCGAGGCCGAGTTGCAGGGTGAAGTTCTCCTGCCGGTTGAGCACGATCAGCGGCCATAGGAAGTCATTCCAGCGCCACACCACCGAGAATATCGCCAGTACCGCCAGCGCGGGGGCGGCCAGTGGCAGGATGATGCGCCAGAACAGGCGCCACTCGCTGGCATGGTCCATCCGCGCCGCGTCCATCAGTTCATCGGGGATGGTGAGCATGTATTGCCGCAGCAGGAACACCCCGGTGGGGGTGGCTGCCGGCGGCAGGATGACGCCCCACAGCGAATTGCCCAGCCCGAGGCCGGTGACGATGAGGAAGGCCGGCACCAGCACCACCGTGATGGGGATCATCAGGGTGGAGATGATGAAGAGGAAAATGCCATTGCGGCCGGGGAATTCGTACTTGCTCAGCGCAAACGCGCACATCGCGTTGATCAGCAGCGTGATGGCGGTGGCAACGATGGTGACGAACAGCGAGTTGCCGAGAAAGCGGGCGAAATTGAACTGCCGCAGCGGCTCGATGTAGTTCTCGATGGCGAAATGCATCTCCCGCACCGGGGTGACATTGGCGAGGCGGGCGCGTTCGACATGGCGCGCCGGGTCCGCCGGGTCAATGAACTGGCCCTCCAGGCCGACGCGGCGGATCATCACCCGCTCCACGCTGGTGCCGTCGGGTTGCGGAAGGGAGAACACCGGCAGCGGGCGGTCCGAACCAGGCACCGCCACCTGCTTCTGCCCCATCGGCCACAGGCTGGGCGGGAATTCCTGCAACGCGGACTGGGTCTTGAACGAGGACAGCACCAGCCATAGCACCGGCCCGAACATGACGAGCACGCCAAGTGCCAGGTAGGCCCAGGAGAACCAGTCCGTCCAATCGGCACGAGCGCCGCCGCGCCGGCGGGTGAGAAAGCGGATCATCGGCCGGCCTCCCCTCTCGCCCGGGCGGAGGCGGCGAGTTGCAGCAGCGTGAGTACCAGCAGCACCCCGCCCACCAGCATCGAGGCCGTCGCCGCAAGCCCGAGAATATGGGTCTGGTTGGCGAAGGCGGTCTCGTAGATGTACTGCACGATATACTGCGTCGCCGTGCCCGGCCCGCCGCCGGTCAGCACGAAGATCTCGTCGAAGGACTGCACGGCGCGGATCAGAGCCAACACCAGCACCACCAGCATGTTGGGCATCAACAGCGGCAGCGTGATCCGCCAGAACACCCGGACATGCGGCGTGCCGTCCATCTCGGCGGCCTCGTACAAATCGGCCGGGATGGCCTGCAGGCCGGCGAGCAGGATCAGCGTATAGAAGCCCATGTGAGCCCAGATGCTCACCACGATGGTCCAGCTGAACGCCCAGCCCGGGTCAAGCAGAAACGGCACCCGCGCGCCGCCGCTGCCAACCACGATGGCGTTCAACACCCCGTCCGGCTGCAAAATCCACTTCCAGATCAGTGCCACCACCACCGGCGAGAGCAGTACCGGATAGAAAAACACCGCCCGGAAAAACCCCCGCCACGGCATGCGCCGGTTGAGGATCAAAGCCGTCAGCAGCGAAATCGCCACCAACCCGATCACCTGGAACGCCACGAACCACGACGTGTTGGCCACCGCCCGCCAGAACCGGTCCTGCTTGCAGGTGGCGGGAATGAAATGGTTGGTGCAATCGAGCAACTCGGCAAAATTCGACGCGCCGACATAGGGGCGGTCAGCCGGCATGAACTGGGTGCCGCCGGTGATGGCATACCAGACGTTGAGGATCATCGGCGCGGCGACGAAAATGCCGAACACCAGCAGGTTCGGCGCCACGAAAACATAGGGCATGCGCGCGGCGCCGAAACGGCGTTGTAGGGCGTCGAAAGGGGCGTCGATCAGGCGGGCGAGGGTGGTAATCAAAGCAGGGCTCCGCCGGCAAAGGGCCGAGGGCCCTTTGATCCCGCCACTGCTTGCGGCTGGGGCGCTGGCCTTCGGATGCTATCCCGCGATCTCACGGTGACGCAGGAGTCGATTGCCTGCGGCGCAAGGTCCCTCATACGCCCGCAACTGAAGGCCATCGCCCCAGCCGCGAGCGGTAATGGGATCAAAGGGCCTGCGGCCCTTTGCCGGCGGAGCCTTGCTCGCCTCACTTCACCCCTGCCGCCTTGAGCCCATCCGCGACATCGCTCGTCATCCGCCCCCACGCATCATCAAGCGACATCTCCCCGGCGATCGCCTGGTTCAATCGCACCGTCAACGCGTTGAACAAGATGCGATTGCGCGCATAGCCCTGGAGTTTGTAGGCCACCGGGCTCAGCGCGAGGACATTGGCGGCCGCCGCTTCGAGCGACTTCCTCACCTGCGGCATATCCGCCTTGTAGGCGATGCCCTTGGCGGCGAGGCCGGCATGCGCGGTAAGGAATAGGGTGCGGGCGTGGAACTCGGCATAGACGGGTTCCGAGGCCAGGTAGTCCAGGACGCGGGCGGCTTCGGCGGGGTGCTTGGTGGATTTGTAGGCCACCAGGGCGGCGCCGCCGGGCATGCCGGTGCAGGCGGCGGGGCCGCAGGGGTTGTTCACGCCGTGCCAGTCGAATCCGTCGCCGATGGTTTTGGCAAACTGGGGGAACTGCCAGTTGCCGGAGAAGTAGAGTACGACCTGCCCGTTGGCGAATTCCTCATTGGCGCCGCGGTAGGCGGTGCCGCCGACGGAGCCCCATATCTGCTTGGACATGGTGCCGTCGCGGTGCCAGTCGTACAGCAGCTTGGTCATCACCTTGAAGCCGTCATCCACCAAGGCGGGGGTATCGCCATCGAAGAATTTGGCACCCATGGAGATGGCGGGGCCGGCCATGCGATGGCCGGAGCGGTCCATGGCGATGGGGATGGGGGCGCCGGTTTTCTGCGCCACGGCCTTGGCGGCGATGGCCCATTCCTGCCAGGTGGCCTTGGGGCCGGGCAGCGGAATGCCGGCCTGCTGGAACAGGGTTTCGTTAACGATGGGCATGGTGACGGTGAGTTGGGTCATCAGGCCGAAGATGCCGGTGGTATTGCCGGCCGGCCGGGTCCAGGGCAGCACAGCGGCGAAGTTCTTCTCCCAGTAGGCACGGTCCTTCAGGAGCGGCCCGAGGTCGAGATACTGGTCGGCCTGGCCGCCGAGGTCAGTGATGCGGGCGATATCAGGGGCCTGGCCGCTGGAGACGAGTTGCGGCAGGTTCTCGGTGATCATCTTGTATGGGACTTGGTCGAGCACGACCTTGATGTCCGGATTGGCGGCCTCGAAGCGGTTGAGCAGGTCCCGCGCCACTTCGCCTTCGTTGCCGTCGTTGTACCACATGATGCGGATTTCGGTGGCGGCGTGGGCGGCCATCGGCAGCACGGCGGCGATGCCGGCGAGCAAAGCGCGGCGCAGGAGTGTTCGCATGGGGTCCTCCGTTCCTGTTTCTTACCAGCCGCGATAGGCTGGGTGGTCCGCCTCGAGCGGGAGCGCGACGCGCTCGCCGGTGCGGGCGGAGTGGTAGATGGCGGTGATGAGTTCGAGTGATGCGCGGGCTTCCGCCACGGTAACGGGCGGCGGGGTGCCGGCCATCAGGGCGGCGTGGAAGGCCTCGAACTGGCGGGCGAAACCTTCCTTGTGGACCGGCGCGCCGGCGAGGGCGGCATCGAGCCAGGCCTGGTCCTTCGGCGCTTTGGGGGTGAATTCCCAGGGCTCTTTCGAACTGGCGTAGACTTCGCCGTGCCCTTCCATGGTGACGTTTTCGCACATCACCCGCAGGCGCGAGATCTCGTCGGCTGAGCCCAGCGTGACCGAGAGCACGGCGATGGAGCCATCGGCCATTTCGAGCGTGGCGCCGCCGCAATCCTCGGTTTCGATCGGGTTGACCCGGATGGCGGTCATCGCGCTGACGCGGCGGACGGGGCCGATCAGGCTGGTGAGCATGTCATGGATATGGATGGCGTGGCCGAGGAAGGCGCCGCCGAGTTCGTAGGCGCGGGTGCCACGCCACTTGATGGCGTAGTAGTCGGCCCCGCGGGACCAGTGGGTCTGTGCGGTGGTGAGGAACACGCGGCCGGCGGCGCCGGTTTGGATGAGGTGTTTGGCGCGCGCGAGGCCGTTGCCGAAGCGCACCTGGAACACCGGCATCAGCACGCGCCCGGTCTCGCGGACGACGGCCTCGATGGCATCCACTTCGGCGAGCGAGCCGACGAGGGGCTTTTCGCAGATGACATCCTTGCCGGCCCGCAGCGCGCGAGTGATGGCCTCGGCGTGGAGGAACGGGGGCAGGCAGATGTCGATGATGTCGATATCGGCGCGGGCGAGCAGGGCGTCATCGTAGTCGCCATGCAGTTCGAGCGTGCCGGCGGTGACGGCTTTGGCCAACGCGGCGGCACGGGCGAGGTCCCGGTCGCAGATCACCGCTACCTCGAACAGGTCCGGATTGGCGTTGAAGCCATCGACATGGCGGGCGCCGATACCGGCCCCGATGACGGCAACGCGCAGGCGGCGGCTCATGCGGGCCTCCTGGCGGCGATGGCGGGTTCGCCCTCGGCGCGGCTGAACAAATGGGCGGCGCCGGAGATGCCGATACGGACCGGTTCGCCGCTGTGCAGGGCGGTTTGTCCGGGGTTGCGCAGGGTCAGCCGCGCGCCGTTGGCCAGGGTTACATACACGTAGCTTTCGCCTCCCATGTGCTCGACGATATCGACGGTTCCGGGCAGGCCGTCCTCGGCCACGAAACCAAGATGTTCCGGGCGGACGCCCAGGGTGACGGCCTCGCCGTCCGATGTTTCGGCCGCCGCGGGCAGCGGCACCGGCGGCATGTCATCCACCCGAATGGTGCTGCCACCCTGCGCCACGGCTTCGAGGAAATTCATCCGCGGTGAGCCGATGAAGCCGGCGACGAAGCGGTTGGCGGGGTGATTGTAGAGGTGCAGCGGCGAGCCCGCCTGCTCCACCCGGCCGCCGCGCAGCACCACGATGCGATCGGCCATGGTCATGGCCTCGGTCTGGTCGTGGGTGACGTAGATCATGGTGGCTTTGAGGCGCTTGTGCAGGGCGGAGAGTTCCACCCGCATTTGCACCCGCAATTCGGCATCGAGGTTGGAAAGCGGTTCATCGAACAGGAAAATGCCGGGTTCGCGCGTCACGGTGCGGCCGATGGCGACGCGCTGGCGCTGGCCGCCGCTGAGCTGTCCGGGCTTGCGGGCGAGGAGGTGTTCGATTTGCAGCATGCGGGCGGCTTCGGCGATGCGGCGGTCGATCTCGGCTTTGGCCAGGCGCTGGTTTTCCAGGCCGAATGCGAGGTTCTGCCGCACCGTCATGTGCGGATAGAGCGCGTAGGACTGGAACACCATGGCGAGGCCGCGCTCGGCCGCCCGGCGGTCATTGACGCGGATGCCATCGATCAGCACATCCCCGCCATTGGGTTGGTCGAGCCCGGCGATGATGCGGAGCAGGGTGGATTTGCCGCAGCCGGAGGGACCGACGAACACCACGAACTCGCCCTCCGCGACATCGAGGTCGACGCCGTGGATCACCCGGAGATGGCCGAACTCGCGCACGATGCCGCGCAGGGCCAGGCTAGACATCGGTCCACCGGCGGCCGTCAGTTTTGCGTGTCATTGCCGGCATATCCTCCCGGCCGGCAAACTAGCCCGGCGGGCATGGCTTCGGCAACGCGGCCGGCTCAGGGCATCAGGCCGCTGGCGCCGCGCACGATGGCGGCAATGGCGGTGAAGGCGAGCGAGAGGATGGCGGTGGGGCGGTAGGCGGTCTGCCCGTAGCGGCGGAACAGCGCGGTGCCTGCCCAGCCGCCGACGATCATCAGGGGCAGGCCGAGAACGGCGATCATCACGGATTCAAGCCCGACCAGCCCGGCCCAGATGGCGGGCGGCAGGGCCAGCGCCGAGGCGAGGGGAAAATACGTCATCAGGCTGGAGCGCACCCGCGCGCGATCGTTCTCGGAGTAGAGGAAATAGACGATCGCCGGCGGGCCGGACATGGCGGCGAGCCCGTTGCTGATGCCCGAGCAGAGCCCGGCGAGCCACACCCAGGCGCGCGCCGGCGTGCCGTGATGGCGCATCGGCCGCCAGGTAACGAACACCGCCAGCATCACCAGCAGGCCGAGCGCCAGGCGCACCCAGGCGACCGGCAGGATGGCGAGGCCGAGCAGACCGAGCGGGTTGCCCACCAGCGCACCGGTCACCAGGCCACGCACCGCGCGCCAGTCGGCGAGGTGGCGTTCGGCGATGCAGTCGCGCAGGCCGATGGCGGTTTGCATCAACAGGGTGGCGGCCACCATCGGCTGCGGCGGCAGCACCAGGCTGGCGAGCGGCACCGCAACCACGGCGAACCCGAAGCCGGTGAACCCGCGCAGCACGGCGGCGAACAGGATGGAGATGATCGCCCAGGCCCATTGGCCTGGCGTCAGCGTGGCGGGGTTCAGGGCGGCTACGCTTCCACCGCGGCGAACAGCGTCGCGGCTTCCGGCATCCCGGGCGTGCCGATGACGACGAGGCCAGCTTCGGGTGTGGTGTCGAGCGGCGTGAAGGCCCAGCGCTCGGCGGCGTATTGCAGCAGGTGCCAGCGGTTTTCGGGGGCAAGCTGGCAGAAGCCCTTCACCCGCAGCACGCTGCGCGGCAGGGCTTCGAGGGCGGTGCGCAGGCGGGCGCGGTCCAGTGGGCCGCTGGGGCGCCAGACGCTGGTGGGGAAGGCGTGGTCCGGCACGTCGGCGCTGAAGCGGCTGGCGGGCGGGCGCGGCGGCGGGGTGAAATGCAGCACGGCAGCATCGAGCCGGGCGTGCTCGCACACCACAATCTGAGCCTCGGGGCGCAACCGCAGCACGGCGGCGCACACGGCCTCAAGGTCGGGCGCGAGGTCGGCCTTGTTGATCACCACCAGTTCGGCAAAGCCAAGTTGGCGCGCCACGGTGTCACCGATGTAGCGGTCGGCGAGTTGGGTGAGGAAGGCCGTGGCGTCCACCATCACCAGCAGCGGTTCCAGGGTGAAGCCGGTTTCGATCAGGGCAAGCTGCGCAATGCGCCACGGGTCCGACACGCCGGAGGCTTCGACGATGACATGCTCGGGCGCCGGCACCCGGGCGGCAAGGCGGGCCAGGGCGTCCCCGAGGTCATCGCCGATCGAGCAGCAGACGCAGCCGTTGGTCAGCGCGATGGTGTCGCCATCCTGGGCCGTGATGAGGGCGGCATCGATGTTGATGGCGCCGAAATCATTGACCAGCACGCCGTAGCGGCGCCGCGCGGTGGCGAGCAGGTGGTTGACCAGCGTGGTCTTGCCGGCGCCAAGAAACCCGCCGATGACGCTGAGAGGTATCGGGTTCATGCCACCCCGGGCACCCCGCCGAGCACCGTGCCGCACACGCCGACGTCCTTGATTTCGCTCGCCGGAACGTCATTCGGGTCCTGCTCCAGCACGGCGAAATCGGCGTATTTGCCCACGTCCACGCTGCCGATCAGATGGTCCATCTTGAGCGTCGTCGCAGCCCCCATGGTGATGGCGTAGAGGGCCTGCGGCACCGTGATGCGTTCGCCTGCGCCCAGCACGCGGCCGGCCGGGGTGATGCGGTTGACCGCGCACCAGGCGGTGAACAACGGATCGAGCGGCGTCACCGGCACATCGGAATGGATGCCGAGCGGCACGCCGGCGGCCAGCGCGGTGGCGCAGGCATCCAACCGGTTGGCGCGCGACGGCCCCATGGTGAGCGCCCGGTGCTGCTCGCCCCAGTACCAGATGTGGTTGGCGAACAGGTTCACGCACATGCCGAACGCCGCCATGCGCTTGAAGATCGCCGCATCCGCCATCTGGCAGTGCTGCAAGGTATGGCGGTGATCGGCGCGCGGATGGGCGGCGATGGCGCGGCCGACCATTTCGGTGGCCAGTTCGCTCGCCTCGTCGCCGTTGGTGTGGATGTGCAACTGGTGCCCGGCGGCATGGTAGGCGGCGACGATTTCGCCGAGTTCGGACGGGGCGATGTAGAACAGCCCGTTCGGCGCCCCGTTATGGTAGCCGGGCCAGCGCAGCCGGGCGGTGAAGCCCTGGATCGAGCCATCCACCACCAGCTTGACGATGCCGAAATGCAGCTTGTCGTGGGACATCCGCTTGAGATCGGCGATGCGCGCGAGGCCCTCGGGCAACGAATATTCGCGGGCGCGCATGGCGGGAACCAGGCGCAGCGGGAAGCCCGCGCCGGTGGTTGCCTCCTGCAGGGCTGCGACGTTCTCGGCGTTGAGGGCATTGGCAAGATCGGTGCTGGTGGTCACGCCCACGCGCTGGGCGATGCGGGCATAGTCCCACAGGGCGGGCGCATCGATGGCGCGCAGGATGCCGGGATCGCCCACGGCGCGGCTGGCGCGGCCCATCACCGCGGGGCCCTGGAGTTCGCCGGTCAGCGCGCCGTTGGCATCACGCACCAGGCCGTCGAGGTTGCTGTCACGTGAGAAACCGGCGGCTTCCAGTACGCGGGTGTTGACGTTCTGGATGTGGCCGGACACGTGGCCGATCATCACCATGCGGTGGGTGGAAATACTGTCCAGGTCGGCGGTGGTCATGCGCGGGCCATCGAAGAAAATCGGATCGAACCCCCAGGCCACCACCGGGGCATCCGGGTCGGTCATGAGGCGCTCCACCTCCTGGAGGCGGGCCACCACCTCGGCGATGCTTTTCAGGCCGGCGACGTGAGTGCCGTCCGGCGCGCGGCGCGGGTAGAAACCGACATAGGGCTTGCGCCACATCAGCCCGTCCACCGCATGGCCGTGGCCCTCGATGAAACCGGGCATCAGCACCCGGCCGGCGAAGCGGTCATCCACCTCGACGGTGCCGAATTCGCGCAGCACCTCGGCGCCGCCGAAGCCCAGGATACGGCCCTCGCGCACCGCCACATGGGTGGCAACCGGCAGGGACGCGTTCATGGTGAGGATGCGGCGGGCGACGAACACACGGATTGTTGACGGCACGGGCAGTTCTCCTGGCGATGCCGCACCTTCCGCCGTGGCAGCGTTGCTCGCAACCCCTGTTGAGGCAACGCGGCGTGGCTGTCATAACGATGGCAATGCGCTGCTTGTTTCACCTTCCCCTTTCCGCCCCCTGCCGCAAGGTTCGCCTGGCGCTAGCTGAGAAGCGGCTGCCGTTCGAGTTGCAACTGGAACGCGCGTGGGAGCACCGCGAGGAATATCTCGACCTCAACCCCGCCGGCACGGTGCCCACGCTGGTGGAGTCCGACGGCTTCGTGGTGCCGGACTCAGGGGTGATCTGCGAATATCTCGAGGAGAACTACCCCGAGATCCCGCTGCTGTGCACCGATCCGGGCGAGCGCGTGGAGGCACGCCGGCTGGTGGCCTGGTTTGACGGCAAGTTCGCCCGCGAGGTGACGGACAATCTGGCCGGGCAGAAATACCTCAAGCGCATCGCCGGGCGCGGCGAGCCGGATGCCGCGGCGCTGCGGGCGGGATACGCCAATCTGCGCCACCACCTCGATCACATCGGCTGGCTCGCCGAGAACCGGAAGTGGCTGGCCGGCTCCCAGATGTCGCTGGCGGACCTCACGGCGGCCGCCCATTTGTCGGTGCTCGATTTCATCGGCGATATCGAGTGGAACAAATACGAGGCGGCGCGGGATTGGTATGCGCGCATCAAGTCCCGCCCGAGTTTCCGCCCGTTGCTGCAGGACCGGGTGGCGGGGATCTCGCCGCCGCCGCACTACGCCGACCTGGATTTCTGAGCCGACGGCGATTTGCCGCCCCCGCTGCGCTGCGCCATCATGGCCGCGTAGTGCGAAGGGATCGGCGAGATGGCCCACAGGGCAGCGAAAACCATCGATTTGGACGCGATCCCCGTCATCGATATCGGCCGGCTGTTCGCCGGTGACGCGGCGGACGTGCGAGCGGTGGCGTCCGAAATGCGGGCGGCGGCGCTGGGCTCCGGCTTCTTCTACGTCAGCAACCACGGCGTGGCGCAGGGGCTGATCGACGACGTGTTCGCCATGTCCCGGCGCTTCTTCACCGCTGAGGCGGCGCGCAAGCAGGCGGTGCTGGTGAGCCCGTGGCATCGCGGATTCGTGCAGCCTGGCGAGGCGCGGATGTATGCCGGCAGCCGGCCGGACCTCAAGGAGAGCTACATCTGGGGCCTGGATACGGCGACCGGGCTGGCGGCACCGGATGCTTTCGGCACCCCGCCCAACCAGTGGCCAGACTTCCTGCCCGAAATGCGCCCGCTGCTGAACCGCTATTTCACCGAGGTGAACGCGGTGGGCTGGCGCCTGCTGCGCGCCTTCGCGGTGAGCCTCGATATCCCCGCCGACGCGTTCGTGCAGTCCATCGAGCGGCCGACCTCGCGCGGCTCCATCATCTACTACCCGCCGCAACCGCCCGATCTCGGCGAGGACCAGTTCGGCGTGGCGCCGCATACCGACTGGGGATGCCTGACGCTGCTCTACCAGGACCAGACCGGCGGCCTGGAAGTGCGCGGCCGCGATGGGGACTGGGTGTCCGCGCTGCCCATCGCGGGCACCTACGTGGTCAACGTCGGGGACCTGCTGGCGCGCTGGACCAATGACCGCTTCCGTTCCACCCCGCATCGGGTGGTGAACCGCTCCGGCCACGAGCGGCTGTCCTGCGCGGTGTTCGTCGATCCTGACCGGGACACGATGATCACGCCGGTGACGGACGGCGCGCCCGCGCATTATCCGCCGGTAACCTGCGGGGACTATGTGCAGTCCCGCTTCGACGCGGCGTTCGCCTATCGCCAGAAGTCCGCGTCTTGATCTTCGATACGCACGCCCATTTCTACGGCGAGACCCTGTTCCGCCACATGGCGGCACGTGACGCGGTGCCGCGGGTTGAGGTGGTGGACGGCCGGCGCTTCATGGTAACGCCGACCAGCCGGTTCGAACTGCAGGGCGGGTTCGTCTCGCTGGACGAGCGGCTGGCGTGGATGGATAGCCAGGGGATCGACCGCCAGCTCTTCACCTTCCCCGGCGCGCTGGGGCCCGATGTGCTGCCCATCGCCGAGTCCCTTGCGCTGGTGCGCGATGTAAATGACGAACTCGCCGCCACCTGCCAGGCGCATCCGGGGCGCTTCGCGGCGCTGGCGGGGTTGCCGCTGGCCGATGTCGGGCAGTCCGCGGTGGAGATGGAGCGGGCGTTGCGCGGACTCGGCCTGGCCGGCGCGATCATCCCGAGCAACTACTTCCACTCCCTCGCCGGCATCACGGCGCTGTATCCGGTGCTGGAGGCGGCCGATGCGGTCGGCGCCCATCTGATGCTGCATCCCGGGCAGCGCGATGATGAGAGCCTGGCGCCGAAGCCGTGGCCGGACCTCACCATGCACCGCGCTTCCACCATCGACCTGCATGCCGGGATCACCCATGCCCTGGTGTCGCTGATCCATTCGGACGCGATGCGGCGGTTTCCCCATATCACCTGGCAGGTGGTGAACCTCGGCGGCACCTTCCCGTTCGTGGTGGAGCGGATGGACCACATCGTCGCCACCCGCGATCCGTCCGCGCCGAAGCCCTCGGAATTGCTGGGCGATATCGTGTTCGACTGCGCCTCCCTGGGTCCGCGCGCGCTGGAGATGGCGGTGGGGGTGTTCGGGGCGGACCGGGTGATGTTCGGAACGGACTATCCGATTTTCACCTCGGATGTTTCCACACGGGCGCTGGCGGAGGCGCGGATATCCGAGGCCGACCGGGCGATGGTCGCCTCCGGCACCGCGCTCGCGACACTGGCGCGCAATGCGGCGCGGCGGGCCGGTGCATGAAAATCGGCATCGTCGGCGCCGGGGTGATGGGGCTGTGCACCGCCTGGGCGCTGGCGCGGCGCGGGCACGCGGTGACGGTGTTCGAGCAGGGGGCGATACCGAATCCGGTGTCGTCCTCGTTCGATGAGCACCGCATCATCCGCCACGCCTACGGTGACATGCGCGGCTACGCCCTGATGATGCCGGACGCCTTCGCGGCCTGGGGCCGGCTGTGGGGCGATCTCGGCCGCAGCCATTTCGTGCCGGCGCCGGCAACTTATTGCCTCCGGATGGACTTCGACTGGTATCGCCACGTGGCCGCCTGCCTCGACCATATGGGGATCGCCTATCGCGACGTGCCGCTGGACGCGGTGGCGCGCGACCTGCCGATAGTCAATCGCGAGGGTCTGCTGCGGGTGGTGGAAACCCATGGCGCTGGCCTGCTGATGGCCGATCGCATCATGGATGATCTGGCGCGGCGGCTGCCCGAAATGGGGGTGGAACTGCGCCCGCATACCGCGATCCGCCATGTCGACCCCGAACGGGCGCGGCTGGACGATTGGGCCGGCGATGCGGTGGTGGTCGCCGCCGGCGCCTGGGTCAACCGCCTGCTCGGCGCCCAGCCCGAGGCGATGCGGCCGACGGCGCAGACGGTGGTCTACCTGCAGCCGCCCGCCGACCTTGCGGAAGCCTGGGCGCGGGCGCCGATGCTGCTGAACCGCCTGCCGGTGGTGTCGGGCGGCGCCTATATCCTGCCGCCGCTGGCGGGATCGCGCCTGAAGGCCGGCGACTACGCCCACAATGATGACGGCGATCCGGACGGGCCACGCGTCCCCACCGCCGTGCAGGTTGAGCGCGTGCTGGAGGCGGCGCGGCTGTCGCTCGCCGGGTTCGAGCGCTACCGGGTGATCGAAGCGAAATCCTGCCGCTACACCGTCACCGCGGACGAGCGCTTCGCCATCCGCCCGCTGGGCGCGGCGGGATGGCTGGCCAGCGCCTGTTCCGGGCATGGCTTCAAGATGGCCGCCCTGGTCGGCGAGGCGGTGGCGGACGGGGTGACCGCCGCCCGCCCCGCCGCCGAGGTTTCCGCCTGGATGGCGGCGCGG
>CAIMWH010000374.1 GCA_903845065.1 uncultured Rhodospirillales bacterium | reverse complement strand
GCAGCCGTCATCCGCCTCATCGGCGCACTGCTCCTGGAGCAGAACGACGAATGGGCAGTCCAGAGGGCGCGATACATGACGCTGGAAACCATCGCCCCGATGAGCGATCATCCCATCGTCAGCTTGACCAAATTGGCAGACTGACACCGCAGCCAACGCTGCTCACGAGCCCGCTCCTACACCACGCAGTGGGACACGACCCCTTGTCCACCGTGCGCACCTGCACGGGCAGGCCTTCGGCGAGCTTGGTCTCGGTTTGGTAGTAGAGCCGCGTCGCTGCTTGTGTTGCTGCGGCTTCATCGGCTGTTTTGAGGCTTCGCCACAGATAGCGGCCGTCGGTTAGCGGCACACGTGCCTGCCACAGCCCATTCCGCCCTGCCTGGCTTTTGCCTACATTTCAGCAGCATAGCGTCACTGCCTAGCGCGTGCCTAGCCGAAAAATGCGGCCAAACACGCTCTAAGTAATTGAAATTACGGGCTAAATATTCCGCCCATGGCAGTGCTTGAACTTCCGCCCTGACCCACACGGGCACGCGGCATTGCGGCCTGAGTTGATCCACGTCGCGGGGTCATTCGGATCGACGCCGGCGCTGCGCAGGGCCGCGGTGCCAACGGCGTTGTCATCCCCCACGCTGGCCATGCCGTAGCTGGTTTCGCCGAGCGGGATCGGGCTGTTGGGGTCCGGGTGGCTTTCCGTCAGCGCCGAGAAATCGGGCTCCGGCTGCTGCTGCGGCTCGGGGGCGATGTCGGCGCGGGCGAGCATCATCGTCACCCGCTCCTTCAACTCGTCGAGCATGGCGTTGAACATGGCGAAGGCTTCGGTTTTGTATTCGTTCAACGGATCGCGCTGGCCATAGGCGCGCAGCACGATGCCCTGGCGCAGGTGGTCAAGCGCCAGCAGGTGCTCCTTCCACACCTGGTCAAACAATTGCAGCAGGATGGACTTCTCGACGAAGCGCATCAGGTCCGGCCCGAAATTCGCCGCCTTGGCGGCCATGAACGCATCGGCCGCCTTCGTCACGCGCTCGCGCAGATGGGCCTCGTCGATGCCTTCCTCGCGCGCCCATTCCACGATCGGCAGATCGAGATTGAGGATGCGGGCAACCTCGGCGGCGAGTTCCTTGGTTTCCCACTGCTCGGCATAGGCCTTCTCGGGGATGTGGCGGTTGACCATCTCCTCGATCAGCTCATTGCGCATGTCCGACACGATGGCCGCCACGTCCGGTGCCTTCATGAACTCCTTGCGCTGCGCGTAGACCTCGCGGCGCTGGTCGTTCATCACGTCATCGTATTTCAGCACGTTCTTGCGGGTGTCGAAGTTGCGCGCCTCGACCTTTTTCTGCGCCTTCTCCAGCGCCTTGTTGATCCACGGGTGGGTGATCGCCTCGCCGTCCTTCAGGCCGAGGCGGGCGAGCATGCCGCCCATCCGCTCGGAGCCGAAGATGCGCATCAGGTCATCTTCCAGCGACAGGAAGAAGCGCGAGGCGCCCGGATCGCCCTGGCGGCCGGAGCGGCCACGCAGCTGGTTGTCGATGCGGCGGCTTTCATGGCGCTCGGTGCCGATGACGAACAGGCCGCCGGCCTTCTTCACCACCTCATGCGCGATTTCCACCTCGGCGCGAATGGCCGCCGCGCGGGCCTCGCGCTCGCCTTCGTCGGCGATATTGGCCAGTTCCAGGCGCAACCGCATGTCGAGGTTGCCGCCGAGTTTGATGTCGGTGCCGCGGCCGGCCATGTTGGTCGCGATGGTGATGGCGCCCGGCGCGCCGGCCTGGCTGATGATGGTGGCTTCCTGCTCATGGAAGCGGGCGTTCAGCACCGCGTGCGGCACCTTCTTCGCCTTGAGGATTTCGCTGAGGGTCTCGCTCTTTTCGATGCTGGTGGTGCCGACCAGCACCGGCTGGCCGCGCGTGCGGGCCTCGGCGATGAGGGCGGCCACCGCCTCGTATTTCTCGGTGGCCGAGCGATAGACCTCGTCGTCCTCGTCCTTGCGGGTGACGGGCACGTTGGTGGGGATATCCACCACTTCTAGCTTGTAGATCTCGGCGAACTCATCGGCCTCGGTCAACGCCGTGCCGGTCATGCCGGACAGCTTGGGGTAGAGGCGGAAGTAGTTCTGGAAGGTGATGGAGGCCAATGTTTGGTTCTCGGCCTGGACGGTCACGCCCTCCTTGGCCTCCAGCGCCTGGTGCAGGCCATCCGAATAGCGGCGGCCTTCCATCATGCGGCCGGTGAACTCG
>CAIMWH010000373.1 GCA_903845065.1 uncultured Rhodospirillales bacterium | reverse complement strand
CCGACGTCCTCGCCCGCATCAGCGACCACCCGGCGACGCAACTGCACGAATTGCTCCCATGGAACTGGAAAAAGTCAGCCAAATCGGAAGCCGCCGCAGCCTGAAGTCAGATCGCCGCGGTCCTCGGCGGATGGATACGGCTCGCCTACGAGGACGCCGCCCGCATCGCCGCCCTCCTCGCCGAACGCCACCGCGCCGCCGCCCCCTCGCTCGATCCGCTCTCCCTGCCGGACATGCAGTGGCACGTCACCGGCCAGGACCAGTTCCGCGTCGCGCAAACCCGCGTCCAGGGCCGCGCCGTGGTGGTGCGGTTTTCCTATCTCGGCGCCCATGAAATGTGGGTGGTCGAAATCGACGGCCGGCCCAATTGTGCCCATTTCCGCGCCCGGGCGGATGCCATGTCGAAATTCGGCGTCGGCGTTGCTTTGGAGCACGCACGCTCAAGCTAGCAAGGCACTCTTTTTTGCAAAAAAGAGCCAAAAAACTCTTATCCGTTTGGCTTCGCCCCTCTCACCGGGGAGAGGGGCGAAGCCATCGGACGGAAAGTTTTTGCTTCTTTTTTCAAAAAGAAGCGCTGCCTTCCCGCCTCAAACTCAAAGCGCCGCCAGCTCCGCCTCGGCGCGGCTCACGTCGAACCCACCGGGCGCCTCAACGGCCAGGTGCGTCACCTTGCCATCCTCGGCCACCAGCGCGAAACGCTGGGCGCGCACGCCCATGTTGCGCGGCACCAGGTCAAGCTCCAGGCCCATCGCCTTGGTCAGCGCCGCCGAGCCATCGGCCAGCATGGTGATCCCGTCGCCCACGCCCTGGTCCTTGCCCCACGCGCCCATGACGAACGCGTCATTGACCGCCATGCACACAACCTCATCAGCGCCTTTCGCCTTCAGTGCGGCCAAGTTCTGCACGAAACCGGGCAAGTGCTTGGCTGAACACGTGGGGGTGAAGGCGCCGGGCACGGCAAACAGCACAACCTTCTTGCCCTTGAAAATCTCGTCCGTGGAAACTTCCTTCGGGCCCTCGGCGGTGGCCTTCATGAGTTTCATGGACGGTATGGCGTCGCCAACCTTGATCTGACTCATATGGTCCTTGCTTCCTCGTTTGTCCCGGCCGGCCGACCCGCCCGGGAAGTGATAGCTTCCTAGCCGCACCATTGACGCGAGTCACGGGCGCGAAGGTATGGGCAGCCTGAAGGAGACGCTTGCGCGCCGCCCCAACACGGACAAGATAGGGGCCATGGCCCGTAAAACTACCCCCCGCCCGATGAAGTTCACCCCGCCACCCCCGGTGGACCCCAAGGAAACCTCCCTCGCCGGGCAGGTCCTCATCGCCATGCCCGCGATGACGGACCCCCGCTTCGCCCATTCCGTCATCTACATGTGCGCCCATTCGCGGGATGGCGCGATGGGCATCGTGGTCAACCACCCCCTCGCCAAGCCCAGTTTCGCCGACCTGTTGCAGCAGTTGAAGATCGATCCCGTCCCCCCCGCCCGCGAGGTCCCGCTGTGCAGCGGCGGCCCGGTCGAAAACGGCCGCGGCTTCGTCCTCCACACCGCCGACTGGACCGACGCCGCCAGCCTCAAGGTGGACGGCAAACTCGCCCTCACCGCCAGCCTCGATATCCTCAAGGCCATCGCCACCGGCGGCGGCCCCGAGCAGGGCATCCTCGCCCTCGGCTACGCCGGCTGGGGCCCCGGCCAACTCGACAGCGAAATCCAGCAGAACGCCTGGCTCTCCGCCCCCGTCGATATGGGCGTGATTTTCGACGGCGAACATGCGACGAAGTGGCGCCGAGCCCTCAAAGTGCTCAACGTCGACCCGCTCATGCTGTCCGGAGTCGCCGGCCGCGCCTGACTGACGTGCCTGTGAACCATAATAATCGGGGGAGTGGATCGCATGATCCGTCGCAGTCTTCTGGCCGCCACACTGGCCATTCCGTTCGCCCTGCCGGCGAGCGCGCAGGAAACCGCCAAGATCGGCCTCATCCTGCCGATGACCGGCCAGTCCCAATCCACCGGCAAGCAGATCGACGCCGCGGTGAAACTCTACATCGCCCAGCACGGCGATACCGTCGCCGGCAAGAAAATCGAGATCCTCCTCCGCGATGACGCCGGCGTTGCCGACACCACCAAGCGCCTGGCCCAGGAACTCATCGTCCGCGACAAGGTCATCGCCATCGCCGGCTTCGGCCTCACGCCGCTGGCCATGGCCACCGCCCCCCTCGCCACCCAGGCGAAAGTGCCGATGATCGTCATGGCGGCGGCCACCTCCATCATCACCGCCCAATCCCCCTTCATCGTCCGCCCCGCCCAGGTCCTGCCCCAGCCCGCCGCCGCCATGGCGCAATGGGCCGCCGCCAACGGCATCAAATCCGCCGTCACCCTGGTCACCGACTACGGCCCCGGCCTCGACGCCGAAAAATGGTTCAACAGCCGCTTCAAGGATGGCGGCGGCGAGGTCATCGCCAGCCTGCGCGTCCCCCTCGCCAACCCGGATTTCGCCCCCTTCCTGCAACGCGCCGCGGACGCCAAGCCCCAGGCCCTGTTCGCCTTCGTCCCCTCCGGCCAGGGCGCGGCGCTGGCCAAGCAGTTCGCCGAACGCGGCCTCGACAAATCCGGCATCAAACTCATCGCCACCGGTGACGTGACGGATGACGACCAGCTCAACGGCATGGGCGATGTCGTCCTCGGCGTCGTCAACGCCGGCCCCTACTCCGCCGCCCATCCCTCCGACACCAACAAGAAATTCGTCGCCACCTTCAAGGCCGCCAACCCCGGCATGCGCCCCAACTTCATGGCCGTCTTCGGCTATGACGGCATGCACCTGATCTACCAGGCCCTCACCAAAACCAACGGCAACACCGACGGCACCGCCATGGTCGAAGCCATGAAAGGCCTCTCCTGGGAAAGCCCCCGCGGCCCCGCCATGATCGACCCCGCCACCCGAGACATCGTCCACAACCTCTACATCCGCAAAGTCGAACGCGTGGACGGCGAACTCTACAACGTCGAATTCGCCACCATCCCGATGATGAAAGACCCCGCGAAGCCGTGATCGCCGGCAAGGAAGACAAGCCGCACAACGAGACAGCGAGACGGCGAGAAGCAAGGCGGGCAATCTTCCTTCCTTCTCGCTGTCTCGCCGTCTCGTTGTTCAACCTTGCCTGCCCGGCGCGCCGCCAGTGCTGACCATCCTCTTCGACGGCCTCGCCTACGGCATGATCCTCTTCGTCCTCGCCGTCGGCCTCTCCGTCACCCTCGGCCTGATGAATGTGGTGAACCTCGCCCACGGCGCCTTCGCCATGGCCGGCGGCTACATCGGCGTCATCCTGGTCAACCGCTGGGGTGTCCCCTACCTCGCCGCCCTCCCCTTGGTCGCCCTTGCCACCGCGATCCTCGGCGTCATCCTGGAGCGCACCCTTTACGTCCACGTCTACGGCAAGAGCCATCTCGACCAGGTTCTCTTCACCATCGGCTTGGTGTTCATGGCCTCCTCGGCGGTGTCCTGGCTGCTCGGCTCCCAGCAGGTCTTCATCGAACTCCCCGCCTTCCTGCGCCAGCGCTTCGAACTCGCCGGCGTCTCGATGGGGGCCTACCGCCTCCTCGTCATCGCCCTCTGCGGCCTGCTCGCCCTCGCCCTCCAGTTCCTCCTCACCCGCACCCGCTTCGGCAGCCGCCTGCGCGCCGCGGTCGACGATCCCGTGGTCGCGCGCGGCCTCGGCATCGAGGTCGGCCGGATATTCATGCTCACCTTCGCCCTCGGCTCCGGCCTCGCCGGCCTAGGCGGCGCGCTCGGCGCCGAAATCCTCGGGCTCGACCCCACGTTCCCGCTGAAATTCATGGTCTACTTCCTCATCGTCGTCACCGTCGGCGGCGGCTCCAGCATCTCGGGCCCCTTCCTCGCCGCCCTCCTCCTCGGCGTGGCTGACGTTGCGGGCAAGTATTACGTCCCCGCCGCCGGCGCCTTCGTCATCTACAGCGTGATGCTGATCGTCCTCATCCTGCGCCCGCACGGCCTGTTCGCCCCCCGGTCCACCCGATGAACGCGCATGAATCCTTGGCCCGCCTCGGCCGCTGGCAATGGCCCGAAGTCGCCATCTGGGCCGCCGCCGCCAGCTCCTTCCTCCTGCCGGACCAGTATCTCCTGCTCAACGAAGTCGCCATCCTCGGCCTCTTCGCCCTCTCGCTCGATCTCGTCCTCGGCTACGGCGGCATCATCTCCCTCGGCCACGCCGCCTTCTTCGGCACAGGGGCCTACGTCGCCGGCATCCTGGCGAAATCCGGCTACGGGGACCCCCTCCTCGGCCTCGCCGCCGCCGCCGCCGCCGCCACCATCCTCGGCTTCCTCACCAGCTTCCTCGTCCTCCGCGGCTCGGACCTCACCCGCCTGATGGTCACCCTCAGCGTCTCCCTCGTCCTGTTCGAAGTCGCCAACCGCCTCCCCGCCCTCACCGGCGGCGCCGACGGCCTCCAGGGCATGACAGTCGCCCCCCTCCTCGGCCGCTTCGAGTTCGATATCTTCGGCACCGTCTCCTATGCCTACAGCGTCACGGTCCTCTTCGCCCTCTTCCTCATCGCGCGCCGCGTCATGCACTCCCCCTTCGGCCTCTCCGTCCGCGCCGTGAAGGGCAACCCGCTGCGCACCGCCGCCATCGGCATCCCCGTCAACGCCCGCCTGGTTGCCATCTACACCATGGCCGCCGCCTACGCCGGCATCGCCGGCGCCCTGCTCGCCCAAACCACCCAGTTCGTCTCGCTCGATGTCCTCGCCTTCCACCGCTCCGCCGACGTCATGCTCACCCTCGTCCTCGGCGGCACCGGCTATCTCTACGGCGGCCTCATCGGCGCCCTGCTGTTCCGCTTCGCCCAGTCCGCCCTGTCCGACCTCACGCCCGAATACTGGCAATTCTGGATCGGCCTGCTCTTCGTCGCCCTCGTCGTCATCGGCCGAGACCGCGTCTTCGCCTGGCCCCAAGCCCTCCTCCGGTCCCTCCGCCGATGACCTTCACGCTTGAAACAACCGCCCTCGAACGCCGCTTCGGCGGCCTCGTCGCCACCGCCAACGTCTCCCTCCGCCTCGAACGCGGCGCCCGCCACGCCCTCATCGGCCCCAACGGCGCCGGCAAAACCACCCTCATCAACCTCCTCACCGGCGTCCTGTCCCCCAGCGCCGGCCGCATCCTGCTCGACGGCGTGGACATCACCGCCCTCCGCCCGGACCAGCGTGTCAAACGCGGCCTGGTCCGCACTTTCCAGATCAACCAGCTCTTCCCCGACCTCACGCCGCTGACCACCGTCGGCCTCGCCGTCTCCCGCCGCCTCGGCCTCGATACCCAGTTCTGGCGCCGCCTCGGCGCCCGCCTCGAAGTCGTCGACGGCTGCGTGGACGTCCTCGAACGCTTCGGCCTGATGGACGTCATGAACGCCCAGGTCGCCACCCTGCCCTACGGCCGCCAGCGCCTGCTCGAAATCGCCACCGCCATCGCCTGCGGCCCCCGCGTCCTCCTCCTCGACGAGCCCGCCGCCGGCGTCCCCGAAAGCGAGCGCGACGGCATCCTCCAAGGCATCGCCGCCCTCCCGCCCGACGTCACCGTCCTCTTGATCGAACACGACATGGACCTGGTGTTCCGCTTCGCCGACCGTATCTCCGTCCTCGTCAACGGCGCCATCCTCACCGAAGGCACCCCCGCCGAAATCGCCGCTGACCCTCGCGTCCGCGCCGTCTATCTGGGCACCGACCATGCCTGACCTCCTCACCGTTGAAGCCCTGTCCGCCGGCTGGGGCAACGCCTCCGTCCTCTCCGGCATCAGCTTCAGCCTCGCCGAGGGCCAGTCCCTCGCCCTGCTCGGCCGCAACGGCATGGGCAAAACCACCCTGCTCTGCGCCCTCCTCGGCATCGCCCGCCACGGCAGCGGCACCATCCGCCTCGCCGGCCGCGAAATCACCCGCCTGCGCCCCGAAACCCGTGCCCAGGCGGGCATCGGCTGGGTCCCGCAGGAGCGCAACATCTTCCGCTCCCTCACCGTCGAGGAAAACCTCACCGCCGTCGCCCGCCCCGGCCCCTGGTCGCCCGCCGAGATCTTCGCCATGTTCCCCCGCCTCGCCGAGCGCCGCCGCAACATGGGCAACCAGCTCAGCGGCGGCGAACAACAAATGCTGGCCATCGGCCGCGCCCTCGTCCTCAACCCCCGCCTGCTCCTGCTCGACGAACCCACCGAGGGCCTCGCCCCCATCATCGTCGAGGAACTCCTCGCCGTGCTGCAACGCCTCACCCGCGAACGCGGCCTCTCCGCCATCATCGTCGAGCAGCACGCCCGCAAAGTCCTCGGCGTCACCGATCAGGCCGTCATCCTCGAACGCGGCACCATCGCCCACGCCGGCCGCAGCGCCGCCCTCGCCGCCGACAGCGCCACCCTCGAACGCTACCTCGGCGTCGGCGGCAGCCAGTAGCGCCCCCAGCCACGCCGCACCCTCACCTCCAGCGTGCTCTCCCCCGAACGCGCCGGCAGGTCCAGCCAGGCCTCCCCGGTGCTCCACCGCCACCACCCGCCCGGCTCCCCCTCACACGGCAGAAACCCCGCCCCGAACGCCGCCCCCGCAAGATCGATCTCCACCCCATCCAGAACCACCCGCGCCAGCGCCACTCCCAGCACCCGCTGATCCCCCGAGCCCGGCTCGGTCTCCGCCGGCACAAACGTGCGAGACCGCAGCATCACCGGCCCCGCCCCCGCCGGCAGCAGGAACACATACTCCCCCTCGCCATCGGCAATCGTCTCCGCCCCCTCCACCGCCAGCCCTGCGTCCCCGGTCAGCGCAAACCCCAGACCCTCCGCCACCCCCAGCAACCGCCGATGCAACGCCGCCGCCTCCGCCCCCAGCAACACCGGCGCCACCGACCGCCCCGCCCGCGCCACCGGCCGAAAATCCACCGCCCGAACCGCCCGCCGATCCAGCGCCACCACGTTGCCGCCAAACACCGCCCGATCCGCATCGGGATGAAAGCTCTCCGCCGCCATCCCATCCGCCATCAGGATCTCATGCCCGGCCACCTCCACATGGTGATACGCCACCACCTCCACGGCCGGCTCCCGCGTAATGGTCGCGCCATTCACCAGCCAATGCGCCGCCACCAGCACCCGCCGCCCCCGATCGTCCTCCAATGCAATCCCATGATCGGGTGACACCACCAGGTCACGGACCGGCATCCCGGGCTCCACCGTCCCCGCCGCCATCCGCACCGGCCGCACCGCCAACGGATCGGGATGGCGGGCCAGGTCCACCGTCACCCGCCCCGTCCACACCACCGGCTTCAACGGCGCCCCCTCGCCCGAAAGCGTCAGCACCAGGTCCCCCACGGCGACGTCCTCAACCGGGACCTCGCCGCGCAGGGTCACAATCCGGGTGCCAGCCCGGAAGCAATGCGGCGGCATCGGCGGCATCCTCGACAAATCCCGCCCCGATGCTGCCGCAGCCGCGGCCCTCACGATAGAGGCGCCGTGCGAACCGTCTGCCCGGTGGTGGCGATGAACAGCACCCGCCCGCCGCTCGGGTTGGACACCATCAGCATGTCCCCCACCGCCAGCATATCGGCGGCGGCATCGAAGAACCCAGCGGCAGCAACCTCGTCGAGGCCCGCGGCACCGGCGCGGTAGTGCCACAGGGTGAACCCCTGGGCATAGGACAGCACGGACAGGTTGCGGATGGTGAACTGCATGGCGAACTCCCTGGGAAACAAAAAAAGGCCGCCCGTTGCCGGGCGGCCGTTGCATCTGGATAGAGAAGGAACCGACGCAGGACGCAGGTCACCCGTCGGCCCAGGCGTTCTACGCGAACATTCATTGTCGCGTCAAGGATTTATTTCCTACATTCTTCACGCCACAATTCCCTTCACCCGCAGCACCCACCCAAGCCGCTCCATCGCCTCCTCCCACAACACCGCCGCCCCGTTCTCCGCCGCGCGCGAGGCATCCGGCCCAACCTGCCGCTCCCCCCAAATCCGCAACACCCGCGCATGCGCGGCATCAATCCCCCGCGCACGGAAAACCTGATCGAGGCACTTGATGATATCGTCCGGCTCGCACGGCCGTCGCACCATCCCGCCCCCCGATCGCGACGCCCCCTCATGGCGCGCCCGCAACGCCGCCATCGTCCAGAACCAGGCCTGCTCCACCGTGCGAAACGGCTCCACAGCCTCCCGCACCAGCGGAGCCATGCGACGAACCGGCGCAACAGAACGGGCGATCGGGGGCATGCGGCCAGGTCCTCACTGCTCAAAACAGAACATTATGAGAACATATGATCCACAGATTTTTCTCGCCGCAACCCCGAAATCAACTTTTTTTCCTATTTTCTTCGGGCAACTTTCCTATCACACTGCATTCACAATCCGAGTCGTAAGCTCCGTCCCGCAACCGCCTGAAAAACCACAAACGGAAAATCCGGCCATGAAACACGACGATATCTGGCGTGCGCTTGACACCCTCGCCGCCGAACAAGGCCTCTCCGCCTCCGGCCTCGCCAAACGCTCGGGGCTGGACGCCACCACCTTCAACCCCTCCAAACGCCGCATGCCGGACGGCCGCGCCCGCTGGCCCAGCACCGAAAGCCTCGCCAAGGTGTTCGATGCCACCGGCGCTACCCTCGATGCCTTCGCCGCCCTCGTCTACGGCGCCCGCGCCCTCCCCGCCGGCGGCCGCGCCACCGGTGCGGCCACCCGCCGCATCCCCCTCATCGGCTTCGCCCAGGCCGGCTCCGAAGGCTACTTCGATGACGGCGGCTTCCCCGTCGGCGGCAGCTGGGACGAAGTCTCCCTCCCCGAAGTCACCGACCCCAACGCCTACGCGCTGGAAATCAGCGGCGACTCCATGGAACCCGTCTTCCGCGACGGAGACCTCGTCATCGTCTCACCCAACGCCCCCGTCCGCCGCGGTGACCGCGTGGTCGTGCGCACCGGAACCGGCGAAGTCATGGCCAAACAACTCGCCCGCCGCTCCGCCCGCCGGGTTGACCTGCGAAGCCTCAACCCAGCCCACCCCGACTACAGCTTCGACCTCAATGACGTCATCTGGATCCACCGCATCATCTGGGCCAGCCAATAACCCAGCCATGCCGAGTGTGGCCGGATTACCGTCCCGGCCGCCCGGCGATCCCGTGCGCGGCATCCATCACCTGGAACGCGAACAGCGTCCCGGGCGCGCCGGCCTGCAACCCGGCCTTGTCGAGCCCTTCCATGATCCAGGTATTGCAGGTGTAGAGCCCCGAATACGTCGGCGTCGCACCATAGAACACGTAGCCCGGAAACTTGCCGTCCCCCAGCCGGTTCAACTGATCCGCCGGCGTCTTCTCCAGGCTGTCCCACAGGAAATCCGCCAGCCGATCCAGTTCCGCCTGCGTCACATGCAGCGGCACCATATCGACATCATGGTACAAATCCGGCGGCGCCGCCGCCAACGCCGTCACCAGCAGCGTCCCCGCCCCCGGCAATATCGCCGAGACCATGTCGATCGCATCCGTCGCGCTCTTCTGGAAATACAGCCGCTCACCGAACCCGAAGCTCAGATACTTCGCATCGGGGAAAATACTGCGAAACCGCGTCAGCCCCCCGGTCACCCGCGCCATCGGCACCGAAACCTCGGTATGCCATTCATGATCCAGCACATAGATCACGATATCCGCCGGCTCCGGCGGGTCCGCCGGCCGCACCACCGGCCCCGCACACCCCACCAGCAGCAGCAACAAAACGACGAGGCGCATCACGACGCCGGCTTCTCAGGCAGCGCGATCCCCGCCAGCGCCTGCCAAACCCGGATCACGAATGCATCGTCGCGCATCCCCTGCCCATTGGCCGCCGCCGCCAGAAACAACTGATGCGCCGCCGAGGCCATCGGCAACGGAAACGTCAACCCGCGCGCCTGGTCCAGCACAATCCCCAGGTCCTTGACGAAGATATTCACCGCCGACAACGGCGTATCGTCCCCCGCCAGCACATGCGGCATCCGGTTCTGCCACATCCAGGACGACCCGGCTGACGACGAAATCACGTCATACAACACCTGCGGATCAGCCCCCGCCCGAATCCCCAGCGCCATCGCCTCGGCCGCCACCGCGATATGCACCCCGGCCAGCAACTGGTTCACCATCTTCACCGTGGAGCCCACCCCCACCTCATCGCCGAGCCGCCAGACCTTCCCGGCGATCGCATCCAGCACCGGCTGCGCCCGCTCGAACCCCGCCGCCGAGCCCGACGCCATCACCGTCATCGTCCCGCCATGCGCCGCCACCTTGCCGCCCGAAACCGGCGTATCGAGCATGGTGATGCCCATCCCCGCCAGCCGCTCCGCCAGTTTGCGCGCCGCCTCCGGCGCCACCGTCACGCAGCACAGCACGATGCACCCCGGGGCCAGCAGCCCCGCGCACCCATCCGGCCCGAACAACGCATCCTCGGCCTGCGCCGCGTTCACCACGAACAGCACAAGCACATCGAGCCCCGCCGGGAACTCCGCCGGCCGCCCGCACGCATGTCCCCCCGCGGCAACGAACTCCTCGCGCACCGCCGCCCGCAGGTCGCACCCATGCACCTCCTGCCCCGCCTTCACCAGACTAAGCGCCGCCCCCATCCCCATGGTGCCAAGCCCGATGACACCGGTTTTCATCACGTTGCTGCTCACCCGAATACTTCCCTGAAAAATCTAAACCCGGCGAAACCGCTCGACCGCCGCCACCAACGCCCGCCGCACCCCCGGCTCCAGCGCCGAATGCCCGGCATCGGGGATCATCGTCAAATGCGCCCCCGGCCACGCCGCCGCCAGCGCATGCGCCGAATGCGGCGGACAAATCATGTCATACCGCCCCTGGATGATCTCCGCCGGAATATGCGCAATCCGATCCATCCCCGCCAGCAGCCCCCCCGGCGGCAGGAACAGATCGTTCGCGAAGTAATGCGCCTCCAGCCGCGCCAGCCCCAGCGCCGCCCGATCATGCGCGAACGACGAAGCGCTCTCCATGCTCGGCATCAGCGTGCTGCACGACCCCTCGTACATCGACCACGCCCGCGCCGCCGGAATATGCACATTCGGATCGGGATCGGTCAGCCGCCGCAAATAATTCCCCAGCAGATCGCCCCGCTCCCCCTCCGGCAGATGCCCCGCGAACGCCGCATGCGCCTCCGGGAACACGCACGCCATGTGGTGCATGAACCAATCCACCTCGACCTGCCGCCCCAGGAAAATCCCCCGCAACACGCACGCCGCCACCCGATCGGGATGCGCCTGCGCATACGCCAGCGCTAAGGTCGAACCCCACGAGCCCCCGAACAGCAGCCACCGCGAAATCCCCAGATGCCGCCGCAGCCGCTCGATATCCTCCACCAGATCCGGCGTCGTGTTCGCCACCAGGCTCCCCAACGGCCGCGACCGCCCGGACCCGCGCTGATCGAAAATCACCACCCGCCAATGCGCCGGATCGAAAAACCGCCGATGCACCGCCCCCGCCCCGGCCCCCGGCCCGCCATGCAGGAACAGCGCCGGCATCCCCAGCGGATTGCCCACCTGCTCCCAGTACATCACATGCCCGTCCGAAAGCGCCAGGGCGCCGGTTTCGTAGGGGCCGATATCGGGAAAGAGGTCGCCACGGGGCATGATCCAGAGTGTACACAGCCCCGGCCCGGCGCGAAACCGGGGATGACGGCACAAGGTGACACTATGGAACGGATCTGGGTCGGCTTCGGCGGCCTCATCGGCCTCTCCGCCGTGGCAATGGCCGCGGTGGCAGCCCACGCCCCACTCGAACCCGCGGCCCTCGCCGCCCTGCGCAGCGCCGTCGAAATGCAAGGCTGGCACGCCCTCGCCCTGCTCTTCTGCGGCGTCTGGGCCCCCCGCGGCGGCATTTGGGTCCACCTCGCCGGCGCCTGCTTCATCGCCGGCCTCGCCCTCTTCTGCACCGGCGTCTACGCCACCGCCTTCTGGTCCACCCATCTCGGCCCCGTCGCCCCCACCGGCGGCACCATCCTGATGATCGGCTGGGCCTGCCTCGGCATCTCCGCCCTGCGAGCCCGCGCATGACCGACACCGCCCCCCCCATCGCCGCCGCCTACCTCGCCCCCGAAGGCCTCGAACACATCCTCGCCGAGGAACTCGCCCGCCGCGGCGCCACCATCACCGCCTGGCACGGCCGCCTCGCCCTCTCCCCCGAACCCCCCGTCCCCAGCATCTGGGCGCTCGACATCTGGACCGCCCCGCGCGAAATCCAAATCGCCTCGGTGAAGGACGCCGCCGACGCGCTGCGCGCCCTCCAGCGCAACTGGTCCGCCTACCCCGTCCTCCACCACCGCCGCATGGCCCTCATCGGCGACCGCCTCCCCCCCGTCAAAGCCCGCCCGCTCGATTTCCCCGAACCCGCCCCCTCCGCCCATCTCGGCGCCTGGACCCTCCTCGCCCCCGACCGCCTCCTCGCCTCCCCCACCAAATCCAGCCCCTTCGTCAACGGCGAATGCCTCCTCCTCGAGGACCGCTTCAACCCGCCCAGCCGCGCCTACCTGAAACTCTGGGAAGCCTGCATCCGTTTCGGCGCCTGGCCCCAGCCCGGCGAAACCTGCATCGACCTCGGCGCCTCCCCCGGCGGCTGGACCTGGGCCATCGCCCAACTCGGCGCCACCGTCACCGCCATCGACAAAGCCGAACTCGATCCCCGCGTCATGGCCATGCCAGGCGTCACCCTGCGCCGCGAATCCGCCTTCGGCCTCACCCCCGAAGAACTCGCCCCCGAAAAAGTCGACTGGCTGTTCAGCGACATCATCGCCTACCCGGACCGCCTGCTCGCCCTCGTCCAATCCTGGATCGCCGCCGGCCGCGCCCGCCGCATCGTCTGCACCGTCAAACTCCAGGGCGCCACCGACCATGACGCGACAGATGCCTTCGCCGCCATCCCGGGCGGGCGGTTGATGCATTTGTTCCATAACAAGCATGAGCTTACGTTTGTCTGGCAGGAAGCAGTTCTTTTTTGAAAAAAAGAACCAAAAAACTTCTACCCGATGGCTCCGCCCCTCCCCATGGCGAGCGGCGAAGCCACCGGATAAAAAGTTTTTGCTTCTTTTTCCAAAAAGAAGCGCTGCCTTACTTCCTCAAATACTAATCTCGTCCAACGTCTTCCCGCCATGCTCTGGCACATAGAACCAAACGCCGACGGCCATCAGCGCCATCAGCACGGGAATGGTCATGAACGACGCATAGAACGAGCCGGTCGTCTGTTGCAGCCACACCGTCACGAACGGCCACAGCACAAACCCCACCAGCCACGCCACCGCCCACACCACGCCATTGGCGGCGCCACGGATACGGGTCGGAAACACCTCCGCGGTAATCGTCATCGACGGGCCCCAGAAGCCGAGGAACCCGATGCTCCACAGCAACCCATACACCCACAGCATCGTATGGTCCCGCGTCTGCGCCCACAGCGCGATGAACACCGCGCCCTCCACCAGCATCACGATGAACGCCATCCGCCGCCCGATCCGGTCCGCGATCCACCCCGAGGCGATCAGCCCGAGGAACCCCACCACGCCCCAGCACGTATAGAAGAAGCCATACTCCGAAGCCGGCCACTTCATCTCAGCGTTGAGGTAGTACGCCATCCACCCCCCCACCGTGCCGTAGATCGCCGTGCTGCAGCACGCCACGAACATCGCCACGAACGTCGAGCGCCGCAGGTCAGGCGCAAACAACTGCCGGATCGCCAGCTTGTCTGCCTTCTTCTGCCAGTCCGCATCCGCCACGCTGAGCGGCTTGCCCGCCGCCCGCTCCGCCGCGATCCGCAGTTTCCGATCCTGCGTCTGCACCCAGAACGGCGATTCCGGACACTTCGCCCGCACGTAGATCGCCAGCAGCGCGATCACCCCAGGCACCGCGATCGCCCAGCGCCAGCCGAACTCCGCCATGATGAACGTGGTGATCAACCCCGCCGTCGCCGTGCCGAAACACCAGGTGCCCCGATTGATACTCAGCACCCGCCCGCGCAAATGCGCCGGCCAGGTTTCCGCCACCAGCAGCGAGCCGAGTGCCCACTCCCCGTTCAACGCAAACCCCACCAATATGCGCGCCACGATGAACGTGCCGAACGTCGGCGCCAGCGCCACCAGCGGCATCATCAACGAGAACATCGCGATATTGATCGCCAGCAGCGTCCGCCGCCCGAACTTGTCCGCCAGCCATGGCCAGAAATAGATGCCGGGAATGCCGAGCAGCAGGATGATCTGCCCCGCCGAGCGCCACTCCGGGATCGTGACCTGGAAGTCCTTCAGGAAAAACGGCACCGCGAGACCGAACAATATCCCGTCCATGCCATCGAACGCCCAGCCCAGCCCATTGGCGACCGCGATGTGATAGTGCGTCTTGGTGACCCTGGTTTTGTCGCGGGCGTTCCGGTACGCCGCTGACCGCATGTAGGGCCGTTCGAATGGCCCTATCGCGGCGTCCTCCGCCGTCGTCGTGCTCATGGTCTCGTTTCCCTCCAGGCGTCATCCCTTGGCGGGCGCGCCATTTTTTTTGCCCGGCTTTAGCGCCGGTAGCCGAAGGCTAGCGAGCGTCCCCGCGTCGCGCAACGCGCTTGTGAAAATGTGTTGCAGCCATCACCGCCCCCGCCGGGGCTCACCCGGATGTGAACTCAGCCAAGATCAAGATTCCGAGATCGTGAATTACCCATCAATATAAAGTTCAACGATTTGATTCTACCACAGTACTCACGTTTCACGAATCAGTGTACGAACAGAATCTGCCTTGTTGATTGAATGTATTAATGAAAACTTCTCAGCGGACCCACGCGACATTTTGTTGCACCACCGGAGTACGCCAACATGACCCTTGTTACCGTCAGCGGCGGCGGCGGCACCACGTTCTCGCTGCCCATAACCTCCGTCACCAACGCCTTGCTCGCCCAGCAACTGCTCGATGGCGTGTCCCCAGGCGTCGATGGCGGCACCATCACGCCCTTCACCTACCCCGGCACCGGCCCGTTCACCCCGCCGTCAGGCCCCTCGATGCTAGTCCTCACCGGCCGCGGCGCCGTCACCATCCCGGCCAACACCAGCACGATATTCGACAAATCCACCCAGCCCGACACCATCTTCGGCGGCACCGGCGCCGCCCAGTTCCTGGTCTCCGGCAGCGGCGGCATCACCTATTTCGCCAACACAGGCAGCGGCACCGTCATCGCCGGCGGCGGCGACAACCTCATCGTCATCGGCAGCCCCGCCACCAGCGGCGGAAACGGTGACGATGGCGGCGACGACGACGACGATCACAGCCACGGCCATCACCACGGACACCACCACAGCCACCACCACGGCGATGACCAAGGCGACGGCCACGGCCACCACCACACCACCACCCCAGGCGATCACGTCATCTATACGGACGCCGGGGATGACACCATCGCCGCCCTCGCCGGCAACGTCACCATCTCCGCCGGCCTCGGCCACAACACCATCCTCCTCGGCACCGGCACCGCGGACATCACCGTCACCGGCGATGACACCATCCTCGCGGCCAGCGGCGCCGCCACCATCGATGCCACCACCGGCGACGCCTTCGTCACCGGCGGCAGCGGCACCCTGACGTTCATCGGCGGCTCCATGGCCTCCACCATCCTCGGCGGCAGCGGCGCCGTCACCGCCACCGGCGGCATTGGCGGCGGCCTCTTCGCCGGCGGCACCTCCGGCCACAACCTCCTGCTCGGCGGCAGCGGCGCCGTCACCCTGTTCGGCGGCGGTGACGCCGATCGCCTCGTCGGCTCCTCGGCGTCCGACATGCTGGTCGCCGGCACCGGCAACGAATCCCTGCTCGGCGGCAGCGGCGCGGACACCCTCTTCGCCGGCGGCGGCAACGCCACCATGAGCGGCGGCACCGGCGGCGACACCTTCGCCTTCATCCGCGGCAGCGCCGGCGGCCAGGACCTCATCACCGACTTCAGCCTCAGCGCCGACACCCTCTCACTGCTCGGCTACAGCCACCACGACATCACCACCGCCCTGAACAACGCCCAGTTCGTCCCCGGCGGCGCCCGCATCACCCTCTCCGACCACACCACCATCACCTTCGCCGGCCTCACCCCCATGGACGTCAAGTCCATCACCCTGAACTGACGCGAAGCGGCACGGTCATCTCGACCGTGCCGCCTTCCCCTCGCGCCACAGCGCGAACCACCCCAGCACCACACACCCCAACACCACCAGCGGCACGTCCAGCACCGGCCCCACCATCGGCGGCACCAGCCGGAACACGCTGCTCACCCCCCACGACAGAAAAATCCCCAAACAAAACACCTCCAGGCTCCACCGCCCTACCCGCGCCATCCACCGCGCCGGCAGCGTGTCCATCCACCCCGCCGTGCGCGGCACATACCGCGCCACCAGCCACGCCAGCGCGAACGCATGCGCCGCCCGCAGCGGCGCCAGGTCGGGCTTCCAGTCGATCCGCGTCGTCATGATGTCAGGCGCCGGCAACGCCAAAATCCCATGCCACGACAGCTTCACCCAAACGCCCCCCAGCACCACCACCAACGCCCCCGCCGTCAGCACCCGCTCCCACCCGGGCGTCAGGTTCACCGCCTTGCCGGTCCGCAACGCCTGCCCGCCAAACCACGCCCCCACCAGGTAGAGCAACTGCCAGGCAAACGGATTGAACGAAATCCCGCCCCCAACCGGCAACGCCGGCATCTCCAGCCCGAACGCCCACACCGCCCCATACAACCCCACCGGCATCGCCAGCGCCGCCACCCCCACCGCCTCCACCAGCCACGCAAACCCCGGCAGCAGCAGCATGCACCACACGAAACTCGGCAAAATCCCCATGAAATCCGGCTGAAACAGCATCAGCGCCGTCCCCGGCACGGCATGCGCCGGGTCCTCCCACAACGGCCGATACCCCCGCATCGCCGCCTCCCCCGGCAGCACCGTCGCCCCCGCCGCCAGCACCACCAGCCCGAACAGCGCAAACACCATCAAATGAATGCGATACAGCCGCCACGTCCGCCGCATCAAATCCCGCGCCGCCCCACCCCACCCGTCCCGCGCCGACTTCAGCGCGAACACGCTCCCCAGCGTGAACCCCGACAACAGGATGAACTGCTCCGAACTATCCGAAAAACCCCAGGCCCCATGGATAAACCACGCCCCCACCACGCTCCCCGTCGCATGGCTGGCGAAAATCGAAAGCTGCAACCACCCCCGCACGATATCCAGCCGCGTATCCCGGGCCGGTCGCACCAACACCGGGCGCGCCATCACCCCCCTCAGATAGCCGCCATCCATCCGCCCGTCCTCCTGCATCATCCACATGACCTCTCTGGGGATGACTGCCAAGCGCGCCCAACGTTTCACGAAATCGGGCGTTTCACATTTAATTGCCCGCCCCACCCCAAACCGGCTAAACCCCGCCGCCGCCCAGGAGCCCCACCATGTCCGTCATGTCCGACCGCTGGATCCGCCAGATGGCCCTCGAACACGCCATGATCGACCCCTTCGTCGAAACCCAGAAACGCGACGGCGTCATCAGCTACGGCCTCTCCTCCTACGGCTACGACGCCCGCTGCGCCGACGCCTTCAAAGTCTTCACCAACGTCGACAGCGCCATCGTCGACCCCAAAAACTTCGCCCCCGACAGCTTCGTTGACCGCACCGGCCCCATCTGCACCATCCCCCCCAACAGCTTCGCCCTCACCCACACCGTCGAATATTTCCGCGTCCCCCGCGATATCCTCGTCGTCTGCCTGGGCAAATCCACCTACGCCCGCTGCGGCATCATCGTGAACGTCACCCCCCTCGAACCCGAGTGGGAAGGCCAGGTCACCATCGAAATCAGCAACACCACCCCCCTCCCCGCCCGCATCTACGCCTTCGAGGGCATCTGCCAGTTCCTCTTCCTCAAAGGCGACCAGCCCTGCGAAACCAGCTACGCCGACAAAGCCGGCAAATACATGCGCCAACGCGGCGTGGCACTTCCACGGCTCGGTTGAAGTGAGGTATTAAGACCCATGGACCGTTTTCGCATTCGCGGTGGCCGGCCGCTCTCCGGCACCATCACCATCGGCGGCGCCAAAAACGCCGCCCTCCCCCTCATGGCCGCCGGCCTCCTCACCGATGATCGCCTGGTGCTCACCAACGTCCCGCGCCTCGCCGACATCGTCACCATGCGCGCCCTCCTGATGCAGCATGGCATCGCAGTCGAGCCCACCGACAACAACGCCGCCAGCCTCTCCATCGGCGGCGCCATCACCAACACCGAGGCACCGTACGACATCGTGCGCAAAATGCGCGCCTCCATCCTCGTCCTCGGCCCCCTCGTCGCCCGCACCGGCGAAGCCCGCGTCTCCCTCCCCGGCGGCTGCGCCATCGGCGCCCGCCCGGTCGATCTCCACCTCAAGGGCCTCGAACAAATGGGCGCCGCCATCTCCCTCGATGGCGGCTACATCACCGCCACCGCCCCGCATGGCCTCACCGGCGCCACCATCGTCTTCCCCTTCCCCAGCGTCGGCGCCACCGAAAACCTCCTCATGGCCGCCGCCCTCGCCAACGGCCAAACCATCCTCGCCAACGCCGCCCGCGAACCCGAAATCACCGACCTCGCCGATTGCCTCGTCGCCATGGGCGCCCGCATCACCGGCATAGGCTCCGACCGCCTCACCATCGAAGGCGTCAAATCCCTCCACGGCGCCACCCACCCCATCATCGCCGACCGCATCGAAACCGGCTCCTACGCCTGCGCCGCCGCCATCACCGGCGGCACCCTCCACCTCAAGGGCGGCCGCCTCGACCATCTCGGCGCCGTGGCGAGAACCCTCCGCGAAGCCGGCGTCGAAATGACCGCCGAAGCCGACGGCCTCACCGTCAAACGCCTCAACGGCCTCCACGGGATCGACTTCATCACCGAACCCTACCCCGGCTTCCCCACCGACATGCAGGCCCAACTCATGGCCCTCATGTGCGTCGCCGACGGCGCCTCGATGATCACCGAAAACATCTTCGAAGACCGCTTCGGCCACCACGCCGAACTCAACCGCATGGGCGCCAACATCAAAGTCCACGGCGCCTCCGCCATCGTCCGCGGCAAACCAGGCGGCCTCCAAGGCGCCCCCGTCATGGCGTCGGACCTGCGCGCCAGCTTCGGCCTCATCCTCGCCGGCCTCGTCGCCACCGGCGAAACCACCGTCAACCGCGTCTACCACCTCGACCGCGGCTACGAATCCGCCGAACAAAAACTATCCGCCGTCGGCGCCAACATCGAACGCGTCTCCTAGCCCCAAGCCGGCCAGCGGGCCCCACCCAAACCGGCTGGGGCCCAAAGCCTTAGCCCCGAGCCGCCTGCATGAGCGCCTTCATCCGGCGCACCACCGCGGGCAACCCATCGAACACCGCCTGCCCGATCAGGAAGTGGCCGATATTGAGTTCCACCACCTCCGGGATCGCCGCCACCGGCGTCACGTTGTCGAACGTCAGCCCATGCCCGGCATGGCATTCCAGCCCAAGCCCGCTCGTGAGTTTCGCCGCCGCCACCAGGCGCTCGAACTCCCCGGCCGCGCCATGGGCATAGCTGCCGGTGTGCAACTCCACGATATGCGCCCCGATCGCCGCCGAGGCCGCCAACTGGAGCGGGTCCGGATCGACGAACATCGAAATGCGAATCCCCGCCGCCGCCAACCGCGCCACCATCGGCCGCAACGCCTCGGCATGGCCTGCCACATCCAGCCCGCCCTCGGTCGTCACCTCGGTCCGCTTTTCCGGCACGATGCAGCAGGCGTGCGGCCGGGTCGCCAGCGCGATGGCCACCATTTCCTCGGTCGCCGCCATTTCGAAATTCAACGGCATGCTGATCGCGGCCTTCATCGCGCCCACATCCGCATCGCGGATATGCCGCCGATCCTCGCGCAAATGGATGGTGATCCCGTCCGCCCCGGCCTCGATCGCCAGCAGCGCCGCCGCCACCGGGTCCGGATAATGCTCGCCCCGCGCGTTGCGCAAGGTGGCCACGTGATCGACGTTGATGCCGAGGCGTTGGGGCTTCATCGGGCGTTTTCCTGGCGCAATGCGAGGTCGGAGGCGAGATCGATCGCCGCGATCAGGCTGGAGGCATCCGCCACCCCCTGCCCGGCAATGGCGAATGCGGTGCCGTGATCGGGCGAGGTGCGAATAATCGGCAACCCCAGCGTGACATTCACGCCGCGCCGCATATCCAGCGTTTTCAACGGAATAAGCGCCTGGTCATGATACATGCCCATCGCCACGTCATAGGTCTCGCGCGCTTCCGGGGTGAACATGCTGTCCGCCGCCCACGGCCCGGTCACGTCCAGCCCCTCCGCCCGCAGAATCTCGATGGCGGGGCGGATGATCTCGATCTCCTCCTCCCCCATGGTGCCGTCCTCGCCGGCGTGCGGATTGAGCCCCGCCACCGCAAGCCGCGGCGCCACTATTCCCCAATGCTGCCGCAACGCCACCGCCGTCACCCGACACACCTCGACGATCCGCTCGACGGTGATCATCTCCAGCATCCGCCGCAGCGACGCATGCACGGTAATCGGCACCACCCGCAGGTCCGGGCTCGCCAGCATCATCACCGGCAACGGCGCGCCGGTCAGCGCGGCCAGAAACTCGGTATGCCCGGGATGGGCAAACCCCACCCCATACAACGTCGATTTGTGGATCGGATTGGTGACAACCGCCGCCGCCTCCCCCGCCATCGTCAACCGCGTCGCCCGCTCGATGGAGGCAATCACCGCGGCCGCATTGGCCGGATCGGCCCGCCCCGGCACCGGCACCGCCCCCAGCTTCAATGGCAGCACCGGCAACGCCTCGCGAAACACCGCCCCCGCCGCTCCGGCCGCGTTGATGGTGCGGATCGGCACATCGAGCCGCAGAGTCCGCGAGATCTCTGCCAACCGGTCCGGATCATCAATCGCCACAAACGGCCGCCCGCCCCGCCGCGCCCTCCACGCCTTGAGGGACAATTCCCCACCAATGCCGGCGGGATCGCCCATGGTGAGGGCAAGGGGAGCGTGGTTGTGCATGCCCTAAATGTGCAGCGGACGGCCCCCCACCGCCAAGGCCGCTTCCTTCACCGCTTCGTTGAGGCTGGGATGCGCGTGGCACGTGCGTGCCACATCCTCCGCACTCGCCCCGAACTCCATCGCCAACGCCACCTCGGCAATCAGCGTCCCCGCATCCGGCCCCAGAATATGCGCGCCCAGCAGCTTGTCGGACTTCTTGTCGGCCAACAGCTTCACGAACCCATCCATGCTGCCCATCGCCCGCGCCCGCCCATTGGCGGTGAAGGGGAACTTGCCGACGGCATACTCCACCCCCGCCGCCTTCAACTCCTCCTCGGTCTTCCCCACCGAAGCCACTTCCGGCGCGGTGTAGATCACGCCCGGGATCACCCCGTAATTCACATGCCCGGCCTGGCCCGCCAGCCGCTCCGCCAGCGCCACGCCCTCGTCCTCGGCCTTGTGCGCCAGCATCGGCCCGGCGATCACATCGCCAATTGCGTAGATGCCCGCGATATTGGTGGCGAAATGCCCGTCGGTCTTCACCCGCCCGCGCTCATCCACCGCCACGCCGGCCTCGACCAGCCCAAGCCCCTCGGTATAGGCCCGCCGCCCGATCGCCAGCAGCACCACATCGGCCGTCAATTCCTCGGTCTTGCCCGATTTCAGCGTCTCCACCGTCAACGTCACCCCGGTGTCGGACGCCACCGCCCCCGTCACCTTCGTCCCCAGCCGGAACTTCATCCCCTGCCGCCCCAGCACCCGCTCGAACTGCTTGGCCACCTCGCCGTCATTGCCCGGGATCAACCGATCGAGAAACTCCACCACCGTCACCTGCGCCCCAAGCCGGCGCCACACGCTGCCAAGCTCCAGCCCGATCACTCCACCGCCGATCACCACCAGATGACCCGGGACCTTATCGAGTTCCAAAGCCCCGGTTGACGTCACGATCCGCTTCTCATCCACCGCCACCCCCGCCAACGGCATGCTCTCGCTGCCCGTCGCGATGACGATGTGCTTGGCCGCATACTCGGTGCCATCAACAGCCACCCGGCCCGCCGCCACCACCCGCCCGGTGCCCTTCAGCCAGGTGATCTTGTTCTTCTTGAACAGGAACTCCACGCCCTTGACGTTGGCCCCCACCACCTCGCTTTTGCGCGCCTGCATCCGCGCCAGATCAAGGCTGACCCCCTCGACCATGATCCCATGGTCCTTCCACGCATGCGTCGTCTCGTGGAAATTCTCCGACGACTGCAGCAACGCCTTGGACGGAATGCACCCCACATTGAGGCACGTCCCCCCCAACGTCTCCCGCTTCTCGACGCACGCCACCTTCATGCCCAACTGGGCCGCCCGAATGGCACAGACATACCCGCCAGGGCCGCTGCCGATAACGATGACGTCGAAGGTCTCGGACATGGCTTTACTCGATCCTCTCAAAACGCAGCTAAGACATCAGAGAAATGGGTTACGCACATTGTTCCAGGCATACGCCCATACGCGGGCTTGCTCCTGATGGGCGTTGCGATGGGACCCAAAGCCAGGGCCCGGCTCACCGTCACTCGCTCGCACGACAAGAGCAGTCAGCAACGGCAGCCCTTCCCGCTCGCAATGGCTCTGGATAGGCCCCAGCAGCGCACCCATTCCTCGCGCGATCCCGCCAATCTCCCCAGCCAGATCACCATAGGTCAGCTTGGACCGACGGTTGGCCGCACGCACGATGGCATCCCATGCCGCAGACAGTTGCTGGAATGGCCGTTGCGACATGTTCTTCTCCCATAAGCGCGGTCAACCCGGGCGATGCGGTTCGCCTACAGTTCCAGCAACAGCCGCCGCGGGTCCTCGATACCTTCCTTCACCCGCACCAGGAACGACACCGCCTCCTTGCCGTCGATGATCCGGTGATCGTAGCTCATCGCGAGATACATCATCGGCCGGATTTCCACCTTCCCGCCAATCGCCATCGGCCGGTCCTGGATCTTGTGCATCCCCAGAATGGCCGACTGCGGCGGGTTCAAAATCGGCGTCGACATCAGCGAGCCATACACCCCGCCATTGGTGATACTGAACGTGCCGCCGGTCAGCTCCTCCAACTTCAACTGCCCGTCCCGCACCCGCTTGCCGAGATCGCCGATGGTCTTCTCGATCTGCGCGAAGCCCATCTGGTCCGCATTGCGCACCACCGGCACCACCAGCCCGCTCGGCCCGCCCACCGCGATGCCCATGTGGACGAAGTGCTTGTAGACGATCTCATCCCCATCGATCTCGGCGTTGACGGCGGGGAATTCCTTCAGCGCGGCGACGCACGCCTTCACGAAGAACGACATGAACCCAAGCCGGGTGCCGCCATGCTTCTTCTCGAAGGCATCCTTGTACTCATTGCGCAGCGCCATCACGGCGGACATGTCGACCTCGTTGAACGTGGTCAGCATGGCGGCGTTGTTCTGCGCCTCCTTCAGCCGGGCCGCGATGGTGCGGCGCAGCCGGGTCATCTTCACCCGCTCCTCGCCCGCTTCCAGCGCACGCGCCGGCCGTGGTGCTGCGGGGGCAGCCGCCACCGGCGCCGGCCGGCTCAGGAAGTCCAGCACATCGCCCTTGGTGATCCGCCCGTCCTTGCCGGTCCCGCTGCCAAGCGCGGCCACGCTGACCCCGCTTTCCTCGATCATCTTCGCCGCCGCCGGCATCGGCGCATGCGCCGGCGCCACATCGGCGGGCGGCGTCGCCGGCCGCGCCACCGGCCCGCTCGGTGACGGCGGCGGGTTCACCCCGGCCGCCGGATTGGCCGCCGGCCGCGCGGTCTCCACCGGACGCGAAGCAGCCCCCGCGGCGCCCGCCTCCACCAACCCAAGCAGCGCGCCCACGGACACTTCGCCACCCGCCCCCACCACGATCTCGGACAGCTTGCCCGCCACCGGCGCCGGCACTTCCACCGTCACCTTGTCGGTCTCAAGCTCCACCAGCGGCTCATCGGCCGCCACCGCATCGCCCACCTGCTTCAGCCAGCGCGCAATCGTCGCCGTGCTCACGCTCTCGCCCAGGCTGGGCACCTTGATCTCGATTGACATGCTGAAAGCCCCGTTCTGGGTTGAAATGGATCAGTCGAGCGCCAGAGCGGCGGCAACCAGTGCCGCCTGCTCGGCGGCATGCGTCTTGGCCAAACCCGTCGCCGGGCTCGCCGCCTCCGGCCGCCCGACATAGGCCGGCCGCTTGGCGCGATTATCGAGCCCGCCCAGCACCTTCTCGATGCGGCGATCGACGAACGTCCAGGCGCCCATGTTCTCCGGCTCCTCCTGGCACCACACCACCTGCGCATCCGGATACTTCGCCAGCTCGCGCGGCAGCGAGACAATCGGGAACGGATAAAGCTGCTCCACCCGCACGATCGCCACATTGGTGATGCCCTGCGCCCGCCGCTCGGCCAGCAGGTCGTAATAGACCTTGCCGGTGCACAGCACCACGCGCTTGATCTCGGGCCCCGGCGCGATCGCATCCACCTCCGGGATCACCGGCAGGAACCGGCTGCCAGGCGCGAAATCCGCCAGGTCCGACACCGCGAGCTTGTGCCGCAGCAGCGATTTCGGCGTCATCAGCACCAGCGGCTTGCGGAAGTTCCGCTTCAACTGCCGGCGTAGCGCATGGAAATAGTTGGCCGGCGTGGTGAGGTTCCCCACCGCCATGTTCCGCTCGGCGCACAACTGCAAGTACCGCTCGAATCGCGCCGAGGAATGCTCCGGCCCCTGCCCCTCATGCCCATGCGGCAACAGCATTACCAGCCCCGACATGCGCAGCCACTTGCTCTCGCCCGAGGCCAGGAACTGATCGATGATTACCTGCGCGCCATTGGCGAAATCGCCAAACTGCGCCTCCCACAGCACCAGCGTGCGCGGATCGGCCAGCGTGTAGCCATACTCGAACCCCAGCACGCCCACTTCGGACAGCAGCGAGTTGTAGATCTCGATCTTGGCCTGCGCGGTGTCGATATTGTTGAGCGGGGTGTATTCGTTCTGGTTGGTCTGATCCACCAGCACCGCGTGGCGCTGGCTGAACGTGCCGCGCTGCACATCCTCGCCCGACAGCCGCACCCGGTGCCCGTCCAGCAGCAGCGAGCCGAACGCCAACGCCTCGCCGGTCGCCCAGTCGATGCCTTCCCCGGTGTCGATCGCCGTCCGCTTGGCTTCGAGCTGCCGCAGGATCTTGGAATTCACGTCGAAATTGGCCGGAACCCGCGAAATCGCCGTCCCCACCCGCTTGAGTTGGTCGAGCGGCGCCGCCGTCTCGCCCTCGGTCCCCTCTTCCTCATTGCCTGGCACCGTCATGCCGGCCCAATGCCCCTCCAGCCAATCCGCCTTGTTGGGCTTGTACGCCTGCGCCGCCTGATACGCCGCCTCCAGCGTGGCGGTAAACCCGTCCCACATCCCCTTCGCCTCGTCGGCACTCAGCACGCCCTCGGCGGCCAGGCGCTCGGCATACAGCGTGCGGGTGGTCTTCAGGTCCTTGATGGCGCGATACATGATCGGCTGGGTAAACGCCGGCTCATCGGTCTCGTTATGGCCATGGCGGCGATAGCACACGATATCCAGCACGAAATCAGTGGCGAACTCCTGGCGGAATTCCGCCGCCATCTGCGAACACCACACCACCGCCTCGGGATTGTCCCCGTTCACATGTAGGATCGGCGCCTGGATGGATTTCGCCACGTCGGTGCAATACAGCCCGGAATAGGCATGCGCCGGCACCGTGGTGAAGCCGATCTGGTTGTTGACGATCACATGCACCGTGCCGCCGGTGCGATAGCCGATCAACTGGCTCATCGCCAGCGTCTCATACACCAGCCCCTGCCCGGCGAACGCCGCGTCGCCATGCATCAGGATGCCCATCACCGAGCGCCGCGCCCGCGTATCGCCGGCCATATCCTGCCGCGCCCGCACCTTGCCCACCACCACCGGATCAACCGCTTCGAGATGCGAGGGGTTCGGCTGCAACGACAAATGCACCATGTGCCCGGCGATCTCGACATCCGTCGAAGTCCCCAGATGGTACTTCACATCGCCCGAGCCCTGCACGTCATCCGGCTTGAAGGACGAACCTCCGAATTCGCTGAACAGCGCCGCGTACGGCTTCTTGACGATATTCACCAGCGTGTTCAGCCGCCCGCGATGCGGCATGCCGATGGCAATCTCCCGCACGCCAGCCTTCGCCGCGCTCTCGATAATCGCCTGCACCGCCGGGATCGCCACCTCGGCGCCCTCCAGCCCGAACCGCTTGGTGCCGACGTAGCGGCGCTGGCAGAACGACTCCAACCCCTCGGCCTCGGTCAATTGCTGCAAAATCGTCTTCTTCGCCCCGCGCCCGAACGCCGTCCGCCACGGCGCGCCCTCGACGCGCCGCTGGATCCAAGCCTTCTGATCGGGGTCCTGGATATGCATGAACTCCACGCCGATCGGCCCGCAATACGTCTCGCGCAGCACCTGCAATATCTGCCGCGGCGTCGCCGTCTCCAGCCCCAGCACGTTGTCGATAAAAATCGGCCGGTCCATATCCGCCCCGCCGAACCCGTAGGTCGCCGGATCAAGCTCAGGATGCGGCGCCGGCACCTGCAAGCCCAACGGATCGAGCTTCGCCTCCAGATGCCCACGCACCCGATAGGTGCGGATCATCATCAGCGCCCGCAAACTATCCTTGGTCGCCGCCCGCACCGCCTCGCTGGTCGCCGGCGCCGGCAACGCCGTTGCCGCCGCCCGCCGTTCCACCGGGGCCGCCGCCGGAGCGGAGGGCGCATAGGCGGGCGCATAAGCCGGCGAACTCTCGATCACCGCCTCGCGCGGCGCCCAGGAGGCGCCGGACGCATCCATCAACACCGCCCGGGACTCATCGTTCATCGCGGCGAAAAGATCACCGAAACTCGCATCCACCGAACCGGGATTCTCCACCCACCGCGCATACATCTCGGCGATGAACGCCGCGTTGGCACCGTTGAAGGCGGAGGCGAGAATATCGACGCCGGCCATGGCTGATCCCTCATCTGCTGGGGGCCGCAGGGACGGCCCGCCGTCACGATCAAAACAAGTTAGCCGACGCCGCACGCGATGGCATGCGGCATCGGCACAGATCCTTATACTGCCGCCTAGGGCTCGCGGCAGGCTTATGGCGACGCGAGTTGATCCCGCGCCGCCCTCCCGAACTCTAGCCCCGCAGCGCCTTGATCATGGTGCTGCCCAGCGCCGCCGGGCTTTCAGCCACATGAATGCCCGCCAGGCGCATCGCCTCGAACTTCGCCGCGGCCGTATCCTTGCCGCCGCTGATCACCGCGCCGGCATGGCCCATCCGACGCCCCGGAGGCGCCGTCGCACCGGCGATGAACCCAACCGTCGGCTTCTTGATCTTGTTCGACGCGATGAACTCCGCCGCTTCGATCTCGCTCTGCCCGCCGATCTCGCCGATCATGATCACCGCCTCGGTCTCATCGTCGGCCAGAAACATTTCCAGGACCTCAATAAAGTCGGTCCCCTTCACCGGATCGCCGCCGATGCCGACGCAGGAGCTTTGCCCAAGCCCCGCCGCCGTCGTCTGCGCCACCGCCTCATAGGTCAGCGTGCCCGAACGCGACACGATGCCAACCTTGCCGCGGCGATGGATATGCCCCGGCATGATCCCGATCTTGCACGCATCGGGCGTGATCACCCCCGGGCAGTTCGGCCCGATCAGGCGCGACTTGCTGCCCGAAAGCGCCCGCTTCACCCGCACCATGTCCAGCACCGGAATACCCTCGGTGATGCACACGATCAGCGCGATTTCGCTCTCGATGGCTTCCAGGATCGCATCCGCCGCAAATGCCGGCGGCACATAGATCGCGGACGCGCTGACGCGGGTGGCCGAAACCGCCTGCGCCACCGTATCCCACACGGGCAACCCGAGATGGACGCTGCCACCCTTCCCCGGCGTCACGCCGCCAACCATCTTCGTCCCGTAGGCGATCGCCTGCTCGGAATGAAAAGTGCCCTGGGCGCCGGTGAAGCCCTGGCAGATCACCGTGGTGTTGGCATCAACGAGAACGGCCATCAGGCGGCTTCCTTCACGGCCTTGACCACCTTTTCGGCGGCGTCGGCAAGATTATCGGCGGAAATGATCGGCAGGCCGGATTTGGCCATGATTTCCTTGCCCAACGCCACGTTGGTGCCCTCCAGGCGGACCACAAGAGGCACGCTCAGCGAAACCTCGCGCGCCGCCGCCACCACGCCCTCGGCAATCACGTCGCAGCGCATGATGCCACCGAAGATGTTGACCAGGAT
>CAIMWH010000372.1 GCA_903845065.1 uncultured Rhodospirillales bacterium | reverse complement strand
GCTGCCGCGCCACATGCAGATCATCTACCTCATCAACGCCTTGCATCTCGATCGCCTGCGCGCCGCCGGCCAAGGCGACCCCGCCTTGATGTCCAGCGTCTCGCTGATCGACGAGGAAAACGGCCGCCGTGTCCGCATGGGCTCGCTCGCCTTCCTCGGCTCCCACCGCATCAACGGCGTCTCGGTTCTGCACACCGACCTTATGCGCGCCACCGTCTTCCGCGACATGCACCGCCTCTACCCGGACCGCATCACCAACAAGACCAACGGCATCACCTTCCGCCGCTGGCTGTTCCAGGCCAACCCGGGCCTCACCGAACTCCTCGCCGACACCGTCGGCCCCCATATCCTCGATGACGTGAGCGCCCTCGACGGTTTCGCCGCCCACGCCGATGATCGCGGCGTGCAGGCGCGGATGGCCGAAATCCGCCGCGCCAACAAGGCCAAGCTCTCCAACCAGGTGATGGAACAACTCCAGATCCGCCTCGACCCGGACGCCATCTTTGACGTCCAGATCAAGCGCATCCACGAATACAAGCGCCAGCTTCTCAACATCCTCGAAACCGTGGCGCTCTACGAAAACATCCGCGCCGAGCCGATGCGCGAATGGACCCCGCGGGTGAAAATCTTCGCCGGCAAGGCCGCCGCCGGCTACCACCGCGCCAAGCTCATCATCAAGCTCATCAACGATGTCGCCCGCGTCATCAACAATGACCCGACATTGCGCGGCCTGCTGAAGGTGGTGTTCCTGCCCAACTACAACGTCAGCCGCGCCGAGGTGATCATCCCGGCCGCCGACCTGTCGGAGCAGATCTCCACCGCCGGCATGGAAGCCTCCGGCACCGGCAACATGAAAATGGCCCTCAACGGCGCGCTCACCATCGGCACCCTCGATGGCGCCAACATCGAAATCGGCGAGCGCGTCGGCGCTGACAACATCTTCATCTTCGGCCTCACCGCCGAACAGGCCGAGGCCCGCCGCGCCCAGGGGATCGACGCACGGGACACCATCGCCGGCTCCGTACCGCTCAAGCGCGCCCTCGATGCTATCTCCGCCGGCCTGTTCTCCCCCGCCGAGCCCGATCGCTTCCGCGACCTGGTCGATGTGCTCACCTATCACGATCATTTCCTGGTCAGCGCCGACTTCGACTCCTATGCTGCGGCGCAGCGTACGGTTGACGCACGCTGGCGTGACAAGGCGGCGTGGTGGCGCTCCAGCATCCACAACACCGCCGGAATGGGCTACTTCTCCTCGGATCGCGCGATCCGCGAATACTGCGACGATATCTGGAACGTGAAACTTCCCAGAGCCACCTGAAGGACACCATGACCGCCAGCGCGGCCGACATCGCGGCCCTGCTCGCCGCCCGCCACGGCGACCCGTTCGCCCTGCTGGGCCCCCATGCGAGCGGGACGGGGTGGGTGGTCCGCGCGCTCGTCCCCGGCGCCACCTCCCTCACCCTGCTGCACGCCGCCGCCGCCACCCCGATGCCCTGCCGGGACCCGGCCGGCTTCTTCGAAGTCACCCTGCCCACCCCCTGCCCCGCCTACCGCCTGCGCGCCGCCAACGCGGACGCCATCTGGGACTTCGAGGACCCGTTCCGCTTCCCCCCCGTCCTCGGCGCCATCGATGACCACCTGCTGGTCGAAGGCACCCACCGCGCCCTCTACGAACGCCTCGGCGCCCACCCGATGACACTGGAAGGCGTCGACGGCACCCATTTCGCCGTCTGGGCCCCCCAGGCCCGCCGCGTCTCCGTGGTCGGCGCCTTCAACGCCTGGGACGGCCGCCGCCACCCCATGCGCAAGCGCGTCGATTCCGGCGTGTGGGAAATCTTCGCCCCCGGCCTCGGCCCCGGCTGCGTCTACAAATACGAAATCGTCGGCGCCGACGGCACCGTCCAACCCCTGAAGGCCGACCCCTTCGGCTCCGCCGCCGAAATCCGCCCCTCCACCGCCTCCGTCGTCGCCTCCACCGCCAATCTCCCCTGGTCCGACGCCGCCTACCTCCAGGCCCGCGCCCAGGCCGACCCGCGCCGCCGCCCGATGGCCACCTACGAAGTCCATCTCGGCTCCTGGCGGCGCGACGACGCCGGCGGCTTCCTCACCTATGACGCCATCGCCGACCACCTCATCCCCTACGTGGCCGATCTCGGCTTCACCCACATCGAACTCCTGCCCATCACCGAACACCCGCTCGATGACAGCTGGGGCTACCAGCCCGTCGGCCTGTTCGCCCCCACCGCCCGCTTCGGCGATCCCGCCGGCTTCGCCCGCTTGGTCGATCGCGCCCACGCCGCCGGCATCGCCATCATCCTCGACTGGGTGCCCGCCCACTTCCCCACCGACGCCCACGGCCTGCGCCATTTTGACGGCGCCCCCCTCTACGAGGACGCCGACCCCAACCGCGGCTTCCACCCGGACTGGCAAACCGCCATCTTCGATTTCGGCCGCGCCGAGGTCGCCAACATCCTCGCCGCCTCCGCCCTCTACTGGCTCGACCGCTTCCACATCGACGGCCTGCGCGTCGATGCCGTCGCCTCCATGCTCTACCTCGACTATTCCCGCAGCCCCGGCCAATGGTCCCCCAACGTGCTGGGCGGCCGCGAAAACCTCGAAGCCGTCGCCTTCCTCAAGCGCGTCAACCAGTTCGCCTACGCCGAACACCCCGGCACCGTCACCATCGCCGAGGAATCCACCTCCTGGCCCGGCGTCTCCGCCTCCGTCGATGCCGGCGGCCTCGGCTTCGGCTTCAAGTGGAACATGGGCTGGATGCACGACACCCTGGCCTATATCGGCCGCGACCCCGCCCACCGCCGCTGGCACCATGACCAGATGACCTTCGGCCTGCTCTACGGCTTCTCGGAAAACTTCGTCCTGCCGCTCTCCCATGACGAAGTCGTCCACGGCAAACGCTCCGTCCTCGGCCGCATCCCCGGGGACGCCTGGCAGCGCGCCGCCACCGGGCGCGCCTACTACGCCTTCATGTGGGCCCACCCCGGCAAGAAACTCCTCTTCATGGGCCAGGAATTCGGCCAGCTCCGCGAATGGAACTTCAACGCCGGGCTCGACTGGCATTTGCTCGAAGACCCGCTCCACCGCGGCCTGCACGCCTGCGTGCGCGACCTCAACCGCCTCTATTGCACCACGCCCGCGCTGCACGCGCGGGACTGCGAGCCCGAAGGCTTCCAATGGGTGGTGGTGGATGACGCCGCCCAGTCCGTCTTCGCCTGGCTGCGCCACAGCGGCGACGGCACGGCCCCCGTCCTGGTCGTCTGCAACTTCACCCCCGTCCCCCGCCCGGCCTACCGCATCGGCGTGCCGCACACCGGCATCTGGCGCGAAATCCTCAACACCGACGCCGCCGATTACGGCGGCTCCAACCTCGGCAACTTCGGCGCCACCACCGCCACCCCCATCCCAGCCCACGGCCAGCCGGCCAGCGTGACAATTCTAGTACCACCCCTCGCCACGATGTATTTTCAGCACGAACCCGGATGACAAAACGGGGGCGCCTGCGCGACACTCCCCCCAGCGTCACCCTACGGAGACGATCATGAACGCCCAACCTTCCGGACCGTTGGCTCGCCGCACCATGGCCTATGTCCTCGCCGGCGGGCGCGGCAGCCGGCTGATGGAACTCACCGACATTCGCGCCAAGCCCGCCGTCTATTTCGGCGGCAAGCTGCGCATCATCGATTTCGCCCTCTCCAACGCGCTCAACTCCGGCATCCGCCGCATGGCCGTCGCCACCCAGTACAAGGCCCACAGCCTCATCCGCCACCTCCAGCGCGGCTGGAATTTCTTCCGCTCCGAACGCAACGAAAGCTTCGACATCCTGCCCGCCAGCCAGCGCGTCCACGAGGACAAATGGTACCTCGGCACCGCGGACGCGGTGTTCCAGAACCTCGACATCATCGAGAGCTACCACCCCGAATACATCATCATTCTCGCCGGCGACCACGTCTACAAAATGGACTACGAGCAGATGCTCCAGCAGCACGTCCGCCAGGGCGCGGATGTCACCATCGGCTGCCTCGAAGTGCCGCGCGCCGAGGCCACCGGCTTCGGCGTCATGCATGTCGACGAGACCGACCGCATCATCGATTTCCAGGAAAAGCCCGCCAACCCACCGCCGATGCCCGGCAAGCCCGACATGGCGCTGGCCAGCATGGGCATCTACGTCTTCGAAACCAAATTCCTCTTCGAAATCCTGCGCGAGGATGCCGCCGACAACCATTCAAGCCATGATTTCGGCAAGGACATCATCCCCCGCCTGGTCAAAGGCGCCAAAGCCGTCGCCCACTCCTTCGAAATCTCCTGCGTCCGCACCACGCCAGATGCGCCGCCCTACTGGCGCGATGTCGGCACGCTGGACTCCTACTTCGCCGCCAATATCGACCTTACCGACGTGGTGCCGGACCTCGATTTGTTCGACCGCGACTGGCCGCTCTGGACCTACGGCGAAATGACCGCCCCCGCGAAATTCGTGCACGACGTGGACGGACGCCGCGGCACCGCCCTCTCGTCCGTCATCGCCGGTGGCACCATCATCTCGGGCGCCACCGTCCGCCGCTCCCTGGTTTTCACCGGGGTCCGCGTGCATTCGTATGCCGAGGTGGACCACGCCGTCATCCTCCCCGAAGTCGATGTCGGCCAGGGCGCCCGCCTGCACAACGTCATCATCGAGCGCGGCGTCCGCATCCCGCCCGGCCTCGTCGTCGGCGAGGACCCGGAGGATGACATCCGGCGCAACTTCCAGCGTACCGCCAAGGGCATCTGCCTGATCACCCAGCCGATGATCGACCGTTTGTCGAAGTGACCGCCCTTTCGGTTCTCTCGGTCGCCGCCGAGGTCTTCCCGCTGGTCAAAACCGGCGGCCTCGCCGACGTCACCGGCGCCCTCCCCGCCGCCCTCGCCGCCGAGGGCGTCATTGTGCGAACCCTGCTCCCCGGCTACCCCGCCGTGATGGCCGCGATCAAGGGCGGCAAGGTCGTGCTCTCCCTGCCTAGCCTGTTCGGCGGCGGCGCCCGCGTGCTCGCCGCCACCGCCCACGGCCTCGACCTGCTGGTCCTCGACGCGCCCCATTTGTTCGACCGCCCCGGCAACCCCTATCTCGGCCCCGACGGGCGGGACTGGCCGGACAATCCCATCCGCTTCGCCGCCCTCGCCCGCGCCGCCGCGACGATCGCCACCACCCCCGCGCTCCGCCCCGACATCGTGCATTGCCACGACTGGCAGTCCGGCCTGGTCCCCGCCTACCTGCACTACACCGCCGCCAAGGCGCCCCCCACCGTGATGACCGTTCACAACCTCGCCTTCCCCGGCAAGGCCGCCCCGAGCCTGCTCGCCACCCTCGGCCTGCCCCCGCACGCCTACGCGATCGACGGCGTGGAGTTCCACGGCACCATCAGCCTGCTCAAGGCCGGCCTCCAATTCGCCGACCGCATCACTACCGTCTCCCCCACCTACGCCACCGAAATCCAAACCCGGGACGCCGGCATGGGCTTCGACGGCCTACTCCACCACCGCGCCGCCGCCCTCACCGGCATCCTCAACGGCATCGACACCACCATCTGGAACCCCGCCACCGACCCCCCCCCCCCCCCCCCCCTCAGCGCCACCGACCGCACCGGCCGCCCCGCCAACAAGGCCGCCCTGCAACGCGAACTCGGCCTGTCCACCGATGCCCCCGGCCCCCTATTCGCCGTCATCAGCCGCCTCACCCACCAGAAGGGCATGGACCTCCTCCTCGAAGCCCTCCCCACCCTGCTGCGCCAAGGCGGCCAACTCGCCGTCCTCGGCACCGGCGAAGCCTGGATCGAGTCCGCCCTGCGCGATGCCGTCAGCCCCGGCCGCATCGCCTGCGTGCTCGGCTATGACGAAGCCCTTGCCCACCGCATCCAGGCCGGCGCCGACGCCCTGCTGGTGCCCTCCCGCTTCGAACCCTGCGGCCTCACCCAGCTCTGCGCCCTGCGCTACGGCTGCGTCCCCGTCGTCGCCCGCGTCGGCGGCCTCGCCGACACCGTGATCGACGCCAACCCCGCCGCCCTCGCCGCCGGCGTCGCCACCGGCATCCAGTTCGCCCCCGAAAGCGCCAGCCAACTCGAAGCCGCCATCCGCCGCACCGCCGCCCTCTATTCCGACTCCACCGCCTGGCTCGCCCTCCAGGCCAACGGCACGGCCACCGACGTCTCCTGGCGCGGCCCCGCCCGCCAATACGCCGCCCTCTACCGATCGCTCCTGGCCGCCCGCGCGTGAGCGGCCAGGCCGAACCGCGCGGCGTCACCCTCGCGGGCGATGGCATCAACGTCGCCGTCCACTCCGCCCACGCCGAGGCCATCGAGGTCTGCCTGTTCGAGAACAACCGCGAAACCCGCCGCATCCGCCTCGATGCCCGCACCGGGGACGTCTTCCACGCCCACATCCCCGGCATCGCCCCCGGCGCCACCTACGGCCTGCGCGCCCACGGCCGCTTCGCCCCCCACGAGGGCCACCGCTTCAACCCGTCCAAACTCCTGCTCGACCCCTACGCCACCGCCATCGACCGCCCCTTCGCCCTCCACCCCTCCATGTTCGGCTACCGCACCGACGCCCCGGACGACGGCAACTCCTTCGACGACACCGACAGCGGCCCCTACATGCCCAAGGCCATCGTCCAGGCCGCCCCCGCCACCTTCACCGCCGCCCAGATCACCCCCTGGCCGCGCAGCGTGCTCTACGAACTCCACGTCCGCGGCTTCACCGCCCGCCACCCCGCCATCCCCATCCCGCTCCGCGGCCGCTTCGCCGGCCTCGCCCACCCCGCCGCCATCGAGCACCTGGTCCGCCTCGGCATCACCGCCGTCGAAATCATGCCCGCCGCCGCCTGGATCGCCGAACGCCACCTCGCCGCCCGCGGCCTGCCCAACTACTGGGGCTACAACCCGGTCGCCTTCATGGCGCCCGACCCCGGCCTCGCCCCCGGCGGCTGGCCCGAAATCCGCGCCACCGTCGCCGCCCTCGCCGAAGCCGGCATCGAGACCATCCTCGACGTGGTGCTCAACCACACCGGCGAAGGCGACGCCCTCGGCCCCACCCTCTCGCTCCGCGGCCTCGACAACGCCACCTACTACCGCCTCCCCGAAGACGCCCCCGGGCGCTACATCGATGACGCCGGCTGCGGCAACATCCTCGCCCTCGACCGCCCCCCCGTCCTGCGCCTCGCCATGGACGCAATGCGCGCCTGGGCCGCCAACACCGGCCTGCACGGTTTCCGCTTCGACCTCGCGACCACCCTCGCCCGCCGCCCCACCGGGTTCGACCCCGCCGCCCCTCTCCTCCAAGCCATCGACCAGGACCCCCTCCTACGCGGCCTGAAGCTCATCGCCGAACCATGGGACATCGGCCCAGGCGGCTACCAGACCGGCCGCTTCCCCGCCGCCTGGGGCGAATGGAACGATCGTTTCCGTGACGATGTCCGCCGCTTCTGGCGCGGCGAACCCGGCCGCCTCGGCCCCCTCGCCACCCGCCTCGCCGGCTCGGCCGACCTGTTCGCCGCCCGCCCCCCCTCGCGCGGCATCAACTTCATCACCGCGCATGACGGCTTCACCCTCGCCGACCTCACCGCCTTCACCACCAAGCACAACCAGGCCAACGCCGAGAACAACCGCGACGGCACCGACGCCAACCACTCCTGGAACCACGGCACCGAAGGCCCCGACCCCGCCCTAACCCCCCGCCGCCAGGCCGACCAGCGCGCCCTCCTCGCCACCCTCCTCCTCGCCCGCGGCACCCCCATGCTGGCGATGGGCATGGAACTCGGCCACACCCAGCACGGCAACAACAACGCCTACGCCCAGGACAACGAAACCACATGGCTCGACTGGGCCGCCGCCGACCCCGCCCTCGCCGCCTGGACCGCCCGCCTCATCGCCCTCCGCCGCGACCACCCCCTCTTCCACGCCGACCGCTTCCTCGACGGCCACCCCATCCCCCCGGACGACCTGCCGGACGTCGCCTGGTCCGGCCCCGACGGCGCCACACCCGACTGGTCCACCGGCGAAACCCTGGTGATGACCCTCGCCGACGGCCCCAACCGCGTCGCCCTCATCCACCATCGCGGCGCCCACGAAGCCACCACCCACCTCCCCCCCGCCCGCACCGCCCACCGCTGGCACCTCGTCGCCGACAGCGCCGCCCCCGACGCCCCCACCCGAGACCTCCCCGCCAACACCACCAACCCCGCCCCCCGCAGCGTCCAGGCCCTCGCCGAACGCCCCATCACCGCCCGTCCCCCCGCCGACCCCACGCTCCTCCGCCGCCTCGCCACCGCCGCCGGCATCGGGCCGGATTGGTGGACCGTCGACGGCGCCCAAACCATCGTCAACGACGACACCAACCGCGCCCTCCTCGCCGCCATGCGCCTCCCCGCCACCACCGCGGCCGAAGCGCGCGACACCCTGCGCCACCTCGCCGAAACCCGAGACCACCGCCCCCTCCCCCACGCCCTCGTCACCCGCGGCGAACCCGCCATCCTCCCCCTCGCCCTCCCCCCCGGCCTCGGCCGCACCCCGCGCTGGCTCACCATCGCGCTCGAATCCGGCGAAACCATCACCCACCGCGCCGAACCCGGCACCCTCCGCCCCTTCACCGCCGCCGACGGCACTCCCGCCCAGGCCTGGGACATCCCCCTCCCCGCCCTTCCCATCGGCCGCCACCGCATCTGGCGCGATGACGCACCCGACGCCCCCTGCGCCCTCACCATCGCCCCCCGCGCCTGCCACCGCCCCGCCGCCCTCACTCACGGCCAGCGCCGCTTCGGCCTCGCCGCCCAGCTCTACACCCTGCGCCGCGCCGGCGACCAAGGCATCGGGGACTTCACCACCCTGGCCCTACTCGCCGAAGCCGCCGCCCAAGCCGGCGCCGCCACCGTCGCCATCAACCCCCTCCACATGCTCTTCCCCGACGACCGCGAGCGCGCCAGCCCCTACCACCCCTCCGACCGCCGCTTCCTCGACCCGATCTACCTCGATGTCGCCGGCCTCCCCCCCGCCCTCCCGCATGACGACGTCGCCTACCCCACCGTCTGGGCCGCCAAACGCGCCATCCTCGAACGCGACTTCCTCACCGAAACCGCCAACCCCGCGCTCGACGCCTTCATCGCCGCCGGCGGCCCCCGCCTCCACCGCTTCGCCACCTTCCAGGCCATCGCCGAAACCCTCCCCGCCACCGCCTGGCAGCACTGGCCCGCCCCCCTGCGCCACCCCGACCACCCCGGCGTCGAAGCCTTCGCGCAAATCCACGCCGCCCGCCTGCGCTTCCACCAGTACCTGCAATTCCGCTGCGAAACCCAGTTCGCCACCGCCGCCACCCGCGCCGCAGCCCTCCCCATCGGCCTCTACCGGGACCTCGCCGTCGGCGCCGCCCCCATCGGCGCCGAAGCCTGGGCCGAAGCCGATCGCCTCGCCCACGGCGCCTGGGTCGGCGCGCCACCCGACCCCTTCGCCCCCCAAGGCCAGAACTGGCACCTCCCGCCGCCCCTGCCGCTGGCCATGCCCCACGACGGCTACGCCAGCTTCGCCGCCCTCCTCGCCGCCAACATGCGCCACGCCGGCGCCCTGCGGATCGACCACGTCATGGGCCTGGCCCGCCTGTTCTGGATCCCCGACGGCGGCACCGGCGCCGACGGCGCCTACGTGCGCTACCCCACCGCCGATCTCCTCGGCCAGATCACCCTCGAAAGCACCCGCGCCCGCTGCATGGTCGTCGGCGAAGACCTCGGCACCGTGCCCGACGGCCTGCGCCCCGCTTTGCTCGACGCCGATATCCTCGGCATGCGCGTCCTGCTGCTCGAACGCGACGGCCCCGCCTTCCGCCCCGCCGCCACCTACCCCGCCCGCGCCGTCGCCTGCGTCAGCACGCACGACCTCCCCCCCCTCGCCGGCTGGCTGGAAGGCGCGGACATCGCCGAACGCGTCACCCTCGGCCTCCTGCCCCCCGAAACCGACCGCACCGCCGACCGCATCGCCCTCACCGAAGCCATCGGCCCCACCAACCCCCTCGAAGCCGCCCACCGCTTCATCGCCGAAACCCCGTGCGACCTCGCCCTCATCCAGGCCGATGACCTCGTGCCGATGACCACCTCGGTCAATCTCCCCGGCACCGATACCGAACGCCCGAACTGGCGCCGCAGGCTGCCTACGCCAGTGGAAACATTGCTGACCGGGGATATAGCGCAAGCAATTTTGAAGGCAGTTCAAAATCAGCGCAGCCAAGACAAGTAGTTCTTTTTTGAAAAAAAGAACCAAAAAACTTTTCCACGATGGCTTCGCCTGTCCCCAAGGAGAGCGGCGAAGCCATTGGATAAAAAGTTTTTGCTTCTTTTTTCAAAAAGAAGCGCTTGCTTC
>CAIMWH010000371.1 GCA_903845065.1 uncultured Rhodospirillales bacterium | reverse complement strand
CGCCGCCATGGTGCAGCGACACCCAGGTGGCGCCCGAGGCACAGTTCAGCAGCGCATTGAGCAGCGGCCAGTCGGATACCGCATCCGAACCATCGCGCATCGCCTCGGTCTCGCGGTTGGGCGAGGCGACGGAGCCGGAGTCGAGATGGTCGCGGCCGATCACGATGGGGGCCTTGAGTTCGCCCGATGCCACCATCTCGTTGAACGCCAGGCCGAGGCGGTGGCGGTCGCCGAGGCCCACCCAGCATATCCGCGCGGGCAGGCCCTGGAAGTGGATACGCTTGCGCGCCATGTCGAGCCAGTTGTGCAGATGGGCGTTGTCGGGCAGCAGTTCCTTCACCTTGGCATCGGTGCGGTAGATATCCTCCGGATCGCCCGACAGCGCTGCCCAACGGAACGGGCCGACGCCGCGGCAGAACAGCGGGCGGATATAGGCGGGCACGAAACCAGGGAAATCGAAGGCGTCGAGCACCCCCTCCTCCAGCGCGCGCTGGCGGATGTTGTTGCCGTAGTCCACCGTCGGCACGCCCATGTGGAAGTATTGCAGCATCGCCTGGACATGCCCGGCCATGGAGCGGCGGGCGGCGGCCTCGACGGCCTTCGGGTCACGCTCGCGGCGCTCCTCCCATTCGGCGATGGTCCAGCCCTTGGGGAGGTAGCCGTTGACCGGATCATGCGCCGAGGTCTGGTCGGTGAGAATGTCGGGGCGCACGCCACGGCGGAGAAGTTCGGGCAATACCTCGGCAGCGTTGCCGAGCAGGCCGACGGAGATAGGTTTGCGCTCGCGGCACGAGGTCTCGATCATCCGCAGCGCCTCGTCGATATCGGCGGTGTGATGATCGAGATAGCCGGTGCGCAGACGCATCTCGATGCGGCTCGGCTGGCACTCGATGGCCAGGCACGAGGCGCCGGCCATCACGGCGGCCAGCGGTTGCGCGCCGCCCATGCCGCCGAGGCCGGCGGTGAGGATCCATTTGCCCGACAGGTCCCCGTCGTAGTGCTTGCGGCCGGCCTCGACAAAGGTTTCGTAGGTGCCCTGCACGATGCCCTGGGCGCCGATATAGATCCAGGCACCCGCCGTCATCTGCCCGTACATCATCAAGCCCTTGCGATCGAGCTCGTAGAAATGCTCCCAGGTGGCCCAGTGCGGCACCAGGTTGGAGTTGGCGATCAGCACGCGGGGCGCGTCGGCATGGGTGCGGAACACGCCGACCGGCTTGCCGGATTGCACCAGCAGGGTCTCGTCGGCTTCGAGGCGGCGCAGGGCGTGGACGATGCGGTCGAAGCTCTCCCAGTCCCGCGCCGCGCGACCGATGCCACCGTAGACCACCAACTCGCCCGGCCGTTCGGCCACGTCAGGGTCAAGGTTGTTCATCAGCATGCGCAGCGGCGCCTCGGTCAGCCAGGACTTGGCCGAGATCTCCAGGCCACGCGGGGCGCGGATAATGCGCATGTTGTCGATACGGCTCATGGGAGGGCTCCTGTTCAGCCGAGCGTGGGGAGGGCGAGTGGGGCGATGGCGGCGGCGAGGCTGCCGTTGCGGATGATGCCGGTGGCGGCCGCGATATCGGGGGCGAAGTAGCGGTCCTCGTCGAGATGCGGCACGTGCCGGCGCAGGGCGGCGCGGGCGGCCTCGAGCGGCGGCGAGGAGGCGAGCGGGGCGTGGAAGTCACACGCCTGGGCGGCGGCGAGGAGTTCGATGCCGAGCACGGCGGCGGTGTTGGGCGCCATGTCGAGCAGCCGGCGGGCACCGTGGGCAGCCATCGAGACGTGATCCTCCTGGTTGGCCGAGGTCGGGATGGAATCGACGCTGGAGGGCGTGGCGCGCTGCTTGTTTTCGGACACCAGGGCCGCGGCGGTCACCTGCGGGATCATGAAGCCGGAGTTGAGGCCGGGGTGCTGGGTGAGGAAGGCTGGCAGGCCGGACAGCGCGGGATCGATCAGCATGGCGATGCGGCGTTCGGCCAGCGAGCCGATTTCGCAGAGGGCGAGGGCGATCATGTCAGCGGCGAAGGCGACGGGCTCGGCGTGGAAATTGCCGCCCGAAAGCGCCTCGGCGGTGCCGTCGGGGCGGACGAAAATCAGCGGGTTGTCGGTCACGCCGCTGGCCTCGGTCTCCAATGTGGCGGCGGCCTGGCGCAGCAGGGTGAGCACGGCGCCCATCACCTGCGGCTGGCAGCGCAGGCAGTACGGGTCCTGCACGCGCTCATCGCCGACGAGGTGCGAGGCGCGGATGGCGCTGCCCTGCATGAGGGTGCGCAGGGTGGCCGCGACCTCAATCTGGCCGGCGTGGCGACGCACGGCGTGGATGCGGGGATCGAACGGGGTATCGGAACCGCGCGCGGCATCGGTGGACAGCGCGCCGTTGATGAGCCCGGCGGCGAGCAGCGCCTCGGCCTCGAACAATCCGGCCAAGGCATAGGCGGTGGAGAACTGGGTGCCGTTGAGCAGCGCCAACCCCTCCTTCGGGCCGAGCACCACCGGGGCAAGCCCAGCCGCTGCGAGGGCCACGTCCGCCGGGCGGGTGATGCCGGCGGTGATGATCTCGCCCACGCCCATCATGGCGGCCACCATGTGGGCGAGCGGCGCGAGATCGCCCGAGGCACCCACCGAGCCCTGCGCCGGCACCACCGGGATGAGGTCGCGCTGCACCATGGTTTCCAGCATCGTCAGCGTCGATGGCCGCACGCCCGAGACGCCCTGCGCGAGGGAGGCCAGCTTCAACGCCATCATCAACCGCGCCACCGCCACCGGCATCGGCGCGCCAACGCCCGCGGCATGGGACAGCACGATGTTGCGCTGAAGCACTTCGAGCTGGTCATTGCCGATGCGGATGCTCGCCAGTTTCCCGAAGCCGGTGTTGATCCCATAGACCGGCTCGCCGCGCGACAGGATCACCGCCACCGCATCCGCCCCGGCGCCGACGGCGGCCAGGCAAGATGGGTCAAGCGCGGGGACGGCGCCGCGCCAAATCGCGCGCCAGTCGGAAAGGGTGGTCTGGCCGGGGATGAGTGCGTGGTGCATGCGCGTGACCTCAGCGTTCCGGTCGGCATTGCCGCCTGTTATGTCTATACATAAGTCGTAGCCGGCGATAATGTCCAGCATCGAAATCACGCCGCGGGTGCCGCCATGCCGTCGTTGTTCTTCACCGAGGCGCTACTGCCGGAGGGCTGGGCGCGCGATGTCCGCATCGAGATCGCCGACGGGGTGATCAGCGCGATCGCCACCGGCGCCGCGCCGACCGGCGAGCGGTTCGCGATGGCGCTGGCGGGGCTGCCCAACCTGCACAGCCACGCCTTCCAGCGCGGCATGGCGGGGCTGGCCGAGGTGCGCGGCGCCTCGGCGGACAGTTTCTGGTCATGGCGGGAGGTGATGTATCGCTTCCTCGGCGCGCTGACGCCCGACGATGTCGAGGCGATCGCGGCCCTGGCATACGCCGAAATGCTGGAAGGCGGCTTCACCCGTGTCGGCGAATTCCACTATCTCCACCACGGACCGGATGGCACGCCCTATGCCCATCTCGGGGAAATGGCCGAGCGGATCGCGGCGGCGGCGGCACAGACCGGCATCGGGTTGACCCTGCTGCCGGTGCTCTACGCCCACGGCAATTTCGGCGGGGCGCCACCAACCGAGGGGCAGCGGCGGTTCGTCAATGATCTCGGCCGCTTCGCCCGCCTGCTGGATGACAGTGCGGCGGCCCTGCGCGGCTTGCCGGATGCGAACCTCGGCGTCGCGCCGCACAGCCTGCGCGCGGTGACGGCGGCGGAACTCGCGGCCGTGGTGGCGCTCGGCAATGGCGGGCCGGTGCACATCCATGCCGCCGAGCAGACCCGCGAGGTGGATGACTGCCTCGCCTGGAGCGGCGCCAGGCCAGTGGAATGGCTGCTCGACCATGCCGGCGTCGATGCGCGCTGGTGCGTCATCCATGCCACCCACATGACGGAGACCGAGACGATCCGCCTCGCACAATCCGGCGCCGTGGCGGGCCTGTGCCCGGTGACCGAGAGCAGCCTCGGCGACGGCATCTTCAACGGCACCATCTGGCGCGATGCCGGCGGGCGGTATGGCGTGGGGAGCGATTCCAATATCCAGATCGGCGCGGTCGCCGAACTACGCCAACTCGAATACAGCCAGCGCCTGATCACCCGCAGCCGCAACGTGATGGCGCCGGCCGCCGGCATCACCACCGGACGGGCGCTGTTCGAGGCCTCGCTGGGTGGCGGTGCCGCCGCGCTAGGGCGCACGGCGGGGCTGCGCGTGGGGCAGCCGGCCGATATCGTGGCGCTCGATGCAGGCCATCCCTCGCTGATGCACCGCAGCGGCGACGGCTGGCTCGACGGCTGGATTTTCGCCACCGAACGCGCCGTCGATACCGTATGGCGGCGCGGCGCGGTGGTGGTGCGCGGGGGCCGGCATGTCGCGCGGGGGACGATCGAGCAGCGCTATCGCGGCGTCCTGCAACGGCTGCTGGCGGCGTGAACGTCCCCCCGCCGCGCTTTCCGGGCGAGCGCATTCGCACCGATATCGAGCGCAACATCCTCTCCGGCGCCTGGCCGCCCGGCACGCGGGTGCCGTCGGAGCATGCGCTGATGGTGCAGTACGGCTGCTCGCGGATGACGGTGAACAAGGTACTCTCCGCACTCGCCACCGCGGGGCTGGTGGTACGGCGGCGCCACGCCGGCTCGTTCGTCGCGGCCCCCGGCGGCGAGCGCGCCATGATGGAAATCCAGAACCTCGCCGAGGAAGCCGCCCGCCTCGGCCAGCCCTACCGGCACGAAATCCTCGCGCGTGACCTGCGCCCGGCGAAAATGCTGCACGTGGTCTGCCGCCACTGGATCGCCGGGCGCCCCTACGCCATCGAGGACCGCCTGATCGCGCTGGCCCAGGTGCCGGAAGCCCGCGACGAGCCCTTCACCACCCTCCCGCCCGGCACGTGGCTACTGCGCAGCGCGCCATGGAGCGAGGCCGAGCACGTCATCCGCGCCGTCGCGGCCGACGCGGACACGGCCGATCGCCTCGCCATCGACGCGGGGTCGGCCTGCCTGCAACTGCATCGCCGCACCTGGCACGACGGACGGCTCGTCACCGACGTGACGCTGACCTACCCCGGGGACCGCCACAGCTTCGCCGGGCGGTTCTCCCCAACCGGCGGTCAGATCACCCGGGCAGTGGCGGCGAAGGCGAAGTAGCGCTCACGCGCCACACCGAACACCGGCCCGGCGTTGATCTCGCGATCCTCGAAGCGGGTGCAGGGCACCACCTTGCCGTAGTTGCCCACCGAGAAGATCTCGTCGGCATCCTGCAGGTCCCGCACCGACACGGTGGCCTCGCCCGCGTCGATGCCAGCCTCGTTGAGCAGGCCGAGCACCCGGCGGCGGGTGAGGCCGGCGAGGAAGGTGCCGTTGGCAACGGGGGTGGTCACCCGGCCGTTCTTCACCAGCATGATGTTGGAGAAGGCGAACTCGGCAATGTTGTCCCACGGATCGCGCATCACCGCATGGTCGAACCCGCGGCTGTTGGCCTCGCGGGTGGCACGGTCGGAGTTGGGATACAGGCAGGCAGCCTTGGCATCGGTCGGCGCCATTTCGGGGGCCGGGCGGCGCAGCGGCGAGAGGGTGGCGGAGAAACCGCCCGGCCCCGGCATCGGCGCCTCGAAGATGTGCAGCACGAATGCGGTGGTGACGCTCTCCACCGTCAGGTGCCCGCCGGCGCCGTAGAACATCGGCTTGATGTAAAGCTCGGCATCGGCCGGAAAACGGCGAATACCCTCGATGGCGAGGCGCTCGATCTCGGGGCCGGTGAGGCCGGGGACCAGCCCCATCGCCTTGGCGGAGTTCACGCTGCGGGCACAATGCAGCCCGAGATCGGGCGCGAGGCCGCCGAAGGCACGGGCGCCATCAAACACCACCGAGGATTGCCAGAACGAATGATCGGCCGGCCCGGTCAGGCGGGGGGCTTCGTCGGTCCAGTGTCCATCAAGCCAGAAGGTGGCGGCCATGGCGTGTTCTCCGCAGCAGGAATTGGGTCGCGGAGAAGACGCCGATGCCCGCTTCCGGTCAACCCTGCGCCTTGGCAACCCGTTCGGTGTGCAGGGTCCGAAACCCGGCGAGACGCGAAAGATCGGGCGTCAGGCCGAGCCCCGGCTCCGTGGGCAGGGCAACATGGCCGTCCCGCACCGTCATCTGCCCATCCAGCAGCGCCTCGCGGATGGGGTTGGCGTTGAAATCAACCTCCAGCATGCCAGGCCCACCGGCGGCGGCGAGCAGATGCATCGAGTGCAGCAGCCCGACGGCGCCGCCGAGGAAATGCGGGCAGTAGCTCAACCCGCCCGCCACCGCGGCGCGTCCAACCCGCAGGCATGCCGTCGCCCCACCCCATTTGGCGGCGTCAGGCTGCATCACACTGAACACGCCGCCCTCGATCGCCTGCTGGAACACGCCGGCCCCGCGCAGGTTCTCGCCCCCCGCGATCGGCACCCCGGCGGCGGCGGCCACCTGGGACCACTCCCATACCGGCCGATCCGCCACCAGCGGCTCCTCGATCCAGCCAAGCGGGAACGCGCGCAGGGCATCGGCCATGAAACAGGCCTCGGCCAGCTGCCAGCCCTGGTTGATATCCACCATCATCCGCTCGCCCTCGCGCAGCCCCGCCGCAATGGGGCGCAACGTGGCGAGATCGGCCTCGCGCCCAAAACCCAATTTGATCTTGAACGCGCGAAACCCCCGCGCCCGCGCGGCAAGCACCAGGTCATGCGCCACCGGCCCAGGATTCAACCCACTCGCATAGGCCGGCACCGCCGCGCCCGACACCCCGCCAAGCGCCCGCCACAGCGGCACCCCCAGCTTGCGGGCACGCAAATCATGCAGTGCGAGATCCACCCCGGCCGCCGCCGCCGACAATGCACCAGCATCCCCGCTCTGCACCCGCAAAATATGCAGCCCCCGCTCGCCCTCATCCCACAGCGCCGCGGGGTCATCCACAGCCCGGCCCAACATCCGCGGCGCGATGATGGTATCCACCAGCAACGCCCGGTGCTCAGCCGACGCGGCCGGAAAATTCGACCAAACCTCGCCCCAGCCAAACCCGCCATCGGCATCCTCAACCCGCACAAACACGCCCACCCGCTCCGTCATGGTGCCAAACGAAGTGCGCACCGGCGTGGCAATCGGGCAGCGAAAGGTGAAAGTCTCAACGCGCGCCAGCGTGCTCATAGAAGTCTCCCGGACAATGCCCCCTGTCTACCGCCCCCGCCGCCCCCGGACCAGCGACCCCGGGTAACGGGGGCGGGGTAGCGGGAAGGAAGGCAAGGCGGGGGCTT
>CAIMWH010000370.1 GCA_903845065.1 uncultured Rhodospirillales bacterium | reverse complement strand
TCACCCAAGGCCGCACCCTCACCAAAGCCTTCGTCAACAACGGCGGCGACATCGCCTTCCACCTCACCCCCGGCCAAACCCTCCGCGCCGGCCTCGTCACCACCCTGCAATCCCCCAGCCTCGACGCCACCGCCACGCTCTTCGCCCACCACCCCTGGCGCGGCCTCGCCACCTCCGGCCGCGCCTGCAAGGGCCAGGGCGGCCGCAGCTTCTCCTTCGGCATCGCCGACTCCGTCACCGTCCTCGCCCGCACCGCCGCCGAAGCCGACGCCGCCGCCACCGTGATCGCCAACGCCGTCGACCTCCCCGGCCACCCCGCCATCATCCGCCGCCCCGCCACCGACATCGATCCCGACTCCGATCTCGGCGACCGCCAAATCACCTGGGACCTCGGCCCCCTCACCCCCGGGGAAATCACCCAAGCCCTGGACGCCGGCCGCCGCGTGGCCGACACTCTCGCCGCCGCCGGCCTCATCGGCGCCGCCGTCCTCGCCCTGCGCGGCCACTTCGCCGCCACGCGTCCCCTGGAGATCGCATGATCCGCAAGCTGTTCACCATCGTCGAGGAAACCCACCGCGAGGGGGACCACGCCATCTCCCCCCCACCCGCAAGGCCGCCGCCATCGCGGTCATCGCCAACCCCTTCGCCGGCCGCCACCAGGCTGACCTGGCGGACCTCGTCGCCACCGGCGAAATGCTCGGCGGCCTCCTCGCCGAACGCGCCGTGCACGCCCTCGGCTGCGCCCCCTCCGCCATCGAAAGCTACGGCAAGGCCGCCATCGTCGGCGAAGACGGCGAACTCGAACACGCCGCCGCCATCCTCCACCCCAAGCTCGGCGCCCCCTTCCGCGCCGCGGTCGAAAAAGGCGCCGCGCTCATCCCCAGCGCCAAGAAGCGCGGCGGCATGGGGGCTGCCATCGACGTCCCCCTCGGCCACAAGGACGCCGCCTTCGTGCGCAGCCACTTCGATGCCATGGAAATCCGTGTCCCCGACGCCCCCCGCCGCGACGAAATCGTCGTCGCCGTCGTCGTCACCGATTCCGGCCGCCCGCTGCCCCGTATCGGCGGCCTCACCAAATCCGAAATCATCGGCAAAGACGGCCTTCGCTGAAACCCATGAGGAGCTTCCCCATGTCCATCACCCGCCGCTCGGCGCTCGCCGCCGCCGGACTGCTCGCCACCCCCGCCATCGTCCGCGCCCAGGGCAACACCCCCATCCGCATCGGCGAAATCAACTCCTACACCGCCGCCCCCGCCTTCACCCTGCCGTACCGCAACGGCTGGATGCTCGCCGTCGAGCAGGTCAACGCGGCCGGCGGCGTCTTCGGTCGCAAAATCGAAGTCATCAGCCGCGATGACGCCGGCCGCCCGCCCGACGCCATCCGCCTCGCGGGCGAACTCCTCGATGACCAGAAAGTCGACCTCTTCGCCGGCTCCTTCCTCTCCAACATCGGCCTCGCCCTCTCCGACGTCGCCAAGCAACGCAAGAAACTCTTCGTCGGCGGCGAACCCCTCACCGACGCCATGGTCTGGCAGAACGGCCACCGCTACTGCTACCGCCTGCGCCCCTCCACCTACATGCAGGCCGCCATGCTGGTGGATGACGCGGCGAAACTGAACGCCAAGCGCTGGGTCACCGTCTCGCCCAACTACGAATACGGCCAGTCCGTGGTGAAATGGTTCAAGCTGATGCTGAGCCAGAAGCAGCCCGGCGTGGAGTTCGTCGGCGAGCAATGGCCCGCCCTCGGCAAGATCGATGCCGGCGCCACCGCCGCCGCCCTCGCCGCCCTCAAGCCCGACGCCATCCTCAACGCCACCTTCGGCCCCGACCTCACCAACTTCGTCCGCCAGGGCAACACCCGCGGCCTGTTCGAAGGCCGCGGCGTCGTCTCCGTCCTCACCGGCGAACCCGAATACCTCGACCCCCTCGGCGAAGAAACCCCCGAAGGCTGGATCGTCACCGGCTACCCGGTCGACAGCCTCACCGACCCCGCCAACAAAGCCTTCATCGACGCCTACAAGGCCCGCTTCAACGAAACCCCCAAAATGGGCTCCGTCGTCGGCCACGCCCTGATCGCCTCCATCGTCGCCGGCATCGCCAAGTCCGGCAGCACCGACACCGAGAAAATGGCCGACGGTTTCGCCGGCGCCAGCTTCGACACCCCCTTCGGCAAAGCCGCCTGGCGCGCCCAGGACCACCAGGCCACGCTGGGCACCTACGTCGGCAAAACCGCGTTGAAAGGCGGCAAAGGCACCATGGTCAACTGGCGCTACGTCGACGGCAGCGCTGCCCTGCCGAGCGACGACGAAGTCAAGAAGATGCGCCCCGCCTAACCACTTCCTCCCCCCCTCCCGCGTTTGCGGGAGGGGCCGGGGGCGGGCCTTCCTGCTCTCCCTCCCGCCCTCGCGGGAGGGGGCCGGGGGGCGGGCCCATCCCCCCGAAGAACGCCGGACACCGATGCTCTCCACCCTCCTCGTCCAACTCCTCACCGGCCTATCCGGCGCCTCCTCGCTGTTCCTGGTCTCCGCCGGGCTGACGGTGATTTTCGGCGTCACCCGCGTGGTGAACTTCTCCCACGGCAGCCTCTACATGCTCGGCGCCTACACCGGCTGGTCCATCCTCAGCCGACTGCCGCGCGAACCGCTCCCTTTCATCCTCGGCGTCCTGCTCACCGTGGCCGCCCTCGCCCTCCTCGGCGCCCTGCTCGAACGCCTCCTGCTCCGCCGCATCTACGCCGCGCCCGAACTCCTGCAACTCCTCTTCACCTTCGGCGTCGTCCTCGTCGTCCAGGACGCCACCCAGGCGATCTGGGGCCCCAACGACCTCCCCCTCCCACGCGGCCGCTGGCTGCGCAGCTTCGTCGAAATCGGCGACGCCCGGGTTCCGCTCTACGACCTCATCCTCATCGCCATCGGCCCCGCCGTCCTCGCCGCCCTCTGGCTCCTGCTCACCCGCACCCGCTGGGGCACCCTGATCCGCGCCGCCACCCAGGACCGCGAAATGGTCGCCGCCCTCGGCGTGGACCAGAAGCGCCTCTTCACCTCCGTATTCGCCCTCGGCGCCGGCCTCGCCGGCCTCGCCGGCGCCCTCTCGCTGCCCGACGGCTCGGCGAACCTGCAAATGGACCTCTCCATCATCACCGACGCCTTCGTGGTCGTGGTCGTCGGCGGCCTTGGCAGCGTCCCCGGCGCGTTCCTCGCCAGCATCCTCATCGGCGTCCTGCAAGCCTTCGGCATCGTCGTTCTGCCGCAAGCCACCCTGGTGCTGGTCTTCGTCATCATGGCCGCTGTCCTCGTCGTGCGCCCCAACGGCTTGCTCGGCCGACCCCAGGCGATCCGCGAAAACCCCGCCAGCACCACCCTCATCCGCCCCGCCGAACCCGCCCTGCGCTGGCTCGGCCTCGCCGCCCTCATCCTCGCCGCCGCCGCCCCGCTGTTCGTCGGCCCGTTCCTGCTCTCCGTCCTCACCGAAATGGCGGTGGCCATGCTGTTCGCCGCCGCCCTGCATTTCATGATGGGCCCCGGCGGCATGGCGAGCTTCGGCCACGCCGCCTGGTTCGGCCTCGGCGCCTACGCCGCCGCCCTCGCGGTCAAGGGCCTCGCCTTGCCGATGACCGCCGGCCTCCTCATCGCACCCCTCCTCGCCGGCACCGCCGCCGCCCTGTTCGGCTGGTTCGTCGTCCGCCTCTCCGGCGTCTACCTCGCCATGCTCACCCTCGCCTTCGCCCAGATCGTCTGGGCGGTGATGTTCCAGGCCGTCGACCTCACCGGCGGCGACAACGGCATCCTCGGCGTCTGGCCCGCCCAATGGGCCACCGACCGCCTGGTCTTCTACTGGCTCACCCTCGCCCTCTGCACCGCCGCCACCCTCGTCCTGCGCACCATCCTCTACGCCCCCTTCGGCTACGCCCTGCGTGGCGCTCGTGACAGCGAACTCCGCGCCGCCGCCATCGGTCTCGACGCCACACGCCTGCGCCACGCCGCCTTCACCATCGCCGGCGCCGCCGCCGGCCTCGCCGGCAGCCTCGCCGCCTTCTCCAAAGGCAGCGTCTTCCCCGGCTTCATCGCTATCTCCCGCTCCGTCGACGCCCTGCTGATGGTCCTCCTCGGCGGCGTGCAAAGCATGGCCGGCCCCATCGTCGGCGCCATCGCCTACACCGGCCTGTTCGACCTCCTGCTGCTCGCGACGGACCAATGGCGCGCCGTCCTCGGCCTCAGCATCATCGTCCTCGTCCTCGCCTTCCCGCAGGGCATCGCCGGCACCGCCCACCGCCTCTGGCTGCGGGGGAAGGAGGCATGAAAACCCTCGCCGTCACGGCGCTCTCCCGCAGCTTCGGCGGCGTCCGCGCGGTGGACGGCGTGAGTTTCGCCGTCGCGCCGGGCGAAATGCTCGCCCTCATCGGCCCCAACGGCGCCGGCAAATCCACCTGCTTCAACCTCCTCAACGGCCAACTCCGCCCAGACACCGGCACCGTCCACCTCGGCGGCCGCGACATCACCGGCCTGTCCCCCCGCCGCATCGCGCGGCACGGCGTCGGCCGCACCTTCCAGATCACCGCCACCTTCGCCAGCATGACCGCCCGCGAAAACGTCCAACTCGCCTTGCTCGCCCACCACCGCCAAATCTGGCGCTTCCTCCGCCCCGCCCCCCAGCACCACGCCCGCGAAGCCGACGCCCTGCTCGCCCAGGTCGGCATGGCCGAACAAGCCGACCGCGCCGCCGCCATCCTCGCCTACGGCGACCTCAAGCGCCTCGAACTCGCCATCGCCCTCGCCGCCGCCCCCCGCCTCCTCCTGATGGATGAACCCACCGCCGGCATGGCCCCCGCCGAACGCACCGCCCTCATGGCCCTCACCCGCGATCTCGCGAACCAACGCCAAATGGCCGTCCTTTTCACCGAACACGACATGGACGTCGTCTTCGGCATCGCCGACCGCATCCTGGTCCTCGACCGCGGCCGCCTGGTCGCCGAAGGCACTCCCGAAACCATCCGCGCCAACCCCGCCGTCCGCGCCATTTATCTCGGCACCGGCGCCACCACCGGCGGCCACTGATGCTCGACGTCCAGGACCTCCACACCCATTACGGCCGCGCCCACATCCTGCAAGGCATCAGCCTGCAAGTCGCCCCCGGCGAAGTCCTCGTCCTGCTCGGCCGCAACGGCGCCGGCAAAAGCACCACCCTGAAATCCCTCATCGGCCTGGTCCGCCCCACCGCCGGCCGCATCCGCTTCGGCACCGAATACATCACCGGCCACGAACCCCACGCCATCGCCCGCGCCGGCCTCGGCTACGTCCCCGAGGAACGCCGCATCTTCACCGACCTCACGGTGATGGAAAACCTCGAAGTCGGCCGCCTGCCGCCCCGCCCGGGCCTCCCCGCGTGGACCCCCGAACGCCTCTTCGCCCTCTTCCCCAACCTCGGCGAAATGCGCACCCGCCTCGGCGGGCGCATGAGCGGCGGCGAACAACAAATGCTCGCCATCGCCCGCACCCTGATGGGCAACCCCCGCCTCATCCTGCTCGACGAACCCAGCGAAGGCCTCGCCCCCATCATCGTCGAACAAATGGCCCACGCCATCACCGCCATGAAGCGCCAGGGCGTCACCATCCTGCTCGCCGAACAAAACCTCCACTTCGCCACCAACATCGCCGACCGCGCCGCCGCCATCGAACGCGGCCGCATCGTCTGGACCGGCACCATCCCCGCCTTGCACGCCGACCCCGCCCTGCGCGATACCCTGTTCGGCGCATGACCCTCGCGCACCAGATTGTCGTCGTCTGCTATCGCAAAACCGGCAACCACCTCTTTGGTGGCATCTTGCGCGACCTCGCCCGCACCCTGCATCTCGGCTACCGCCCGCTCTACGGACTGGTCCCCGCCATCCCCCCCGACCCGGACATGGTGATGCTCGGCCACGGCCTCCTCGGCATAGCCCCGGCCCGCCCGTTCCGCGGCGTGCGCATCGTGCGCGATCCGCGCGATATCTGGGTGTCCGGCTACCTCTACCACCTGCGCTGCAAGGAGCCCTGGTGCCTCAGCACCGACTTCAGCCCGCAGCCGCCGATCGACCACCCCCGCGTCCCCGGCCCCTTCGTGCATCGCCGCGAGCGCTACAAGCGCGACTACCTCGCCCGCCTCAACGGCCGCTCCTACCAGGAAAACCTCCGCACGCTTGACCGCGCCGCCGGCCTCGCCTTCGAACTCGCCGGCCACACCGGCTGCACCCTGGAGGACATCGCCAACTGGCGCTTCCATGACCCCCGCGTGCTTGACGTCCGCATCGAACAGGTCTCCGCGGATTTTGACGGCAGCATGGCCCGCATCTTCGCCCATCTCGGCTTCACCGGCGAAGACCTCGCCGAAGCGGTTGAAATCGCCGAAGCCCATGATGTCGCGCGGATGACCAATGCCGCCATCGCCCGCAATCCGCATATCCAGGGCCGCGAACTTTCGAAATGGCGCGGCTTCCTCACCCCCGCGCAGCTCACCGGGTTCGAAGCCCGCTATGGCGGCCTCATCCGTGCCCTGGGCTACCCGCTGTCGACCGACACCGCATGACCGCGATCGCCCTCGCCGTTCGCCAATCGCCGGACTGGGACGCCCTTTCCCGTGACCATGCCGCGGGCGTGCCCATCGCCCCCGAGCGCTTCGCCGCCAATCGCGATGTTCCGAGCTTCCCCGCCGATATCGAGGCCCTGATCGCCCGCTGGGACAGCCTGGCCCGCGTGCCCTTCTTCGCCTGCCGCAGCCGCCTCAAGGCCATCGCCACCGCGACCTGGCAGGCCTCACCCGGCCTGCATGTGATAGCGCACGCCGCGGTGCCCGCCTGGCTCGCCACCGCCCCGCCGGACTGCCTGGTGATGTTCTCTGACGATGACGACTGGCTCGCCCCCGATCTCCCCGGCCATCTCGCGACCCTTCCGTTGATGGGCCATGACGCGCTGGTGTTTCCGCAGGTTCGCACCGGCTTGGAATGCAATACGTTTGCCGCCGCCGATGCCCACCCGGCCGCGCCCATCGGCCCGCTCCGCGCATTCGCCTACCGCTACCACACCAACAACCACATATTCGCCCGCCCCGCCTTCGCCAAAGCTTCGGCCGCTGACCTTGGCGAACACATGTCCGCATCCGAAGTCGCCGGTCCGGCTGGGCTGCGGGACCTGCTCATCCCCGCCATCATCAGCGCCACCAGCAAAACCCCGTGTTCCGCCAGCATCCTGACCAATACTGTGGCCGATGCCACCCGCTTCACCAAAACCCTCGACCGCTACCTCACCACCCTCAAGCGTCTGCCCATCCCACAGGCCCATGCCTGGCTGGCAACGCCGCTATGGGACACCATCCGCCTGTTCGAACAGGCCCGGCCGCGCCGCTAACCTCAGGCGTGCCCCACCGGCATAAGCGCCTCGCACCCGGTCACCCGCACGACGCTCGCCAGCAGCCGCAGCGCGTCCGGCCCGCCCCGATCCAGCAGCCCGCCGATCTCCATCTCCGCTGCCAGCACCTCGGCCTGCCCCGCGATCGTCTCGGCGGCCCGCCGCAGCGCCTCGCGCGAGAGTGCCAGTTGCACCTCGTCGGACAGCAAATTCCAGTCGCGCATCATCGTACTACCCTGGTCGATGCCGTCCTGGCGTGATCTGCCGCGGGGTCGATTCTGTCGCGCGGTCGCAGCCCCTAAACTGACCCCAACTCCCTAACGCCCTCCTAATATGCCCCCGCCCACCCATCCCGGCGCGGGTCAGACCCCGCCATCCGCACCCCGTTGTCCAGCACCCGGATCGCCTGCATCGCGCACGGCCCCTCCAGATGCGCCAACCGCTTGATCACATGCCCGCGCCCCGCCAGATCGGCCAGCACGTCCTCGCCATGATCCACCTCGATCGACAGCGCGGTATCCCCATCATGCGGCCAGTTCGCCCCCTGCCCAGCCTGGTTCGAGGTCCAGCGCGGCAGTTCCAGTGCGGTCTGCGGATCGGCGCCGAGGTCCAGCATCGCGGTCGCCACCTGCAAATTCACCTGCACCTGGTGATCCGCCCCCGGCGTGCCCAGCACTGCCACCAGCTTGCCATCCTTCAGCACCATCGGCGCATTCATCGTGTGCCGCACCCGCTTCCCCGGCACCAGCCGATTGGCATGGCCGGGCGCCACGTGCCAGTACGCCATCCGGTTGTTCATCACGATCCCGGTATCGCCCGCCGTCACGCCGGAGCCATAGGCGCCGTTGAGGCTCTGGATGCCGGAAACCGCATTCCCCTCCGCATCCACCACGCAGAAATACGTCGTATCCCCCGCGGCCGCTGCAACCGGCACCTCCATCACCGCCGCCCGCTTCATGTCGATCCGCGCCGCCAGCCCATCGGCATGCGCGTCCGACAACAACCGATCCAACGGCACCTGCTCGAACCGCGGATCGGCGCCGAACCGCTCCCGATCCAGAAACGCCAGCTTCTTCGCCTCCACCAGCACATGCACGCGCTCGGCCCGGCTGAGCCCCGCGATATCGAACCGCTCGGCGATCTTCAGCATCTGCAGCATGGTGAACCCGGTCGAATTGGGCCCGGTCTGCGTCACCGTCCAGCCGCGATACGAAATCCCGATCGGCGCCTGCACCTCGGCCAGACACGCCGCCAGGTCCGCCGCCGTGATCATCCCGCCCGCCTCGGCAATCCCCTTCGCCAGCCGCGCCGCCAGCTTGCCGCGATAGAACCCCTCGGCCCCATCCACCGCGATCTCCTCCAGCGTGCGCGCCAAATCCTCCTGGATCACCAGGTGCCCGATCCCCTGGTCGAGAAACACCTTCCCGCTGCGCGGATCAGCCGCCAGCCGCGCCCGGTTATCCTCGGTGGTCTGCGCGTGCTTGTGCGTCACCCCATAGCCATGCCGCGCCAGCGCGATCGCCGGCTTCACCAGCTCGCCCCATGCCATCCGCCCGTGCGCGGCATGCATCGCCGAAATCCCGGCCAAATTCCCCGGCACCGACGCCGACAGCGGCCCGCTCACCGCCACGCCCCCGGCAAACCGCTCCGCTGTCGCCGCCGCCGGCGCCGCCCCGGTGCCGTTGAACACCTCGGCCTTGCCGCTGCCGCCCAGGAACAAATGATAGAACCCGTCCCCGCCCAGCCCCGACATCATCGGCTCGCACACCCCAAGCGCCAGCGAAATCGCCACCGTGGCGTCCACCGCATTGCCCCCGGCCCGCAAAATATCGAGCCCCGCCTGCGTCGCCATCGGATGATTGGCCCCCACGGCGCCATGCCGGCCCATGATCAACGGACGGTGACTGCGCATCATCGGCTGCATCGGAATTCTCCCCTGAACCACAAATCCACCCCGACTATCCCCCGTCCCGCGCCATCTGTCACCGCCGCCCCCTTCGCAGCACCCCCCCGGCGCGGCATGATCCCCCAAACCCGACCCGGAGACGCCATCATGTCCGACCAAGCCCTCATCGCCCGCCGCAACGCCGCCATGGGCGCCGGCGCCCCCCTCTTCTACAACAAGCCCCTCCACCTGGTGCGCGGCGAAGGCGTCTATTTGTTCGACCCCGCCGGCCGCCGCTACGTTGACATGTACAACAACGTCCCCTGCGTCGGTCACGCCAACCCCTTCGTCGTCGCCGCCATGGTGAAGGCCCAATCCACCCTCAACGTCCACAGCCGCTATCTCCACGAAGGCATCGTCACCTTCTGCGAACGCCTCGCCGGCCTCCACGGCCCCGAGATCGAAAGCGTCATCGTCTCCTGCTCCGGCACCGAGGCCATCGAAGTCGCCCTGCGCATGACCCGCATGGCCACCGGCAAGAACGGCATCATCTGCTCCGACGGCACCTATCACGGCAATTCCGAAGCCGTCTCCAAACTCACCCGCCTGTCCCTCAACCAGGACGGCACGCCCGAAGTCCGCTCCATCCCGTTCCCCGAAACCTACCGCCCCATCACCCCCGGCGCCTCCGAGGCAGACCTCACCGAGGCCTATCTCGCCCGCCTCGCCGCTGCCATCGAAGCCCTCGAACGCAACGGCCAAGGCTTCGCCGGCCTCATCCTCTGCTCCATCCTCGCCAATGAGGGGCTGCCCAACATCCCCGCCGGCTTCATGCAACGCGCCTCCGACATGGTCCACGCCGCCGGCGGCCTCGTCATCGCCGACGAAGTCCAGGCCGGCTACGCCCGCACCGGCACCTTCTGGGGCTACAAAGTCTCCGGCCTCAAACCCGATATCGTCGTCACCGGCAAACCCATGGGCAACGGCCTCCCCCTCGCCGCCACCGCCGCCAGCCGCGCCCTCGTCGAAACCTTCCGCGCCAAAACCCGCTACTTCAACACCTTCGCCTCCAGCCCCCTGCAAGCCGCCGTCGGCACCGCCGTGCTCGACTACATCGAACACGAAAACCTCTGCGAAAGCGTCACCCGCGTCGGCGCCAACCTCAAGGCCGCGCTGACCGCTCGCATGGCCAAGTGGGACGCCATCGGAGACGTCCGCGGCGAAGGCCTCTTCATCGGCCTCGAAATGATCAAGCCCGACGGCAACAAAACCCCCGATGTCGATCTCACCATCGATGTCGTCAACCGCCTCAAGGACAAAGGCTTCCTCACCAGCAACGCCGGCATCTTCCGCAACACGGTGAAAATCCGCCCGCCGTTGGTGTTCCAGCAGGAACACGCCGACGCGTTCCTCGTCGCGTTCGACGAGGTGGTGGCGGAAATCCGCGCCCACGGCTGAGGGCGCCGGAGGCCGTCCTACTCGATGGGGATGACGCCGAGGCTCGGGGTCATGCCGCGCGGGGAGGATACCATCACGCCGCTGGGTGTGCCCGAACCGGCGCGGCCCCGAAGCGGCGGGGATCGATGGTGGGCAGGAGGCGGTCCGCACCGGGCAGCCAGTCCGGCGCGCGTCCGCCGACCAGGTCCGCGAGCAGGCGCCCGGCGGCGGCCGAGGTCAGGATGCCGTCACCGCCCTGGCCGACGAACCAGAAGAAGCCATCGCCCTCCGCCGCCGCGCCGAAGGCGAACGCGCCATCCGGGGTGAAGGTGCGCAGCCCGGCCCAGGTGCGTTCCACCCGGCGCACCGGGATGTCCAGCACCTGCTGCATGCGCTCGATGGTGATCGCGATGTCGATCTCCTCGGGCTGCACGTCATGCGCATGGGTGGGCGTGGCATCGGCGGGGGAGATCATCAGCCGGGTGCGGGCCTCCGGTTTGCAGTACCAACTGCGCCGGGGATCGTAGAGGCGCGGCCATTGCGCCACCACGAACGGCGCCGGATCGATCAGCACCGCTGTGCGTCGCTTCGGCACCAGGCCGAGCGGGTGGATGCCGGCCTGGGTAGCCACCTCATCGCCCCAGGCGCCGGCGGCGTTGACCAGCACGCGGGCCTGGATCACCGCGCCCGAGGTGGTCTCGACCTCCCATCTGCCATGCCGGCGCGCGATGCGCTGTGAACGCCGGCGGAACGCCACCTCGGCGCCATGCGTGCGGGCCAGCCGCAGGTATCCCTGCAACAGCACATCGACGTCGATATCGTAGTTGCCGGTCTCCAGCGCTGCCGCCACCGCGTAGCCGGGGCGAATGGCCGGGATCATGTTGCGCAGCGCGGCCACCGTGATTTCGCGGATGTTGCGGCGGGTGGACAGAATAGTGTGCAGGTCGGCCAATTGGTCCTCCGGCACCGCGAAAGCGACCGGGCGCTCGGTCAGGATCGGCGTGGTGGCGAAGCCTTGGGGCGGCGCGTGGAGGAAAGCGAAGGACGCCTGCGCCAGTGCGCGCTCGTAATGCGGGCCGCCGTTGGCAACCCACAGCGCGGCCGACCTCCCGGAAGTGTGGTAGCCCGCCGCCTCTTCGGCCTCGATCAGCATGACCTTGTGGTCCGGGGCGAGATGGGCGGCGGCGGTTGCCCCGGCGATGCCGGCGCCGATGACGATGCAGTCCGTGACGTGCGCTTCCATGCCACCGATGTACGCCGCGGCGTGACAGGCGTGCAAGTGCCGCCCGGTGCGCTACCGGCTATCGGGCGCCGCGCCGGGGGGCCAGAACCGGCAGGACACGCCATGGCCGGGGGCGATGTCGTGCCAGTGTGCCGTCGCGGTGGCGGCATGGTCGGTGCCGAAAACGCAGGGGCCGGGCTCGCCCTCCCGGCCGCGAAAATCAGGGTCGGCAGCGGCCTCCGCCAGCAGCGCGCGTTGGCGGGCCGGATCGACCACCGGCACCGCGTCCAGCAGGTTGCGCGTGTAGGGATGCGCCGGGTTCTCGTAGACCTGCGCGGCATTGCCGAGTTCCACGATGCGCCCGCCATACATCACCGCCACCCGGTGCGCGACGGCACGGACCACCGCGAGATCATGCGCGATGAACAGATAGGACAGGCCGAGACGCGCCTGGAGATGCTGCAACAGGTCCACGATCTGCGCCTGGGTGCGCACGTCCAGCGCCGAGACGGGTTCGTCGCAGACCACGAAATCGGGGTTCACCGCGAGCGCCCGGGCGATGACGATACGCTGGCGCTGGCCGCCGGAGAATTCGTGCGGATAGCGGTTCACCACCGCGGGGTCCATGCCGACCAGCGTCATCAACTCCGCCACCCGTTCGGGGATGGCGTGTCGCGGTACGGAGCGGTGCACGGCGAGGGGTTCGGCGAGGGTGTTCGCCACTGTCATCCGGGGATGGAGGCTGGAATAGGGGTTCTGCAACACGAACTGCATGTGCCGCCGCATCGCGCGCAGGTCACGACCCGACATGGCGGTCAATTCGCGGCCGAGCAACTGCACCGAGCCGCTGCTGGCAGCCTGCAATTGCAGGATCGCCCGGCCGGTGGTGGTTTTGCCGGAGCCGGATTCACCGACCAGCCCGAGCGTCTGGCCGGGGGCAATATCGAACGAGACCTGATCCACCGCGCGCACCGGCGCCCGGCCGCGCCGCGCGGGGAAGCTGACGCACAGATCGCGGACGCGCAGCAGCGGAGCGCTCATCGGCGGGCATCCAGGCGGGGCACCGCGTCCAGCAGTGCCCGGGTGTAGGGATGGCGCGGCGCGGCAAACAATGCGTCCACGTCGCCGGTTTCGACGATCTCGCCGCCCTGCATCACGTGCACGCGCTCCACCATGCCGGCGATCACCCCGAAATCGTGGGAAATCAGCATCAGCGCCATGCCAAGCTCGCGCCGCAACCGCATCAGCAGGCGCAGGATTTGAGCTTGCACGGTGACGTCGAGCGCCGTGGTGGGTTCGTCGGCGATCAGCAGGTCGGGCTCGCAGGATACCGCGATGGCGATCAGCACGCGCTGGCGCATGCCGCCGGAGAACTGGTGCGGATGGTCATCCGCCCGCATCGCGGGATCGCGGATGCCGACCAGGCCGAGGAGGTCCACGGTGCGCCGTCGGGCGGCGCGGCGCGACAGGCCCATGTGCTGCATCAGCATGTCGTCGATCTGGGCGCCCACCGTCATCACGGGGTTGAGCGAGGACATCGGGTCCTGGAACACCATGGCGATGCGGCGGCCGCGTATGCCGCGCATGGCGTGCTCGTCGAGGCGCAGCAGGTCCTGCCCGCCGTAGAGGATCTGCCCACCCCACACCAGCGGCGAGCCCTCGGGCGCCAGCCGGAGCACCGCCCGGGCGGTGACGCTTTTGCCGCTGCCCGACTCGCCGACGAAGCCGACCGCTTCGCCGGGTGCGACATGGAACGAGATGTCCCGCACCACCGGCGCCGCCCGCCCGAATGCCGCGGTCAGGCCGCGCACATCGAGCAAGGGAGGGGGGGCGTCCGTCACCGGCCCGCCACGTCAAGCACTTCGCGCAGGCCGTTGGCCAGCACGACGAAGGTGAGGGAGGCGAACACGATGGCCACCGCCGGGCCGATCACGGTGAGCGGGGCGAGTTCCATGAACTGCCGCGCGTCGGCCAGCATGCTGCCCCAGTTGGGATCGGGCGGCGGTGGGCCGAGGCCGAGGAAGGACAGCGCGGTGACGGTGAAGATGGTGTTGGCCAGGGTCAGGCTGGTCTGCACCAGCACCGGCGAAATCACCAGCGGCAGCACGTGGCGCACCGCGATGGTGAACTCCCCCACGCCGACGCTGCGGGCGGCCTCCACATGGTCCCATCGTTTCACGCTCAGCACTGGGCCGCGCACCACGCGGGCGAGGGTTGGCGTGTAGACGATGGCGATGGTGAGGATGAGGTTGCGCAAGGTTGGCCCGAGGGCGGCCACCACCGCGATGGCCAGCAGGAACACCGGGAAGGCGAACACCACATCGAGCAGGCGCATGATGACCTGGTCGGTGCGTCCGCCCACATAGCCGGACGTGAGGCCGAGCAGCAGGCCGGCCGCCAGCGCTATCGCTACCGCCGCGACGGTGATGAGCAGGGTGCCGCGCCCGCCGATGATGAGGCGGCTCAGCACATCGCGCCCGATGGAATCGGTGCCGAGCCAGTGCTGCGCGGTGGGCCCGGCGAGCGATCCGGCCGAGGTCTTGGAGGGGCTGTAGGGGGCGATCCACGGCCCCAGGATCACCAGCGCCAGCAACGCCGCCAGCATCACCGCGCCGACGATCACCAGCAACCGGCCGGTTCCGCGGGGCGCGGCGGCCTCACTCATAGCTCACCCGCGCATCCACCCGGGCATAGGCGATATCCACCACCACGTTCATCAGCAGCACGATGGTGGCGGCCACCAGCACGATGGCCTGGATGGCAGGATAGTCGCGGTTGGAGATGGAATCGAACAGGTACTGCCCCATGCCGGGAATGGTGAAGATGGTCTCGATCAGGATGCTGCCGCCGAGGAGGGCCGCGAGTTGCAGCCCGGTCACGGTGATTACCGGCGTGAGTGCGTTGCGCACGAGGTAGTGCAGCAGCACGGTCGATGAGCGCAGGCCCTTGGCGCGCGCCACCATCACATAGTCCTGGCTCGCAACCTCCAGCACGGCGGCGCGGGTGTTCTCCGAGATCGTCACCGACACCGTCAGCGCCAGGGAAATTCCCGGCAACAGCAGGCTGGCGAGGTTGCCGCGCGGGTCGGTGGCGAAGGCGACGTAGTTGAAAATGCCCACTTCGGGGAAATACAGCCCGAATAGCAGCACGATCAGGGTGGCGATGACGAAATTCGGCACCGCCAGCAGCAGGCTGTTGAACCCGCGCACCACCCAGTCCGTGGTGCCGCGCAGGCGGGCGGAGGCGAGGCCGGTGGCGACCCCCAGCGTCATCGCCATCAGCCCGGCAATCAGGGTGAGTTCGCCGGTGACGGCCAGGCGGGGGAAGATTTCGCCCACCACCGGGCGGTGGGTGGCGAAGGAGGTGCCGAGATCGCCGGTGACGGCGCCGCCGATCCAGGTGGCGTATTGCCGCCACAAAGGCCGGTCCAGCCCGAGATTGTGCCGCGCGGTTTGCAGCACCTCCTCGGACACAGCCGTGGTGCCGGCCGAGGCCTGCACGAAATCACCGGGCAGGGTGCGCATCAGCACGAACGCCACGATGGACACCCCGAGCAGGATCGGCAGCGTCAGCGCGAGGCGCGTGGCCACCATGCGGATCACGGCAGGCTCCCGCGCGCCCGGCTGCGCCCTATTTGTCGATCCAGGTGGTGCGTACGAAGGTGCGGATATTGGCGGCCAGCGGCACGTAGCCCTTGGCATAGTTCCACCACGCCTCCCAGCGCAGCGGATACTGGTAGATGTCCAGCACGTAGGCCTGGTCGTTGATGCGGCGCTGGATATCGAGGTAGGCGGCGGCGCGTTTGGTGCGGTCCAGCAGGGTGCGGGCGTCGATAATCATGCTGTCGAGCTGGGTATCCGCCATGCCGAGCGCCTTGCCGGATGCGCTCGTAGAGATGATGCGCGACAGGATGGCGTCCGGGTCTGGACTCCAACTCAGCGCGATGGACAGCAAGGTGGGGAACTCGCCCTTCACCCACATGGTGATGAGCGGCGCGGTCTCCATCGGCTTGATGGCGACCTTGATGCCGGCCTCGGCCCATTGCTGCTGGAGAATTTGCGCACAGGCCACATCGAGCGGGTTGGCGGCGACGCAGATGTAGTCACCGAGATCGATGCCGCCGGGGTGCCCGGCCTCGGCGAGCAGCTTCTTCGCCGCCGCGATGTCGGTTTTGTAGTAGGGCATCTCGCCCACCCCGTCGTAGCCGCCGACATGGCTCTCCGGCACCATCGCGGCCACCTTGCCGGAGCCGCCGAGCACGGTTTCCAGGCAAGCCTTGCGATCGGTGGCGAGGCTCAGGGCGCGGCGCACCCGCACATCGGCGAGCGGGCCGGATTTCAGGTTCATCCATACCGGGAAGGTGCGGGTGGTCTTGCCGGGCGCGGACACCAGGTCCGGCGAGGTGCGCACGATCTGGGCGGACACTTTCGGGTCCTTGAACCAGGTCATGTCGATCGCCTTGGAGCGCAGTGCGGAGGTCAGCGAGGCCTGGTCCTTGAAGAAGCGGAACGCCACCTCGCCAAGATAGGGCAGGCCCTGCTCGTAGTAGGCCGGGTTGGCCTTGAGGGTGAACACCTGGTTGGGCTGGTAGGACTCGAAGATGAACGGGCCGGTGCCCACCGGCTTGGTGTTCAGGTCCGCCACGCCGCGCGGCACGATCACGCCGATCGGGTTGGTGGCGATGTAGCTGAGGAAGGCCGCGTTGGGGGCGGTGAGTTCGAAGCGCACGGTGAGCGGGTCGATCACCGTGACGGCCTTGATGGAGGCGAAGATGGCGGCGTTGGGGCTGGCGGTGGCCGGGTCACGAATGCGGTCGAAGGTGTATTTCACATCCTCGGCGTCAAACACCTGGCCATTGTGGAACTTCACCCCGCTGCGCAGCTTGAAGACGTAGGTGGTGTCATTGGGCTGCTCGAAGCAGGTGGCGAGGTCGGGCTCCACCTTCATGTCGGCGTTCCAGCGCAGCAGGCCGGAATAGAGCAGCGCGGTGAAATCATAGGAGGAGAAGGCCGCCAGGGTCGTCGGGTCGAGCCCGATCGGATCGGCGTCCGCACCGATGGTGAGCCGGCCGCCGCGCTTGGGGGCGGATTGGGCGAAAGCGGGCAGTGCACCCAGCACCGGGCCGGCGACGGCGAAGCGCAGCAGGCTGCGCCGCGCAAGGTCTCCGCTTGAGGGCGAGGCCGCGGATCCATGGTCCGGCATGGTCTTGTCTCCCTTTTTGTCGTGCCGGAACGCTAGACCGTGTTGCGCCCCGCCAGCAAGGCGCCGGCTTGGAATCAATCGCGGCCTGGGCCAGTGTTGCCGCAATCAACAGGCGCAGGTCCCTCGCAATGATCCGTATCGCCACCGCCGGCTTCCAGCACGAGTCGAACACCTTCTCGTCGGTGCCGGCCAGCCTGGACAAGTTCATCCGCTCCGGCATCCTCGAAGGTGAGGCGATCCGGCGGGAATACGCCACCTCGCAATCCACATTGGCCGGCTTTTTTGCCGCCGCCGCCGAGGACCCCGAGGTGGAACTGGTCCCGCTGGTGTTCACCCGGTTGACCCCGATGGCCGCCATCACCCACGAAGCCATCGCCCACATCATGGACCGCATCCTCGCCGCCATCCGCGACAACGGTCCGTGGGATGCCATCCTGCTGGCCCAGCACGGCGCAGCGGTGTCGGAAACGTGGCCCGATGCGGATGGCGAATTCGTCCGCCGGGTGCGCGAACTGGTTGGCCCCAAGGTGCCCATCGGCCTGGCGCTCGATATGCACGGCAACATCTCGCACCAGATGGTCGACAACGCCGATATCACCACGGTCTACCAGACCAATCCGCATATCGATGCCTATGAGCAGGCAGTGCTCTGTGCTCGCCTCACCCTGCGCGTGGTGCGCGGCGAAATCCGCCCCATCGTGGCGCTGCAAACCCCGCTTGTCCTGGTCAACATCCTCAACCAGGGCACCGACGACCATCCGATGGCCGACCTGCTGCGCATCGCCGACCAGCAGCGCCGGCGGCCGGGCGTGCTGTCGATCAGTGTGGTGGAGGGGTATCCGTATTCCGATGTGGTGGAGATGGGCATGTCCTTCATCGCCATCACCGACAACAATCCGGCTTTGGCCGAGGAGATCGCCCGCACACTCGCCGATGCCGCGTGGTCGATGCGCGCGGCGCTGAATACCGGCGGCACGCCGATCGACGAGGCGCTGCGGCGCGCCGATGCGGCGCCGGCGGGGCCGATCGTGCTGTTCGATGTCGGGGACAATGTCGGCGGCGGCAGTCCGGCCGATTCGACCTTCCTGCTGCATGCCGCCCGCCGCCTGGGCATCCGGGGCCTGCTCCAGGCCGTCTGCGATCCCGAAGCCGTGCGCGCCTGCCAAGTCGCCGGCGTCGGCGGGCGTGTCGCGATGACGGTTGGCGGCAAGACCGACGGCCAACACGGCGCTCCGTTCGCCATCGAAGGCGTTGTCACCGCACTGTCGGATGGTGCGTATGAGGAAACCGGCCCCACCCATGCCGGCTTCCGCTTCTTCAACGATGGCCCGAGTGCCGCGGTAAAAACCGATGACGGCCACGCCATCGTGCTGATCACCCACCCCGGCGGCACCATGAGCCTGCAACAGTTCCGCAGCCTCGGCATCGAGCCGCGCGACTGTAAGATCCTCATCGCCAAGGGTGTGCATTCGCCGCGCCCGGCGGTGGAGCCGATTGCGCGCGAGATGATCTGGGTGGCGACCCCCGGCGTGACCACCGCGGACCTCACCACCTTTATCTACCGGCATCGCCGGGTGCCGATCTACCCGCTGGAGGCTATGGCCTAGGCTCCAGCGGGCGGGCCGGGTCTAGACGTCCTCGGCCACCACCGAATTGCGCAGCACGCCGATGCCGGTCACCTCGACCTCCACCACGTCACCCGGCTTCAGCCACAGCGGCGGCTGGCGATAGGCGCCCACGCCGCCGGTGGTGCCGGTGATGATGACGTCGCCGGGTTCCAGGGTGGTGAACGCGGAGCAGTATTCGATCAGCGCCGGCACATCGAACACCAGGTCATCGATGGTGGCGCGCTGCATCTCGGCGCCGTTGACGCGGGTGGTCAGGGCGGATTTGGAGATATCGCCGAGTTCGTCGGGCGTGACGATCCAGGGGCCGAAGCCGCCGGTGCCGGGGAAGTTCTTGCCCGGGGTGAACTGGCTGGTGTGGCGCTGCCATTCGCGCACGGAGCCATCGTTGTAGCAGCTATAGCCGGCGATGACGCTCATCGCGTCCGCCCGCTTCACGTGGCGGCACTGCTTGCCGATCACCACCGCCATCTCGCCCTCGAAATCGAGGGTTTCGGACACCGTGGGCCGGATCAGCGGCTGCATGTGGCCCACCTGTGTGTTGGCCCAGCGGGTGAAGATGGTGGGCTTGGTCGGCACGTCGCGGCCGCCCTCGAGGATGTGGGTGAGGTAGTTCAGCCCGATGCAGATGATCTTGTCGGGATTGCCGATGGGCGGCAGGAAGGTCACGGCGCTCAGCGCGTGGCGCGGCGCCCCGGCGGGTGCGGCGATCGGCCCGGCGGCGAGGGCGGCGCGAAGATCGGGCGCCAGCGTGCCGCAATCGATCACGTCCTCCCCATCAACCACGCCCCAGCTTGTGCGGCCATCGGCCAGTTGGAAACTCATCAGCCGCATCGTGTTGTTCTCCCTGATAGCCCGCCGGCCATCGCCGGCCGTGGAAAATCGATTTTCGATTGACCGGCAGTCTTATCCACGCTTGGATAAGGGCGCAAGGGAGGAAGATGGCGATGCCGTCAGCGGCCGCGACCCAGGTGAATATGGATACGCTCGGGCCGCGAACCCTCACGTCCGCGGTGTTCGAGCGGTTGCGCAAGGATATCCTGGCCGCGCGCCTGGTGCCCGGGCAAAAACTCAATATCGCCCATCTCAGCAAGGGCTTCGGCGTCAGCCTCGCCGCCACCCGCGAGGCGCTGTCCCGCCTGGTGGCTGACGGGCTGGTGCAGGCGTCCGACCAGCGCGGCTTTCGCGTCACCCCGGTTTCCCCGGCGGACCTGGAAGACATCACCCGCACCCGCATTGATATCGAAGGCCTGGCCTTGCGCCGCTCCATTGAACTGGGTGGGGCGGAGTGGGTGAAGGACGTCGAGACCGCCTTCGCGGACTTGCTCGCCGTGCCGTATCGCGATCCGGCCGACCCGCGGGTGCATAACGAGGCCTGGCTGGTGCGCCATCGCCATTTCCATCGCGCCCTGGTCAGCGCCTGCGGCTCGGTCTGGCTGCTGCGGTTCCGCGATGCCCTCTATGAGCAGAGCGAGCGCTACCGCCAGCTTTCCATCCCGCGTGACCCCGGGCTGCGCGATGTGGACGCCGAACACCGCGAGATCGTCGAGGCCGCCTTGCGCCGCGATGCCGATGCGGCCGTGACGGCCCTCGCCGCCCATTTTGCGCGCACCGCCGATTTCGTGAAGGCCCGCCCCTATCCCGGCCCGTCGCCAATCGGTGGCTGACGCGATACTTCAAGCGATACCAAGGGAGAACAACAATGCGCGACCTGACCATCACCAGCGTCACCGATGCGGTGATCGAGCAAATGGGCAACACGGCGGACCCTCGGCTGAAGCAGGTGATGGAGAGCCTGGTGCGCCACATGCACGCCTTTGCCCGTGATGTGAACCTCACGCCCGAGGAATGGCTCAAGGCGATCGGCTTCCTCACCAATGTCGGCCAGACCTGCACCCCGGTGCGCCAGGAGTTCATCCTGCTGTCCGACGTGCTGGGCTTCAGTGCCCTGGTGAACCTGCTGCACGACAAAACCGCCGTCGAACTGGGCACCGAAAGCAGCCTGCTTGGCCCGTTCTACCAGCAGAACGCCCCACTTCTGTCGCTCGGCGACACCATCGCCGCCCACTCCACCGGCCCCGAGGTGGTGCTCTACGGCCAGGTGACCGACAAGGCCGGCGTGCCGCTCCCCAACGCGCTGATCCAGGTGTGGCAGACCGACTCCGAGGGCGCCTATGACGTGCAGAAGTTCGACGGCGCGCAGATGGACATGCGCGGCAACTTCAACGCCGATGCCGAAGGCCGCTTCCACTTCCGCACCCTCAAGCCGCTCGGCTACTCCATCCCGCTCGATGGCCCGGTCGGCAACCTGATCCGCGCGCAGGGTCGCCACGGCTGCCGCCCCGCCCACATTCATTTCCTCATCAGCGCCCCCGGCTACCGCGAACTGGTGACCGCGCTCTACCTCGGCGATGACCAGTATATCGACTCCGATACGGTGTTCGGCGTCTCCACTCCGCTGGTCACGCTGGCCCGCGCGGATGATCCCGCCGCCCCCATCCAGGGCATCCCGGCCATCCGCTACGACTTCCGCCTCGGCATCGCCGGGAGCGGCGAAACCGGCCGCGTCGGCGCCGATCCCGCCCAGATCCTCGCGAACGTGGCGTGATCGACATGCGCAGCAAACTCGCCGCCACCGCCCTCCTCGGGCTGCTCTCCGCCGGCACCGCCTGGGCCGCGCCGCCCACCAAAACGGTGAAGCTCGGCGTCATCACCGACATGTCCGGCAGCCTCGCGGCGACGAGCGGCGCCGGCTCGGTCATCGCGGCCCAGATGGCGGTCGAGGACTGCCTGGCCAAGGAATGCGCCGGGATGAAGATCGAGATCCTCTCGGCCGATCATCAGAACAAGCCCGACGTGGCGCTCAGCATCGTCAGCAAATGGATCGATGTGGACGGGGTAGACGCCGTCACCGACATCATCCAGGCCGCCGTGCAGCTCGCGGTGCAGAACCTGATGAAGAACAAGAACCACATCGCGCTGTTCCCCGGCGGCACCGCGCGGCTGGCCAACGAGGACTGCTCGCCGCAAACCAGCGTGCTGTGGATGTGGGACACCTACGGCCAGGCGGTCGGCATCACCCGCCCGCTGGCGACGCCGGACAGTTCCTGGTTCTTCCTCGCCGCCGACTACGCCTTCGGCACCTCGCTGATTTCGGACGGCTCTGGGTTGGTGAAGCGCAACGGCGGCAAGATTGTCGGCTCGGTGCTGCATCCGTTCAACTTCGCCGGTGATTTCGCGCCCTTCCTGCTCCAGGCGCAGGCCTCCGGCGCCAGCGTGGTGGCACTCGGCAGCACGGGGACGGACCTCATCAACACCCTCAAGCAGGCCCGCGAATTCGGCCTCGGCAAGGGGCCGCAGAAGCTGGCGAGCTTCGTGCTCACCATCACGGACGTGGCCGCCCTCGGCCTCGATGTCACCCAGGGCGTTACCGCGAGCGAGGCGTTCTACTGGAACCTCGATGCCCGCAGCCGCGAATTCGGCCAGCGTTTCTACGCCCGCCACAAGGCGATGCCGTCCACCATCCAGGCCGGCGTCTACTCCGTCACCACCCACTACCTGAAATCGGTCGCCGCCGCTGGCACCACCGAAACCGCGGCGGTGATGAAGAAGATGCACGAACTGCCGATCGATGACCCCACCATCCGCAACGGCACCCTGCGTCCGGACGGGCGCATGGTGCACGACACCTATCTGTTCCGGGTGAAATCGCCGTCGGAAAGCAAGGAGCCGTATGACTTCTACGAACTCCAGGCCACCGTGCCGGCGAAGGATGCGTTCCGGCCACTGTCGGAAAGTGCCTGCCCGGCTTTGAAGTAGACGCTCGATGCTTCGGTGGCCGGGAGCGCTGCTCCTGGCTGCCGAGGAAAGCAAGCGTCGTCGTTTACGTTTCGCCCTCTTTGCGGAAGGGGGAGAGGGTCGACAGCGCGGCCATTTGTTCCAGCTTCTCCGCGCGTTCGTCCACCAGGAAATCGGCGACTGCCCGGCGCAAGCCGTTATGCGCGATGTAGTGGGCTGAATAGGTGGGTTGCGGCAGGTAGCCGCGCTGGATCTTATGTTCGCCCTGCGCGCCCGCCTCCACCCGCTTCAACCCATGCGCGATGGCGAAATCGATCGCGCGGTAGTAGCAGAGTTCGAAGTGCAGGAACGGGAACTCGCGCGCGCAGCCCCAGTTGCGGCCATACAGCGTGTCCGCGCCCATCAGGTTGAGGGCGCCGGCGATCGGCACCCCGTTGTGCAGCGCCAACATCAGCACCACCGCATCGCCCAACCGCTCACCCAGCAGGGGGAAGAACTGCTCGGTGAGGTAGGCGCTGCCCCATTTGCGATCCACCGTCGAGGTGTAGAACTTGTAGAACGCGTTCCATTGCGCCCGGCTGATCTCCGGACCGCGCAGGGCGACAAATTCCAGCCCGCAGGCATTGGCATCCCGCCGCTCGCGCCGCAGCACCTTGCGCTTGCGCGATGACAACGCGCCGAGGAAGTCGTCGAAATTGGCATACCCGGCGTTGTCCCAGTGGAACTGCATGCCCATCCGCTGCAACCACCCGGCGTTCCCCAGCGCCTCCCACTCCGCGCGGGTGCAGAACGTCGCATGCACCGAGGAGGTGCCCAACTCGGCGCACGCCTGCTCCAGCGCGCCGGCGAATACCTCCACCCCGATCCGGCTGTCCGGCCGGATCAGCAGGCGAGGGCCTGGCACCGGGCTGAACGGGGAGGCGACCTGGAGTTTCGGGTAGTACTTGCCGCCCGCCCGCTCCAAGGCGTGCGCCCAGCCATGGTCGAACACGTATTCGCCGTAGCTGTGGGATTTCGCATACATCGGCGCTGCCGCCAGCACCTGGCCGGCGCCATCGCGCAGCGCGGCATGGCGTGGCAGCCAACCCGTGCGGGCGCCCGCCGACCCGCTATCCTCGACGGCGCCGAGGAACGCGTGGCTGACGAACGGGTTGCCGCTGCCGGCGCAGGCATCCCACTCGGCCGCGTCGATCTCGCTGATCGCGCGGTGCAGCGTGAGGGTGAAGTCGGCGCCGGCCACCGCGGGATCAGGCGATGCGGAACATGCCCTCGACTTCGACCGGCACATCGGCCGGCAGCGAGGGGACGCCCACCGTGGTGCGGGCATGCCGCCCGGCATCGCCGAACACCGCCACCGCGAGATCGGAGGCGCCGTTCATCACCAGGGCGTGCTGGCTGAACTCAGCCGGGGCTGCGATGAAGCCGCCCAGGCGGATCACCTGCTCGACGCGATCGAGATCACCGCTGCACGCGCCCTTGAGGTGGGTGAGCAGATTGATGAAGCACTGCCGCGCCTGCTTCTGCGCGTCTTCCACCGAAAGCCCGCCGGGGCCGACCTTGCCGGTCAGCACGATCTTGCCGTCCACCGCCGGCACCTGGCCGGAAATCACCACGGTGTTGCCGTTGATGACATACGGCACGTAGTTCGCGATGGGCGCCATCGGCACCGGCAATGTGATGCCGAGTTCCGCCAGCCGCGCGTCGATCTTGCCCGCCATTCGTGAGAGTCCTTTTACTTAGCCACCAGCCGCAGGGTGCGGCGGCGCTGCCGGGGACCATCTTCGCGCGGCAGGTCGAGCGGCAGCAAGGGGGCACGGTCACGCACGCCATCCCCCACGGTGTCGCCGTCCTCGTCCTCCGCCTCCGGGAGGTCGGTCTTGCCGAGGTAGTTCACCGCCAGGGTGCGGAACACATAGTCGATCAGCGAGGTCGCACGCTCCACCGCCGGGTCGCCCTCGACGGCGCCGGCCGGCCCGAAGCGGGTGAAAGTGAAGGTCTCGACCATGGTTTCGAGCGGCACGCCGTGTTGCAGGCCGAGGCTGACGGCGATGGCGAAATTGTCCATCAGGCCCTTGAAGGCCGCGCCTTCCTTGTGCAGCCCGATGAAGATCTCGCCGAGCTTGCCGTCATCGTATTCGCCGGTGCGCAGGAACAATTTGTGCCCGCCCACCGCGGCCTTCTGGGTGTATCCGGCGCGGCGCGGCGGCAGGCTACGGCGGCCCTCGGCATCCACCACCGCGGCGGCATCGGGGCGCACCGGCATGGCGTGGATGTGGGGCGCTATGGCGTCATGCATGGCGGCATGGGCGGTGGCGCTTACCGGCGGGAACGGGCTGCGGCCGGCCAGCGTGAGGGCGAGTGCGGCCTCGGCCGTCATGCTGCGGGCGGCGAGCAGGGCGCGAGCGGCGCGGGTGAGGGTGCCGGTATCGGTCAGCGGGGCGAACTCGGGGGCGATGCCGCCGGTCTCGGCACCAAGCAGGGCGTCAGCCGGGCCAGGCGGCAGGATGGCGGTGGTTGCGGTGTGGCGGAGTGCGCCGGCCACCGCGCCGAAGCGTTCGGCCATCGCCAGCGAGGCGGTATCGGCATGGCGGCGCAGGGCTGTGGCCACCGCGGCGCCCATGCGGCGGGCGGGCTCGCTGTCATAATCGAGCCCCAGCCCGGCGAGCAGGCCGGCGAGGTCGGTCAGGCCGACCGCGATGCGTTGGGCGGCGGGGCAGGCCAGCGTGAGGGCAACGACGGCGGTTTCCACCGCCTCGGCGAACCCACCGGCATCGAAACCGGCCTCGGGATCGGCGAATGCGGCGAGATTGAGGGTAAACCCCGGGCAAACAGGCGTCTCGCCGCGCCACAGCGGGGCGGCGGGTGCGCCACGGCGGGTGAGCAGCATGGCGTGCAGCCGTTCGGTGAGCGGCAGTTCGATCCCGGCCTGCTTCGCCCGTTCGGCCAGCGGCGCCACCCAGGCATCGGCGGCGGCGGCCAGAGTGACGGCGCGAGAGCCGGGCGCGAGGGCGGCAAGCGCGTCGGCGGCGCTCTGGTCCCACTCGACAGGCAAGGTGACGGCGCGCGGTTCGGCATCCGGATCGGCGGCCGCCGTGGTGCGCCGCATGCGCACGCCCTGCCAGGAACGGATGGTGTTCTGCGTCTTTCTCATAGCCGGATCGTACTCCCCCGCCGGCGACTCCGAAAGCGTATTTTGGGGTCGAGTCGGTCCGTTACCACAAAATCCTGTGGATAGTTGTGTGACATGCCGGCACACATCAGCCCCATGGACCACGGCCCCACACCGGCCTATATTCTGCCCATGAACATCGGCACGCGCATTTTCACCATGCTGAACGGCCGCGTCGTCGGCCGGGATGCTATCGGCAACACCTATTACGAAGACCGCCGCCCCCGCGATGGCGAGCATCGCCGCCGCTGGGTGGACTACAAGGGCGAGCCCGAGGCTTCCTCGGTGCCGGCCGAGTGGCATTCGTGGCTGCACTACACCACCGATGCGCCGCTGGCCGAAGCCGGCAAGCGCCCGTGGCAGAAGCCGCACGAAGCCAACCAGACCGCCACCCCCGGCAGCTATCGTCCCCCCGGCCATGACTATCAGGGCGGCAAACGGGCGCACGCCACCGGCGACTACGAAGCCTGGACCCCGGGCTCCTGATCCCCGGCCGATGGCCAGTCGCAATCTGACCGAACTGCTCGCCGGCGCCGTGGTGCTGGTGGTGGCAATCGGCTTCCTCGGCTATGCGGTGGCGAACACCGGGCGCTCCACCGTGTCCGGCATCACACTGCATGCGAAGTTCGATCGGGTGGACGGCCTCGCCATCGGGTCCGACGTTCGGCTCGCCGGGGTGAAGATCGGCACCGTGTATTCTGCCCGGATCGACCCGAAATCCTATCAGGCCATCGTGACGTTCTCGGTGCTCTCCACGTTGAAGCTGCCGAAGGATTCGAGCGCGGAAATCACCTCGGACGGCCTGCTTGGCGGCAAGTTCCTCTCCGTCGTGCCGGGCGGCGATGACAAGATGCTGGCCGATGGCGGCGAGGTGACCATCACCCAGTCCGCGGTGAGCTTCGAGCAGATGCTGGGCAAGTTCATCTTCAGCGTGAGCGACCTGAGCAGCAACGTGCAGAAGCAGTTGCAGCAGAACCAGGCGCCGAAATGAGCCCGGCCCCGAAAATCTGGCCGCAGCCCGATGGCGCGCCGGTGTCCTGCCGGGAGAAGCTCAAGACGCTGGCGGAAAACCATGCCGAACTCGCCCAGGTGATGCAGGATGCCTTCGAGGACGCCGTGCTGATGGGGGTGGACGAGGCCGCCATGCGCCGCATCCTGGCCGGGATGGTGGATGACCTGGTGAGCCCGAAACGGGGCCGCGCCGCCGAATGAGCCGGCGTGTGGCGGCGGTGGTCGCGATCCTGGCGCTCGCCTCGCCGGCCCTTGCCCAGCGCCTGCCCCCCGGCCTGACGCCGCTCGGCCCGGTGCAGGCGCCATTGCCATCCGGCCCGACCCAATCCATCGGCCCGGCCCCGGGGCAGGACCCCTCGGCGGTCATCGAATCCCAGCCGCTGCCGCCGATCGTGGCTCCGGAGGCGACCTCTGCGCCGCCCGCGGTGGTGCCGGCTCCGGCGCCCGCCCCAGTAACACCCGCCCCAGTAACACCCGCCCCAGCAACGCCCGCCCCGACACCGCCCGCTCCGGCACCGGCGCCACCGGCCGCCACCATGATGGCGTCCGACTGGCAACCCCGTACCACCGTGGTGCTCCAGGCGCTCGACAAGGTGACCGCGCGGGTCAACCGCCTCACCGGCAAGGTGGGCGAGACCCTGCGCTTCGGCACCCTCGCCATCGTGGTGCGCGCCTGCGTCGCCCGCCCGGCGGACCAGGCGCCCGACTCGGCCGCCTTCCTCGAAGTGACCGATGGAGCCGCCACGGCCCCGCTGTTCCGCGCCTGGATGTTCGCCGCCGAACCCGCGCTCGCGGTGCTGGAGCACCCGGTCTATGACCTGCGCGTCACCGCCTGCACGCCATGACGTCGCTTCCCCCCAACGCCGCCCTACTGCTCGATCTTGACGGCACGCTGATCGACATCGCCCGCACGCCGGATGCCGTGGTGGTGCCGCCCGACCTGCGCACCAGCCTCGCACGCCTGCGCACCCTCCACGCCGATGCCGTCGCCGTGGTGACCGGCCGGCCGATTGAGCAGGTGGATGCCCTGCTCGACGACCTCCCCTACGCCGTCGCCGGCGAACATGGCGGTGCCATCCGCCATGCCCCGGGCGAGGCCATCGAACGCGCCGCCCTCGCCGACCTGCCGGCCGAATGGCTGCCCCGGGCCGCCACCATCGCCGCCACCCATCCCGGCGCCCTGCTCGAGGAAAAGCGCCGTAGCTTCGTGCTGCATTTCCGCCTGGCGCCCGAAGCCGGCCCCGCCCTCTATGCCGCCATGCAAGCCCTGCTCGCCGGCCACGAGGACAATTTCGCCATCATGCCCGCCCTGATGGCGTGGGAGATGAAACCGCGCGGCGCCGACAAGGCCACCGCGGTGACGGCCCTCATGGCCCGCTCGCCATTCACCGGCCGCACCCCGGTCTATATCGGCGATGACACCACCGACGAGGACGGTATGCGCGCCGCCCGCGCCCTGGGCGGCCTCGGCTGGCGTGTGCAGGAGCATTTCGGCGATGCTGCCGGGGTGCGGGCGTGGCTGGCGCGGATTTCCGCCTAGCCAGCCTCGCCACAACACAAATGTGATTTATCTCAACCACATTTCCTTCCCTCCCCGCCCGCGTTACGATCCGCCCGACGTGCCGCATCGCGGCCAATCGAGGGGACCGCCATGACGCAGATCACGCAATTCCTGCGCCGAGCCGTGCAGACCAACGGGAACGGCACCGCCACCGTATTCGCCGGCCGCCGCCACACCTGGCAGGAATTCGCCGAACGCTGCGCCCGCCTCGCCGGTGCCCTGAATGCCCTCGGCTACAAACCCGGCGATCGCATCGCCATCCTGGCGCTCAACACCGACCGCTACCTCGAAGCGTTTTTCGGCCTCGCCACCGCGGGTGTCATTTTCGTGCCGATCAACACCCGGCTCGCGCCGCCCGAGATCGTGTTCTGGCTCGCCGATTCCGGGTGTTCCGGGCTGCTCATCGATGACGCCTTCCTCGGCGTGCTGCCCACGCTGACGGCCGAAATCCCGGCGCTGCGCCACGTCATCCACATCGGCGAGGGCGCCACGCCGGCCGGCCTGCATGCCTATGATCCGCTCCTCGCGGCTTCCACCCCGGCGGCGGATGCCGGCTGCGGCGGTAGCGATATCGTTGGCCTCTACTACACCGGTGGTACCACCGGGCGGTCCAAAGGCGTGATGCTCAGCCACGACAACATCGTCGGCAATGCGCTCAACATGATGCGCGAGGTCGAGGTCGATACCTCCGCCTGCTACATCCACGCCGCCCCGATGTTCCACATCGCGGATGGGGCGATGACCTTCCTCATCACCGCGTTCGGCGGCGCCCATACCTTCCTGCCGCGCTTCGATCCGGTGGCCTACATGCGCCTGGTGGCCGAGGAGGGCGTCACCCACTCGCTCATCGTGCCCACCATGATCAACATGCTGGTGCATCACCCCGAACTCGCCAGCCACGACATGTCGAGCATGCGGGACATGCTGTATGGCGCCTCGCCGATGCCCGAGGCGGTGATCGCGCGGGCACTGCAGGTGCTGCCCAATATCCGCTTCATGCAGGCCTACGGGCAGTCCGAGGCGTCCCCGGTGCTGACCCTGATGCCGCACAAGTATCATTGCCTGGAAGGCCCGTTCGCCGGGCGGCTGAAATCGGCCGGGCGCGCGGTGCCGGGCTGCGAAATCGCCATTCTCGACGAGAACGACGTGGAGGTGCCGCGCGGCACCGTCGGCGAGATTTGTGCCCGCGGCAACATCGTCATGGTGGGCTACTGGCAGCAGCCGGAACTGACCGCCCGGGCGCTGCGCAGCGGCTGGCTGCACACCGGGGACGGCGGCTACATGGATGACGAGGGGTTCGTTTTCATCGTCGATCGGGTGAAGGACATGATCATCACCGGCGGCGAGAACGTCTATTCGGCCGAGGTGGAGGAAGCCCTCTACAGCCATCCCGCCGTGGCCGAATGCGCGGTGATCGGCGTGCCCGATGCGCAATGGGGCGAGCGGGTGCATGCGGTGGTCCGCTTCAAGCCAGGGCAGGAGGCCACCGAGGAGGCGCTGATCGCGCATTGCCGCGCCCGCATTGCCGGCTTCAAGCTACCGCGCAGCGTGAGCGTCAGGCCGGACAGCCTGCCGCTCTCGGGCGCCGGCAAGATCCTCAAAACCGAACTGCGCAAGCCGTTCTGGGCCGATCAGTCCCGCAGCGTGAGTTGATGCACGTCAAGGCGTGACGCGCCATGATGGGTCACCTCTCCTGACGGAGTGTTGCCCATGAAGCGCGTTGTCCTTGCCATCGTCATCCTTGTCGCCATCGGGGGCATCGCCACCCTGGCGGTGCAGCGCGCCCGCGCCGTGCCACCGCCTGGCACGCTCTACGGCAATGTCGAAATCCGCGAGGTGACACTGTCGTTCAATGCCGAGGGCGCGGTGCGCAGCATGGCGCGGCGCGAGGGCGATCGGGTCATGGCCGGGGACGCCCTGGCCGAACTCGATGACGCCACCAACCGCACCGCCCTTGCTTTGGCCGTCGCGCGGCGTGACCAGTCCAAGGCGCAGCTCGATCTGCTTCTCGCCGGCACTCGCGCCGAGACCATCGACCAGGCGCGCGCCGCCCTGGCCGGCGCCAATGCGATGCTGGCCAACGCCGAGGCCACCTTCGCCCGCCAGGAGGAACTCGCCCGCCGCGACGTCAATTCGCGCCAGGCGCTCGATGACGCCCTGCGCGCCCGCGATGCCGCCCGCGCCCAGGTGGCGCAGAGCCGCGCCGCACTGGACCTCGCCGTGCATGGCCCTTTGCCGCTCGAAATCGAGGCGGCGCGGGCCGGGTTCCGCGCCGCTGAGGCCACCGTCGATCTCGCCCAGGTGCAGCTTGAGCATGCCCATCTCGCCGCCCCGATGGATGGCACCATCACCACCCGCATCGTCGAGCCCGGCACAGTGGTGCTGCCGACCTCGCCGGTCTACGCCATGGCGATCGATGGCGAGACCTGGGTGCGGGGCTTCGCGCCCGAGGCGCTGCTCGGCCGGGTGGCTCCCGGCGCGGTGGTGCGGGTGACGAGTGATGGCGGCAAGGCGTGGCAGGGCCGCATCGGCTATGTTTCGCCGGTGGCCGAGTTCACCCCCAAGACGGTGGAAACGCCGGACCTGCGGACCCAGCTGGTGTATCGCTTCCGCGTTCGCATCGACCAGCCGGATGACGCGCTGCGCCAGGGCATGCCGGTCACCATCTCGCTGCCGGCGCCGTAGCCGATGATCCCGCTGGCCGAAATCCGCGGCCTGCGCCATGCTTTCAGTGGCCACGTGGCGCTCGATGATGTGGCGCTCACCATTGCGCCCGGCATCATCACCGGCATCGTCGGGCCGGATGCGGCAGGCAAGACCACCCTGCTGCGCCTGCTCGCCGGGCTGCTGCGCCCCACCGCTGGGGAGGTGATGGTGCTCGGGCATGACATGGCCCGCGATGCCGCCGCCGCCCATCGCGATATCGGCTACATGCCGCAACGCTTCGGCCTCTACGAGGACCTCACGGTGGCCGAGAACCTGTCGCTGTTCGCCGATCTGCACCGAATGCCGGCCGATCTGCGGCGCGAGCGGATTGCCCGGCTGTTACGCTTTACCACCCTGGCGCCGGTCACCGGCCGCCTGGCCGGGCAGTTGTCGGGCGGGATGAAGCAGAAGCTCGGCCACGCCTGCGCCCTGCTCGCCCGGCCCCGCCTGCTGCTGCTCGATGAGCCCTCGGTGGGGGTCGATCCGGCCTCGCGGCGCGAACTCTGGGCCATCGTGTCGGACATGCTGGCCGAGGGGCGGGAGGAGGGGATGGGCGTGGTTTGGGCCACCGCCTATCTCGACGAGGCCGAACGCTGCGGCAGTGTGTTGCTGCTGCACGAGGGGCGGGTGCTCGCCTCCGGTCCGCCGGCCGATTTCCTTGCCCCGCTTGAAGGCCGGGTCTGGCGGCTTGCAGTGCCCGCGGCCGAACGCCGCCGCATCGCCCGCGCCATTGCCCCGCTGGAGGGGATGGTGGATGTGGCGATCCAGGGCGACACCCTGCGCCTGGTGCGCGCTGCCGGTGCCCCGCCACCCGACGCCGCCGCACTTGGGGGCAGCAGCGTCATCGCCACCGCGCCGCGCTTCGAGGATGGATTTGTCGATCGCCTCGCCGATGGCGCCCCGATCCAGCCCGCCGCCATTCCGCCGGTGCGCCCGCCCGCCGATGGCCCGGCGATTGAGGTGCGGGACCTCGTCCGCCGCTTCGGGGCATTCACAGCGGTGGATCGGGTGAGTTTCAGCGTGGCGCGCGGCGAAATCTTCGGCCTGCTCGGCCCCAACGGCGCCGGGAAATCCACCACGTTCCGCATGCTATGCGGCCTGCTCGCGCCCAGCGCCGGCACCGCCCATGTGGCGGGGCAGGACATGCTGCGCGCCTCCGCCGATGCCCGCGCCCGCATCGGCTACATGGCGCAGCGCTTCTCGCTCTATGGCGAATTGTCGGTGCGGGAGAACCTGATGTTCTTCGCCCGCGTCTATGGACTCGGCCTGCGTGCCCGCCGCGCCGCCGTGATGGATGCGCTGACCCGCTTCGATCTGGAAACCGTGGCCGACAGCGTGGCCGGGCAACTGCCGCTCGGGGTGAAGCAGCGCCTCGCGTTGGCCGCCGCCCTGCTGCACGGCCCCGAAATCCTGTTCCTCGACGAACCCACCTCGGGCGTCGACCCGCTCACCCGCCGTGCCTTCTGGTCCCGCATCGGGGCGCTCGCCGATGCCGGCGTCACCATCCTGGTCACCAGCCATTTCATGGACGAGGCCGAATACTGCGACCGCCTCGCCATCGTGAACGCCGGGCGCCTCATCGTGACCGGGACGCCGGCGGAACTGCGCGCCCGGGTGCGCACCGCGGCCCAGCCGGACCCCACTTTGGAGGACGCCTTCATCGCACTCGTGGCGCCACCCGCCGGAGCGCAGGCCGCATGAACGCCCTCCTCCCGCTGCGTGGCCTGCTGGTCAAGGAAGTGTTGCAGATCTTCCGTGACCCCTCGGCGCTGCTGATTGCCTTCCTGCTGCCGGTGATCCTGCTGTTCGTCGATGGCTTCGGCATTTCGCTCGATGCCAAGCGGATGCCGCTCGCCGTGCTCATCGAGGCTCCGGCCGCCGACACGCGGGATATCGTGCAGGCGCTGGCCAATTCGCCCTATCTCGAGGTTGTGCGCATCGCCAGCACCACCGAGGGCGCGGCGCTGATCACCAAGGGCGAGGCACGCGGCATGCTGGTACTGCGCGAGGATTTCGCCACCCGCCTGCGCACCCAGTCCCGCTGGCCCGCCCGCGCCCAGCTTTTGGTCAACGCGACCGATCCCAACACCGCCGGCATCCTCGAGGGCTACGTGCAGGGCGCGCTCGCCACCTGGGCCGCCGGCCAAGCGCGCGAGGCGGTGCGCTCCGGGGGCGGCATCGGGGTCGACGCCCGGTTCTGGTTCAACCCCGCCCTGCGCTCGGCCGACTTCATCGTGCCCGGCGTGATCGCCTTCGTGATGTCGATGACCGGCACCTTGCTCACCGCCCTCATCGTGGCGCGCGAGTGGGAGCGCGGGACCATGGAGAGCATGCTGGCGAGCCCGGCCGGGATGGGCGAACTGATCCTGGCCAAGCTCGGCAGCTATTTCGTGCTGGGACTGCTGGCCATGCTGGGTGCGGTGGCCATCGCCATATTGATATTCGGCGTGCCGTTCCGTGGCAGTTTCGGTGCCCTGCTGGCAGCGTCCAGCCTGTTCCTGATTTTCTCGCTCGCCCTCGGCCTGCTGATTTCCACCCTGGCGCGCAACCAGTTCGTCGCCGCCCAGTTGGCGTTCCTGCTCACCATGATGCCGGCGATGATGCTGTCCGGCATGATATTCGATATCGCCTCCATGCCCGGCTGGCTGCAAACCGTCACCTACGGCGTGCCGGCGCGCTACCTGGTCGATATCCTGCAATGCCTGTTCCTGGCCGGCACGGTGTGGCCGCTGATCCTGCCCAACCTGGCCGGCCTCGCGGTGGCGGCCACGGCGGCAGTGGTGGCCACCCTCGCCGTCACCCGCCGCCGGTTGGACTGAGCGATGTTCGCCCGCGTTCTCGCCCTCGTCCTGAAGGAACTCGCCAGCCTGTGGAAGGACACCCGCACGCGGATGGTCCTGCTGCTGCCGCCGTTGGTGCAGGTGATGATTTTCGCCTACGCCGCCAGCTTCGAAATCCGCAATGTGCCGCTCGCGGTGTGGAACGAGGATGCCGGCATCGCGTCCCGCGACCTCACCGCCCGCTTCACCGGCTCGCCGCGTTTCACCGTGGTCGCCACGCCCGACAATCCCGCCGCCGCCGCGACCCTGATCGACGCCAAGACCGCGGCGGCCGTGCTGCACATCCCGCAAGGCTTCTCGGCCGATTTTGCCGCCGGGCGGACGCCACGGGTGCAACTCCTGCTTGACGCGCGACGCTCCAACACCGCGCTGCTGATCAGCGGCTATGCCGCCACGATCATCACCAGCTATGCCCTGGGCACCACCACGCCGCCTTTGGCGCTTGAAACCCGCGACTGGTTCAACCCCACGCTCGAACCGCAATGGTTCATCCTGCCAGGCCTGGTGGCGGTGCTGTCGCTGATGATGTCCATTCTGGTGGGCGCCCTTTCTCTGGCCCGCGAGCGGGAACTCGGCACCTTCGAGCAGATGCTGGTGACGCCGCTGCGGCCCTCCGAGGTGCTGGCGGGCAAGGCGATTCCGGCGGTGGTCGTCGGGCTGCTCGAAGCCCATATCGTGGTGGGGGCGGCGGTGCTGTGGTTCCATCTGCCGTTCGCCGGCAGCCTGGTGCTCTTCGAGATCGCGCTGTTCGTCTACATGCTGGCGGGTGCCGCGCTCGGGCTCGCCATCTCTGCCTTTGCCCGCACCCAGCAGCAGGCCATCCTCGGGGTGTTCGTGTTCGCCTCCCCGGCCATCATCCTTTCGGGCTTCGCCGCCCCGGTGGAGAACATGCCGCCCGGGGTGGAGTGGATCAGCCGGATCGACCCCATCCGCTACATGCTGATCATCGCCCGCGGCGTCTTCCTGCAAGCCATGCCGGCCGAGGTGGCGCTGACCGCGATCTGGCCGATGGCGTTGGCCGCCGTGGTGCTGATGGGCCTCGCGGTGGTGGCGGTGCGGCGCGCGGTGAGTTGATCCGCCGGGCTACACACCGTCCTCGTGCCATGTCCGCCCGCTGCGCTCGATCAGCGCGATGGCGGCCGAGGGGCCCCAGGTGCCGGCGGTGTAGTGCTTCGGCGCCTCGCCCGAGGCGGCCCAGGCCTCCAGGATGGGATCGACCCAGCGCCATGCCGCCTCCACCTCGTCGCGGCGCATGAACAGGGTCTGGTTGCCGCGCACCACGTCCATCAGCAGGCGCTCATAGGCATCCGGGTTGCGCACCCCGAACGCCTCGGCGAAGGACATGTTGAGTGCCTGCTCGGTCAGCCGCATGCCGCCCGGCCCGGGGTCCTTCACCATCAGCAGCAGCTTGACGGACTCGTCGGGTTGCAGGCGCATCACCAGGGTATTGGCGTTGATCGGCCCCGCGGTGCCGTCGAACACCGAATGCGGGATGGGGCGGAACGCGATCACGATCTCCGACACCCGGGACGGCAGGCGCTTGCCTGAGCGCAGGAAGAACGGCACCCCGGCCCAGCGCCAGTTGGCGATCTCGGCCTTCAGGGCGACGAAGGTTTCGGTGTGGCTGTCATGGTCGCCGAGTTCCTCCAGATAGCCACGCACCGGCCCGCCCGCCGAGGCGCCGGCGCGATATTGCCCACGCACCGTGTTCTCGGCCGCGATCGGCACCAGGGCCTTGAGCACCTTGAGTTTCTCGTCCCGCACCGCATCGGCGGAGAGCGAGGTCGGCGGCTCCATTGCGGTCAGGCACAGCAACTGGAGGATGTGGTTCTGCACCATGTCGCGCAGGGCGCCGGCGGTGTCGTAGTAGCCAGCCCGGCCCTCGACGCCGAGGGTTTCGCCCACCGTGATCTGCACATGATCGATATGGGCGGCATTCCACACCGGCTCGAACAGCGCATTGGCGAAGCGCAGCGCCATCAGGTTCTGCACCGTCTCCTTGCCGAGGTAATGGTCGATCCGGTAGATGCGATCTTCAGGAAAACTGCGGCCGACGGCATCGTTCACCGCCTTGGCCGAGGCGAGGCTTTTGCCGATGGGCTTCTCCACCACCACCCGCGCCTTATCCGACACCAGCCCGTGGGCGGCGACGCGGTCGCAGATCGGGCCGAACAGGTCCGGCCCGGTGGCGAGGTAGAACACCCGGATACGATCGGGCGCATCGGCCAGCATCGCGGCCAGTTCGGGCCAGCCGCCATCGGCATCCGCGTCGGCCGCCACGTAGCGCAGCCGGCTGATGAAGCCTTCCTCGGCGGTGGCATCCCGGTCCGCCGGCGCTACGTGGGCGGCGATGGAGTCGCGCGCCAGGGTGCGAAACATCTCGTCGGTCAGCTTGCGTCGCGCAACGCCGACGATGCGTGCCTCGGGCGGCATCTGCCCGGCCTGCCAGCGATAGAACAGCCCCGGCAACAGCTTGCGCTGCGCCAGGTCCCCGGTGGCGCCGAACACCACCAGGTCGAACGGATCGACCGCGATTACCCGCGCCACCATGCTCAACACTCCGTCACGTGAACCGCGAGACCCCCCTGCGAGGTCTCCTTGTATTTGTCATGCATATCAAGCCCGGTCTGTCGCATGGTGGCGATCACCTCGTCGAGGCTTACCCGATGGGTGCCGTCGCCAGCCAGAGCGAGGGACGCGGCGTTGATGGCCTTGATGGCACCGAAGGCGTTGCGCTCGATGCAGGGGATCTGCACCAGGCCGCCGATCGGATCGCACGTCATGCCGAGATGATGTTCGAGGCCGATTTCGGCGGCGTTCTCGACCTGCGCCGGCGAGCCCCCGAGGGCCGCCGCGAGGCCCGCCGCCGCCATCGCGCAGGCCACGCCCACCTCGCCCTGGCAGCCTACCTCGGCGCCCGAGATGGAGGCATTGGTTTTCGCCAGGGCGCCCACCGCGGCGGCGGCGAGCATGAACGCCTCGACACCCTCGGCGCCGAGTTCGGGATGATAGGTACGCATGAACCGCAGCACGGCCGGCACCACGCCGGCGGCGCCATTGGTGGGCGCGGTGACCACCCGGCCGCCGGCGGCGTTTTCCTCGTTCACCGCGATGGCCCACAGGCTCACCCGGTCCATGGTTTCCGTCGCGGCCCCTGCATTGCGGCGGCGCTTGTCCTCGATGCGGGCGGCCAGGGTGGTGGCGCGGCGGCGCACCTTCAGCCCGCCCGGCAACTCGCCGTCCTGCATCAGGCCGCGGGCGATGCAGCCCTCCATGGCGGCGGCGACGGCGACGATATACGTGCGCACGGTGGCCGCATCGCGCACCGCGCACTCGTTGGCGAACTGCATCGCGGACAACGATATGCCATCCCGCGCGCAGTGCCCGAGCATGTCGGCGGCCGAGCGGAACGGGTAGGGCAGGGCGGGGGGCAACTCGGCAGCCGCGTCCGCCTCGCCGTCCCGCACCACGAAACCGCCGCCGACCGAGAACCAGGTTTCGGCCGCCAGCACGGCGCCGGACACGTCGAGCAGCCGCAGGGTCATGGTGTTGGGATGGCCGGTGGTGGGCGTGGCGCGATCGAAGCGCACATCGCGCGCCATATCGAACCCCACCAGGCCGATGCCGGGCAGATCGAGCCGCCCCTCCGCCGCGATGCGGGCCGGAAGGCCGTGCACCTCGTCCGGGTCGGCGCTATCGGGCGTCATCCCGGCCAGGCCGGCGATCACCGCCACGTCGGTGCCGTGGCCCTTGCCGGTCCAGGCGAGGGAGCCGAACAGCGTCACCTCCACCCGTGCCACGCCCTTCATCCCCCGCGCCCCGGCGATGAACGCGCGGGCCGCCCGCATCGGCCCCACCGTGTGTGAGCTCGACGGACCCAGCCCGATACGGAACAGATCGAACACCCCGATCAGCGGCGCCATGCCTTTTCCCTCGTTTGCGCCGCCCTCTTGTCCTCAGGGCGCGTCTCCGTATGGTGCCCGCCGAAACCGTCCCTGTCATGCGTCAAAAGGCTGCACCATGAACCAAACCGCCACCCCCCAGCCCGGCGTGCTGGCCGGACTGCGCGTGATCGAACTCGGCCAGATCCTCGCCGGCCCGTTCGTCGGCGCGATTTTCGCGGATCTCGGCGCCGAGGTGATCAAGATCGAGCGTGTCGAGGGCGGGGATGATGCGCGACGCATGGGGCCGGCCTTCCGCCATGACGATGCGATGACCTTCCACATATTCAACCGCGGCAAGAAATCCGCGGCCCTCGATTTGCGGACGCCGGAGGGGCATGCCGAGTTCGAACGCCTGGTCGCCAGCGCCGATATCTGCGTGCACAACCTGCGCCCGGGCGTGCCCGAGACCCTGGGCGTTGACGGACCCGGCCTCACCTCGCGCCATCCGCGCCTGATCTATTGCGCCATTTCCGCCTTCGGCCACACCGGGCCGATGGCACTGCGGCCGGGATTCGAGCCGTTGATCCAGGCCTATTCCGGGCTGTCGGCCATCAACGGCGGCCCCGACGATCCGCCCATGCGCGCCGGCGCCTCGCTGTGCGACCAGGGCAGCGCGATGTGGGCGGTGATTGGCGCCCTCTCCATGCTGCAACGCCGCCAGCACACCGGGCGCGGCGGCATCCTGCAAACCTCCCTGCTGGAAACCGCGCTGATGTGGTGCGGCCAGAAGATCGACGCCTACACCGGCACCGGCGAAATGCCCGCCCGCCATCGCACCGGCCATCCCGTGATGGTGCCATACGAGGCGTTCGACGCCGCCGATGGCGCCTTCATGATTTGCGCCGGCAATGACCGCCTGTTCGCCAAGCTGGCCGGCGTGATGGGCCATCCCGAATGGGTGGCCGACCCGCGCTTTACCGGTAACCGCGACCGGTTGCAGAACAAGGACGCCCTGTTCGCCCTGATGGGCCCGGTGCTGATGACCCAGCCGCGCGCGGTATGGATCGAGCGCCTGGAGGCCGCCGGCGTGCCGGCCGCGCAAATCCACTCCCTCCCCGAAGCCCTCGCCCAGCCGCAGGTGCAGGCGCTCGGCATGTTCCAGAGCGTGCCCGGCGAGGACTTCGCCTTGACGGCCATGCCAATGACCATCGACGGTATCCGCCCGCAAATCTCCCACGGCGCCCCCCGCCTCGGTGATGCCAACGGTGCCCTCGGTATCGGCGGAAGCGGCAACGGATAGAAGTTTTTTGTTTCTTTTTT
>CAIMWH010000369.1 GCA_903845065.1 uncultured Rhodospirillales bacterium | reverse complement strand
TTATGGCGGTGCGGCGACCCAACGGCATCAGTCCGTGGACGCGAGACGTGGCAGAATGAGAATTATAGTTGACAGTCTTCGTGTGCCAACTATACTTGACAGATGTTCGAGGTTCGCCGCACCGAGCGCTTCATTCAATGGCTTGACGGCCTCTCCGATCCGCGCGCGGTGGCAAAGATCGCCGCGCGGGCCGAGCGCCTGGCGTTTGGGAATTTCGGTGATGTGCAGCCGGTCGGCGAAGGTGTCAGCGAGCTTCGGATCCACTACGGCCCGGGATACCGGGTTTATTTTGTACAGCGCGGTGCCGTTGTGGTGATCTTGTTGTGTGGCGGGGACAAATCGAGCCAGACCAGGGACATCAAGTCGGCGAAGGCAATGGCGAAGGAGATATGAGCATGACGATCGAGACGAAGCCGTTCGATGCGGCAGAAGTTCTCAACTCGGATGAGCGCATCGCTGCCTATCTCGAAGAGGCGTTCGAGGATGGCAATCCGGCGGTGATCGCCTCGGCGCTCGGCACAGTCGCCCGGGCGCGGAACTTCAGCAGGATCGCACGGGACACCGGATTGACACGAGAGACGCTCTACAAAGCGTTGTCCGCTGAGGGGAACCCGACCCTGTCGACACTGACGGCGGTGACCAAGGCGCTCGGGTTTCATCTCTCGATCAAGCCCACAATCACGCCGGTCGCCTAACCATCATGGTTGCCTATCCAGCACCGACCAATCCACCGGCCGCGGCGGCGTTGCGTCCAGCGGACCTGGCGGCGGTGTCTTCTTGAACGGGATTTTGAGGAACGCCTGGACCATCCATTGCAGCGGCGGGTGGTCGCTCCAGTAGCGCTGCTGGGCCCGGTACATCGGGATGGTCCAGCGTTCCCAGATCACCGCGGGGGAGCCGCCCTCCATGCCGGCGGCGGCGAGTTCGGCGACGAGGTAGTCGAGGTCTAGGCTTCCGTCGTGGCCGTCTGCGCTGCCGGAGCCCTTGGCGCTGCCGGGGCCTGATCCGCCAGCGCCTCCAGTTCCCCCTGGCTGACGAGCCCCGAGACGATCATCAGCCGGGTGACGGCGTCCATAATGCCGGGCCGCTCGTCGCTGCCATCGAAGCGGTTGATGCGCAGGCGCTTCTCGATCTCCGGCGCCGTCAGGTCGGGCCGCGTCGGCAGCAGCACGGCGGCGATGACCGAAATGTCGGCGGCGACCCTGTCGGTGGAATCAGTGGCGATGCCGGATGCGCGGATGGCGGGCCAGGCGCGCTTGAGGCTGGCGAAGTTGAGGATCGGCGGCAGGACGATGGCCTCGCCGCCGATGGTGACGATGTTGTCTTCGGACATGGAACCCTCTGGCTCAGAGCGAGGTGTTGATGAAGCCGATGTTGCCGGAGGTGTCGGCGGCAATCATGAAGTCCATCTCGGGGATGGTGAAGTCGTCCTGCTTGGTCGGCAGGGACAGCTTGGCGGCCTGGCAGTTGTTGAACTGGTAGGTCGCCTGGCGGCCATCGAACGGCTGCGACA
>CAIMWH010000368.1 GCA_903845065.1 uncultured Rhodospirillales bacterium | reverse complement strand
CGCTTCTTTTTGAAAAAAGAAGCAAAAACTTTTTATCCGTTATTCCGGCCTACTCGGCCGCCGTCTTGCGGTAGCCGAAGGAACGCTGGATACGGCCCAGGATATGGTCCCCGGCCGAGACCGGTTCGGAGTGGCTCTCCGCGTCGCTCACCCCCAGCATCCGTGGGTCCACGTTGGCGGTGTAATCCGGGTCATAGAACGTCGCGATGGAGAAGCGCTCGCGGCCGGATTTGTTGAGCACGCGGTGCGGCGTGGAGGCATAGCGATCATTGGTCCAGCGGCCGAGCAGGTCGCCCACGTTGATCACCAGCGTGCCGGGGATCGGCGGCGCCGGGATCCAGGCGTTGGCGGCGCGATCGTGCACTTCCAGGCCGCCGTTGTCGTCCTGCCAGAGCAGGGTGATGCAGCCGAAATCGGTGTGGGCGGCCAGGCCGAACTGGTCATCCCCGGCGGTGGGTGGCTGCGGCGGGTAGTAGATGATCTGGGTGCGCTGCAGGCGCTTCTGGTACTTGTCGACAAAGAAATCCGGCGCCACGCCGAGGGACACAGCCACGCAGCGCAGCAGCATCGCCCCGCAGGCGCCGAGCGCTTCGTAATAGGTGCTGAGGGCATCGCGGAATTCCGGCTTGCCGGGTGGCCAGTTGTTGGGGCCCCGCAGCGCCTGGCCGGCCACCACATCGGGATCATCCTCCGGCAGTTCGAGGCCGATGCTGAAGAATTCTTTATAATCAGGCTTGTCCGCCCCGTACATCAACGCATCGCCGAGCGCGTTGAAGCCGCGGTGGCGCATGTTCACCTTGGCCTTGCGCTTCTCCTCGATGGGCTGGCGGAAGAACAACTGAGCCTGTTCGACGGTGCGGGCGATCACCGGCTCCGGCACGCCATGGTTGCGCACGTAGAAGAACCCGTGGGTCAGGCAGGCCGCATTGATTTGCCGCGCCACCTCCGCCGTGGCCGCCGCGTCACCGGCGAGAGGGCCGGAAAGGTCGATGATGGGGAGCATCCGTGCCTCCATGTGCGGCAAGATTTGCCTAGACAAAGACTTTGCAAGCGCCCCGGCCTGCGTCAAGCTGCGTTTATCCATTGAGCGCTGGCCAACAGTGCCATATGCCTGGGAGCGGGACGTTACCCATGCTTGTCACAGTTTGGAGGTTGCTATGGAGATTCTTGGTCGGCGGCGGGTACTCGCCGCTGGTGGCATTGCGGCGGCCGGGATTGCCGCTCCTGGCCTGATCACTTCCGCCCGCGCGGCGGATGACGTTCTCGCCAAGGCCAAGGCGGCCGGCGAGCTCAAGATCGGCACGGAAACCGAATTCGCCCCGTTCGACTTCATCAAGGACGGCAAGGCAGTCGGCTTCAACTACGACCTGCTGGCCGAAGTCTCGAAGGAAATGGGCATCAAGTTCACCTTCGTCGCCCTGCCGTGGGAAAGCGTGATCCCGGGCCTGGACGCTGGCAAGTTCGACATGGTGTCCGGCCCCGCCACCATCACCAAGGCGCGCTCGGCCCGCTACAGCTTCACCCTGCCGGTGGGCGATGCCACCTGCGCCCTGCTCAAGAAGGCCGGCGACAAGACCATCACCAAGCCGGCCGACATCGCCGGCAAGGCGGTGGGTTCGGGCAAGGCGACCTCGCAACTCGAACAGCTCAAGAAGTTCGGCGCCAAGCTGCCCAAGGCCGTGAGCGTGCGCGAATACCCGGATTTCTCGGGCGCCTATGCCGATCTGGCCGCCGGCCGCATCGCCGCGGTGGCCAATTCGATGACCAACATCGCGGTTGTCGCGGGCGAGCGTCCTGACACGTTCGAACTGGTGAAGCCTGCCTTCGGTGACAAGAGCTACTTCGGCTTCTTCGTCCGCAAGGAACCCGGCTCGGAGTCGCTGATCAAGGCGCTCAACGCCGCGATCCTGAAGGTGAAGAAGGACGGCCGCATGGCGAAGCTGCAAATGGTGTGGTTCAAGAACACCATGGACCTGCCCGACACCGTGCCCGTGCCGACCGTCTGATATCGGATTGGCTACGCGCCCATGACCTGGATCCATGTCTACCTCCTGGCCGTGGGCGCGGTGGTGACGGCCGGGCTTTCGGTGGTTTCAATCACCGTGGGCCTTGCCATCGGAATACTGGTGTGTGCGGCGTCGCTCTCGCGGGCGGCGCCGTTGCGCTGGGCGGCGCGGGTCTATGTCAGCTTCTTCCGCGGCGTGCCGCTGCTGGTGCTGCTGCTGCTGATCTATCACCTGCTGCCGCAGATCGGCATCGATGTGCCGGGCGTGGTGGCGGCGCTGGTGGGCCTCACGCTGTGCACGTCGGCCTACCAGGCTGAGACGTTGCGCGGCGGCTTCGTGAATATTGCGCCGGGTCTGGTCGAGGCCGGCCGGATGATCGGGCTCAACGCGACGCAATTGCTGGTGCGCATCCGGGCGCCCATCGCGCTGCGCCTCACGCTGCCGGCGCTGGTCAATGAGGGGATCATGATCCTCAAGGCCTCGTCGCTGGTGTCCGTCGTGGGTGTGGGAGACATCACCCGCACCGCCCAGAACCTGTCCTCCAGCACGTATCGGCCGATCGAGATGTTTGCCACCGCCGGGGTGTTCTATCTGCTGCTCAATGTGATCGTGACCCGTGGCGGCAACGGGCTGGGCCGCCTGCTGGGGCTGCCGCGCACATGATGGATCTCGATGCGCTGAGCGATGCCTTCCCGGAAATTCTCGACGGGTTGTGGCTCACCATCTTCATGTGGCTCGCCGGTAGCGCGCTCGCCCCGCTGCTTGGCCTCGCGGTCGCGCTGGCCCGCCGCTTCGGCCCAGCCTGGGTTGATCGCCCGCTCTGGGCCATCGTCGAGGTGATCCGCGGCACCCCGTTCCTGGTGCAGATGTTCCTGCTCTACTACGGCGGCCCCTTCATCGGGCTCGACCTCGAACCCACCACGGCGGGGCTGCTTGGCCTGACCATCTACGGCGCCGCCTATTTCTCCGAAATCCTGCGCGGCGGCCTCATCGCGGTGCCGAAGGGCCATGTTGAGGCGGCGCTGTGCGTCGGGCTCAACCGCATGCAGATCATCCGCCGCATCCTGCTGCCCGAGATGACGCTGCTGGTGCTGCCGGCCAGCGTGAACATGTTCATCGTGCTGCTGAAGGAAACCGCGGTGCTCTCCATCGTCACGGTGCCCGAACTCACCATGGCGGTCACCGGCTTCGGCTCCGCCAACTTCGCCTTCACCCAGGCGGCCCTGGTGCTGGCGCTGTGCTACTGGAGCCTCACCGAACTATCGGGCCTGGTCGGCCGCGCCCTGGAGCGCCGGCTGGACCGCTTCCGCATCGCATGAGAGGGCTACCGGTATGAGCGGTGACGTCGCCATCACCCTGCGCAACGTCGTCAAGCGCTACGGTGACCATGAGGTGCTGCGCGGCATCGACCTCGATGTGCGGCACGGCGAGGTCACCTGCCTGATCGGCCCCTCAGGTTCCGGCAAGAGCACCCTGTTGCGCTGTGTCGCCTTCCTCGAGGAACACGATGCCGGCATCATCCGCATCGGCGGCGCGCCGCTCGGCTTCGACGAACGGCCCGACGGCAGCCGCATCCGCCTGCCCATCACGGAGATCGCCCGGGTGCGCCGCAACATCGGCATGGTGTTCCAGCAGTTCAACCTGTGGCCGCACATGACCGCGCTCGGCAACGTCGCCGAGGGTCTGCGCCAGGTCCTCCGCCTGCACAAGCGCGAGGCGCATGACCGCGCGATGGCCCATCTCACCCGCGTCGGCCTGGCCGAGCGCGCCTCCTACTACCCGAGCCAGCTCAGCGGCGGCCAGCAGCAGCGCGTCGCCATCGCCCGTGCGCTGGCGATGGACCCAAAGATCATGCTGTTCGACGAACCGACCTCCTCGCTTGACCCGGAACTCACCGGCGAAGTGCTCAACGTGATGCGCGATCTGGCCGCCGAGGGGATGACCATGTTGGTCGTCACCCACGAGATCGGTTTCGCCGCCCATGTCGCCCAGCACGTGGTGTTCCTCGACCAAGCGCAGATCGCCCTCGAAGGCCGCGCGTCTGACGTGTTCCGCAAGCCGTGGCACCCGCGCATGGCGCAGTTCCTCGAGACCTACCTCGATCGCGGGGCCTCGGTGCTGCTGGGTAACTGAGCCCGTGCGCACGCTGCTCATCGTCTGGCATTCGATGACCGGCGGCACCGTGCAAATGGCCGAAGCCGCCGCCCAGGCTGCTTCCACTGACGTCACCGTCCGCCTGCTGCGCGCCGCCGAAGCCGGGCCGGATGACCTGCTCGCCGCCGACGGCTACCTCTTCGCCACCCCCGAAAACCTTGCCGCCATGGCCGGAGTGATGAAGGATTTCTTCGACCGCACCTACTACCCGGCGCTCGACCGCCTCAACGGCCGCGCCTACGCCAGCCTGATCTGCGCCGGCAGCGACGGCACCAACGCCGCCCGCCAGATCGCCCGCATTGGCACCGGCTGGCGCCTGCGCGCCGTCGCGGAACCCCTGATCGTGTGCACGCGTGCCCAAACCCCGGAGGCCATCCTGGCGCCGAAGATCATCCCGCCTGGCGATCTGGCGCGTTGTGCCGAACTTGGAGCGATGATGGCGGCTGGGCTGGCGATGGGGGTGTTTTGAAGGGCAGGCAAGCAGTTCCTTTTTTTGAAAAAGAGAACCAAAAAACTTTTTCACCCAATGGCTTCGCCCCTCTCACGGGGGAGCGGCGACGCCATGGGATAGAAAATTTTGGCTTCTTTTTTACAAAAAGAAGTCCTGCCTTCCTAACTCAAGCTCCCCGGATAATCCCGCCAACCGCTCTCCTCCAGCCTGAGGCTGGTCTCCGCCGGAAACGCCGCATGCCAATGCCGTGCGCAATCGCCCGCCGTGGCACACCACACACCCGGCCGCCGCTTCACATGGCGGAGGAAGGTGTCGAGCAGCGCCAGACGGTGGCTCCAGCCGATGTGCTTGGGGTGCAGCACCATGCTGAACATCCGGCCGCGCTTGTATTGGGCGTCGAACTCGGCGTGCCAGTTCCGCGCCAGGCTGTCGGCGTGTTCCAGCCCCGTGCCCTTGTTGGGGAACAGCAGGAACCATTGGTCGTCGTAGTGGTAGTAGTAGGGCAACGCGAGGATGGCGCGCCGGGCGGTGAAGTCCGTCACCCACCAGTGCGGGATGTCGTCGGCCGGGCTGTTGCCGAAGTAGCGCAGGCCGGCATCAAGCAGCAGGTCCATCGTGTTGGGGCTGATGGTGCCCACGGCGAAGGGGTCCTCCGGGCGGGGGAGTGAATACCAACCCTCCGGCGCGCGCCCGGTGGCGGCCCGCAGTGCGTCGATGGTGAAGCCGATCCGGGCGGCTTCCTCCTCGCGCGGCAGGTTCGTGACGTCTTCGTGGCGAAAGCCGCCGGCGGCGACTTCATTCCCCTCGGAGACCAGTTCGCGCAGCAGCGCCGGATAGGCCGCCGCGATCACCGCCGGGGCCACGAAGGTGGCCGGGATGCCGTGCTTCCACAGCACCGCGCGGAGTTGCTCCAGCCCGTCACCGAAGCCGAACGCCGCATCGGTCGATCGCATGTCCGCCGCCGTGATGCCCTCGCCGGTGCGGGCCAGGCTGAGATCGACGGTGATGGTGAAGCCACACTTGGCGCCCCCCGGCCAGGAAACCTCGGCGTCCTCCAGGGTGCGTTCGTCCGAAACTGTGTAGCGCTCTTTCCAGGGCATCAGCCTTCTCCCATCACGGCGCCATGCGCGAGGCAGTGCCGCGCCACCGTTTCGCAGGTGGGGAACCACACGCCGGGCAGCGTCTTCATTCGTGAGATCAGCCGATCCAGCATCGCCACCCGCAGCGCGCGACCGGACACGAACGGATGCATGCAGATGTTGAGGTAGCCGCCTTTCTCGTATTCGCGCTGGAAGGCGAGCCACCACAATTCCTCCACCCGATCGGTGTCGGACAGCCGCTGCGCCGGGTTGGTGCTGCCGAGCCAGGCGAAGCTGTAGTACATCGCGTCGTCGATGGCATAGTGGAACGGCAGGTTGAGCAGCTCGCCGCCGGAGCCATCGGCATCGTAGTAAGGCAACTGGTCGGCGCTGCCGTGCGAATTGTAGATCAGGCCCATCTCGGCCATCAGCTTGTGGCTATGCCAGGACCGGCTGCCGACCGGGCGCTTGCCGGCGGTCCGTTCGAGGGCATCGAGAGCGCGCGTCAGGTGGTCGCGCTCCAGCGCCGCCTCCTTCGGCACATGATGCTCCCACATGTGGTCGGCCAGTTCGTGGCCGCTCAGCACCGCCGCGCGCAGGGCCCTGGGATACAACTCGCAGATGCGGCCGGGGGTGAAGATGGTGGCCTTCACGCCGTGGCTGTCGAATAATTCAATCAGCCGCCAGATGCCCACCCGGCCGCCGAACTCGCCCTTGGCGAGTTGCATCGGTGGCTCGTTCATCAGGCGGCGCAGCAGCATGGCATCGAAATCGAGAGTGAAGTTTACCGCCAGCCGGGTCCCGGCGGGATAGTTCATCCCGCCGAGCCGCCGGTGGCTCGCGTGATGGGCTGCCGCCGCGGTGACGAGTTCGTCGCGCAGGGTTGCGAGATGTTGGGTCATGGTGTGTCCCGGCACAGTGTGCGGCGATGATACGCACCATCGGCCGGTGCTCGGCAATCCGGGGGGGCGCCTTCGCACGGCGCCGGTTCCGCGCAATGATGGCGCCAGCTTGAGAAAACGGGAGGGCCCAGTGGCCACATCAGAGATTACCGCCGTACTGCGTGGCGTGACGTTCACCGAGGCGCCGCGTTGGCATGACGGAAAACTGTGGTTTTCCGATTTCTACACCCACCGGGTGATGACGGTAGATGCCGCCGGCACCGCCGAAACCATCGTGGAAGTGCCCAACCAGCCCTCCGGCCTCGGCTGGCGGCCGGATGGCGCCCTGCTCATCGTCTCCATGCTCGACCGCAAGCTGCTGAAGTTCACCGGCGGCGCGCTGTCCGAAGTGGCTGACCTTTCGGGCCTCGCCGGCGGGCCGTGCAATGACATGGTGGTGGATGCGGCCGGCCGTGCCTATGTCGGCAACTTCGGCTTTGACCGCCACAAGGGCGAAACCGAGCGCGCCGCCGTGCTGGCTCGGGTCGATCTCGATGGCAGCGTTCATGTCGCGGCGACCGAACTCATGTTCCCCAACGGCGCCGTCATCACGCCCGATGGGCGCGGTATGGTGATCGCCGAGACCATCGACCAGCGGCTGACCTGGTTCGATATCGCCGCCGACGGCACGCTGTCCGGCCGCCGGGTGTTCGCCGAACTCACTGGCTACTTCCCTGATGGCATCTGCCTCGATGCCGAGGGCGCCGTGTGGGTGGCCGATGCCCGTGGCCGTGATCTGCTGCGGGTGCAGGACGGCGGCGCCATCGTTGCCCGCGTGGCGATGCAGCCGGGCCGCTTCGCCTTCGCCTGCATGCTCGGCGGTGCCGATCGGCGCGATCTCTACGTCTGCTCCAGCAGCGGCAGCGGCCCCGCCCAGGCCGACAAGCGCGACGGCGGGATCGACGTGGTGCGGGTGCACACCCCGGGCGCCGGGAGGCCCTGATGCCCGATGACATGAATCTTCGCGGGAAAGCCGCCATCGTCACCGGTGGCGGCGCCGCCGGAGATGGTGTCGGCAACGGACGCGCCGCCTGCATTTTGCTGGCCCGCGCCGGCGCCTCGGTGCTGGTGGTCGATCGTGACCTCGCCCTCGCCGAGCGCACGGTGGCGATGATCGCCGCCGAGGGCGGCATTGCGGCGGCAGCGGCGTTTGATGTCACGCAATCCGCCCAGTGCCTCGCCATGGTGGACGAAGCCGTCCGCCGCTTCGGCCGGCTCGATCTGCTCGACAACAACGTCGGCATCGGCAGCCGCGGCAGCGTGGTGGAGGAAACCGAGGACAACTGGCACCGGGTGATGAATGTGAACATCGATTCGATGTTCCTTACCTGCAAGCACGCCATCCCCGCCATGATCCGCACCGCCGGCGGCGGCGCCATCGTGAACGTCTCGTCGATCTCGGCGCTGCGGCCGCGTGGCCTGACGACTTACACCGTCTCGAAAGGCGCGGTAATTGCATTGACCCAGGCGATGGCGGTGGATCACGGCAAGGACGGCATCCGGGTGAACTGCGTCGCCCCTGGCCCGGTCTACACCCCGATGGTCTACGGGCGCGGCATGTCCGACGCCGCGCGCGACAACCGACGCCGCGCCTCGGTACTGGCCATCGAGGGCACCGGGTGGGATGTCGGCCACGCTGTGCGCTTCCTGCTGTCCGACCACGCCCGCTACATCACCGGGCACACCCTGGTTGTGGATGGCGGCACCACATTGCGGGCGCCGGAACGCGAATCCCAGGAGCACTGAGCCGGCCATCAGCAGGGTGTCAGGTGCGGCGCAGGGGTTGCCCTCGGCCGTTGGCGCTCCGATGATGCGCCAACGGAGGACACCCCAATGATGTTTGAACTCGCCGAAGAGCACCGCATGCTCAAGGAGCTGGTTGCCAAGTTCGTCGACCAGGAACTTATCCCCCTCGAACCCGCGGCGCTGCTGCGCGAGTCAAAGGGCGGCCCGCTCGCCCTCAGCGCCGAGGAACAAACCCGCCTGCACGCCAAGTGCAAGGAACTCGGCCTGTGGGGGCTCGATGTGCCCGAGCAGTTCGGCGGCGCCAACCTGCCAGCCGTGGCCCTGATGGCGATGAACGAGGAACTCGGCCGCTCCTGTATCCCCTTCTTCTTCCCGCCCGACAGCCCCAACCTGCACATGCTGATGGCCGCCTGCAACGAGGACCAGAAGCAGCGCTACATGCTGCCCTACGCAAGCGGCGACAAGAAATCCGCCATCGCCATCTCCGAACCCGGCGCCGGCGGCGATCCCTCCGGCATGACCACCCGTGCGGTGAAGGACGGCACGGACTGGGTGATCAACGGCCGCAAGATCTGGGTCAGCCGCGTCCCCCACGTCGATTTCACCATCGTCATGGCCCGCGTCGGCGAGGGCAAGCGCCACGAGGGCGTCACCGCCTTCATCGTCGACAAAGGCACCCCCGGCTTCATCATCGAGCGCGAAATCCCGATGATCGGCGGCCAGCGCACCTATGAACTGGTGTTCGACAACCTGCGCGTGCCCGAAAGCCAGGTGCTCGGCGAAATCGGCCAGGGCTTCGCGCCCATGCAACTCCGCCTCACCGTGCGCCGCCTGCAAATGGGCGCCTGGTGCACCGGCATGGCGGTCCGCGCGCTCGACATGCTGATCAGCCACGCCAAGCAACGCACCACCTTCGGCATGAAACTCTCCGACCGCCAGGCCGTGCAATGGTGGGTCGCCGATGCTGCCACCCGCATCCACGCCTGCCGCCTCATGGTGCTCCACGCCGCCGCCAAACAAGACGCCGGCGGAGACGTGCGCACCGAAGCCTCCATGGTCAAAGTCGTCGCCACCGAAATGGCCCAGGATGTCATCGACAACGCCATGCAAGCCTACGGCGCCATGGGCATGACCAAAGAAATGCCGCTCCAAGCCATGATGCAGAAAGTGCGCACCATGCGCATCTACGAAGGCCCCAGCGAAGTCCATCGGATGGTCATCGCCCGCCGCCTTATGGATGCCCGCAAATAGGGTTCTTGCCGGGATGGGCGTCGGTGCACGGAGGAAGCAAGGCGGGGGCTTTGCCCCTCGACCCCACCAGGGGCCGAGCCCCTGGACCTCATCCAATTAGGCAAGGAATGCTCGACCTGACAGAGAGGGGAGCCTACCGAGACCTTGCATGG
>CAIMWH010000367.1 GCA_903845065.1 uncultured Rhodospirillales bacterium | reverse complement strand
CTACTCGATGGTCGAAACCACCGAGTAGCGCCCCTCTCTCATTCCAGAACCTCTTAAAGTAGCGGGATCAAAGGGGCGAGCCCCTTTGCGGGTCCAGGGCAGAGCCCTTGCCTTCCTTCCCCCGCTACGCCACCCGGCCCGCCGCCGCCAGGACGGCGTCGGCGAGGACGGTGAGGCCGGCAGTGGCCCATTCGGGGGTGATGCTTTCGGCCTCGTTGTGGCTGATGCCGCCGTGGCAGGGGCAGAACAGCATGACGGTGGGGAGTTTGCCGGCGACATAGACGGCGTCGTGTCCGATGGCGGTGGGCATATCCTTGAATTTGTAGCCACGGGCGCGGGCGGCGGCGCGCAGGTGTTCGGCGAGTGTGGTGTCGAAGGGCACCATGGGGGAGTGCCAGAAGTCCATCACGTTGATGGCGAGGTGGCGTTCGGCGGCGATGGCGGCGGCTTGCGCCTTGATTTCGCGGCCCATCCAGGCGAGCCGCTCGGGATCGGCGTGGCGGGTATCGATGCTGAACCACACGCGCCCAGGCGCCACGTTGCGGCTGGCGGGATGGACGGTGAGGCAGCCGACGGTGGCGCGGCCTGGTTCACCGTTGGGGGCGAGGGCGGTAAGCGCGATGTTTTCGATGGCGGCGATGAGGGGGGCCGCGCCCATCATGGCATCACGCCGCCCGGCCATGCGGCTGCCGCCATGGGCTTCGGCGCCTTCGACGGTGACTTCGTACCAGCTTTGCGCCAGCGCCTGGGTGACCACGCCGAGTTCGAGCCCTTCGTCTTCCAGTTGCGGGCCTTGTTCGATGTGGAGTTCGAAGTAGGCGCCGAGGTTTTGCAGCGTGGCGGGGTCGGCGGTGCCTTGCCAGCCGATGCGGGCGAGTTCGGTGCCGAACACATGGCCCTCGGCGTCCTGCTTGGCGAGGATTTCGGCCTCGGTGAAGATGCCCATCGCCACGCCGCTGCCCATCATGGGCGGCGAGAAGCGGGCGCCTTCTTCGTTGGTCCAGTTGATGAGCACAAGCGGCGCCTCGGTCTCGGCGCCGGCTTCATGTAGGGCGCGCATGAGTTCGAGGCCGGCGAGCACGCCGAGGATGCCGTCGAACTTGCCGCCGGTGGGCTGGGTATCGAGGTGGCTGCCGATGGCGATCGGCTTGCGCGACGGATCACGGCCTGGGCGGGTGAACACCATGTTGCCGACGCGGTCGACCGCGAGGGTAAGCCCGACGGCCTCGCCCCAGGACTGGAAGAGGTGGCGGGCCTCGCCGTCGAGGCCGGTCAGGGTCTGGCGATTGCAGCCGCCCTTCGCGGTGCCGCCGATGCGGGCGATGTGCATCAGGCTGTCCCACAGGCGGGCGCCGTTGAGGGGGATGTTGGTCGTCATGGCGGTCTTCTCCGGCTTTGCCCTGTCGTTCTAGACCGTAAGAAAGCCCAGCGGAACAACGCGGCGGCGCGAAGATGGATGGGGCTTGCGCACCACGGCGGGCATGGCGAAGGTGGGGCAAAGCGGTGAAGGAACCTGCGCCATGAACGATGAAATCCGCGCCCAACTGGCGCCCACCGGCGTGCTGCGGGCCGGCACCAACATGGGGAACTTCCTGCTGGTCACCGGTCGGTCGGCGTCGGGTGACCCCGAGGGGGTCTCCCCCGACATGGCCCGCGCCATTGCGGAGCGGATCGGCGTCCCGGTGCAGTACGTGCCGTATGCCCGCCCGGGTGACCTCGCGGATGACGTGGGGCAGGACAAATGGGATATCGCGCTGATCGGCGCCGAGCCGCAGCGGGCCGAAAAGATCGCCTTTACCGCAGCCTACGCCGAAATCGAGGCAACCTACCTGGTGCCCGCCCGCTCGCCCATCACCTCCCTCGCCGAGGTCGATCGCCCCGGCGTGCGCATCGCGGTCACCGCGCGGGCGGCGTATGATTTGTGGCTCGCCCGCAATATCCATCACGCCACCGTGCTGCGGTCGGACAGTTTGGACGGCGCCTACCAGCAATTCGTCGCCGAAGGGCTGGACGTGCTGGCCGGCTTGCGGCCGCGTCTGCTCACGGATGCCGAAAGCCTGCCCGGTTCGCGCATCCTGGATGGCCAGTTCACCGCCGTGCAGCAAGCCATCGGCACCGCACGGGCGAACACGGCGGCGGCGGCCTTCCTGCATGTCTTCGTCGAGGAGGCCAAGGCGTCGGGGTTGGTGGCGGGGCTGATCGCGAAACACGGCGTGCGCGGCCTGTCGGTGGCGCCGGCGGCCTAGGTTTCCGGTTTCTTCATGGATACGGCGGCATCCTCGGCGTGATCGGGGGTACGCATGGCGGATGGCGAGACGGGGAGTTTGCGGCCGGCGCCGTATGCGCAGCTTCTGGTGGAGATATTGCGCGCCCATGCGGAGTTCGCGGCAAACCGCACCGGCGGGGTGCGCGCATCGCTGAAGTTCCGCGACCTTGCCGGCATCAAGCTGCCCGGCCGCATGCTGGCCGGCGCCGATTTCACTGGCGCCAGCCTGCGTGGCGCGGACCTTACCGGGGCTGACCTCACCGAGGCGATCCTGTTCGGGGCGGATCTGCGGGAGGCGCTGATCGATGGCGGCAAACTGGCGCGGGCGGATTTGCGCGGTGCCCGCCTGGGCGGCGCGCGCATCCGCAAGGCCGACCTGCGCGGGATCGATCTGCGCGAGGGCGCCCTGTTCTCCCAGGCCAGCGGAGACCTCGTGGCCGCGCGGGAAACCAGCGAAACCACCGCCATCGCCGCGCAGTTGATGGGCAGCCGGCTCAACGGGGCGAAGGGCAAGCGGGCCAATCTCGGCCGGGCCGATCTGCGCGATGCCGATCTCAGCGGCAGCAATTTCTCGGGCGCCGATCTGGCCGGCGCGGATTTAACTGGCTGCAACCTCGCCGGGGCGAATTTCGCCGCCGCCAACATGCAGGGCGTCCAGTTCGAGGCGGCGAATTTGCAGCGCGCCAACCTGGTTGACGCCAACCTGACCGACGCCTCGCTGCTCGGCGCGCTGCTGGACGATGCGCGGATAGAGCGGGCCAATCTCTCGGGCGCCGTCCGCACCCGCTCGATCGAGGAACTCGGGCGCGACGTCGCCACCGTGCTGCGCCAGCACCGCCTGTGGATCGACAGTGACGGGCGGCGCGGCGCGCGGGCGGATCTCACCGGGGTGGATTTGCGTCAGGCCGATCTGCGCGGCCTGAACCTGTCGGCCGCCGTGCTGGCGCTCGCCGATCTGCGCGGCGCCGATTTGTCCGGCGCGATGCTGATCATGGCCGATATCGGGGCGGCGGATGCACGCGGCGCGCGGTTCGTCGCGGCCGATCTGCGCGGCGCCAGCCTGGAACGCACTGCGCTGCACGAGGCCGATCTCAGCCGGGCGCAAATGGGACCGATGCTGATCCGCGGCGCCCATGAATGGCCCACCAACCTGTCCCGCGCCCGCATGGGCGGCGCCCGGATGGTGGAGGCGGTGCTGCTGCGGGCACGCATGTCGCGCGCCGAACTTGAAGGCGCTGACCTCACCGGCGCCCTGCTCGATGGCGCTGACCTCAGCGACACCTGCCTCGATCCCGCCGCGGCGGGGCCCCAGATCGCGGCGGTAACATAGCTGGGAATAGTCTAACAATTGATAACATTTGTCTCGCCGATTTGGGCAGCTTCGCACTGGCGAACTGATCGGCGTTGCGGCATGATCTGACGGCATTATTCGGAAGCAGGATTGAAGTGGAGCCCGCGGCAGCGAAACAGACCCCGATCGTGCTGGTGGTTGACGACCGCAAGGACGTCGCCGCGACGATGGCGGAAATCTGCCGTTCCCTCGGGTTCGAGGCGGTGCTCGGCGATGAGGGCGAGGGCATGTTCACCATGCTGGAACTGCACCGCCCGGATTGCGTGATCTGCGATGTGATGATGCCCGGGCAGGACGGCTACGAGGCCCTGCGCGAGATCGCCCGCTTTGACCCCACTTTGCCCGTGCTGTTGGTGACCGGCCACGGCGATGATTGGTTGCGCATCGGCCAGACGCTGGGACGTGCGCATGGGCTGACCATGGTTCATACTGCCGCCAAGCCCGTCAGGGTGCCGGCGATCGCGACCTTCCTTGAGGCCGTGCGGGCGCGCTGACCGGCCCACCGGGGAGGCGGCGTTCCTCTGCGCAACCAGGGGGATATTCCGATGATGGCTGACCTTGTCACAGGATTTTCGGCGTGGCTGATCGATAGCCCGATCCGCAGCGCGCGTTCGCATGGCTCTGGCCATGTCAAACGCAGCGTGGGCCGGGTGATCCTGCGCCTGCAAACCGCGGATGGGCTGACCGGGTGGGGCGAGGCGGCCCCCTGGGCGCCCTTCGGCAACACGGCGGAAACCGCGCTGGCCGCGCTGCGCCATGTGTTGCTGCCCGGTCTCGTGGGCACGGATGCGCGACGGATCGGCGCGCGGATGGCGGATTGCGCCGGCGCGCTGGCCGGGCATTCCGATGCCAAGGCGGCGATCGAGATGGCGCTTTGGGACATCGCCGGCAAGCGCCTCGGCGCGCCGGTGTCCGAGCTGTTCGGCGGCTTGGTGCGGGACAGTATCCCGCTTTCGTTCTCCATCGCCGATCCGGATTTCGATGCCGATATGGGCCGCGCCCGCGAGATGTTCGCGCAGGGCCACCGCATCCTGAAGATCAAGACCGGCTTCCTTGACCACGCCGAGGACCTGCGGCGCCTGACGGTGCTGCGCGAGGGCCTGCCGGGGCTCGATCTGCGCGTCGACTACAACCAGGGCCTGGCGCCCTACGATGCGCTGCGCAAGCTGCGCGACGTCGAGGCATTCGCGCCCACCTTCATCGAACAGCCCGTCCCGCGCGGGCAGGAGGCAACGCTGGCGATGCTGGCGGCCGCGCTCGATGCCCCGGTGCTGGCCGATGAGAGCGTGACCTCGCCCGAGGAAATGCTGCGCGCGGTGCGTGAGGGGTTCGCGGACGCGGTGTCGATCAAGCTGATGAAATCAGGCGGTTTGATCGCGGGCCGCGCGATCGACGCCATCGCCGCGGCGGCCGGCGCGCCGAGCTATGGCGGCACCCTGTGGGAGGGCGGCATCGCGCTGGCGGCGGCGGCCCATCTGCTCGCGACCCTGCCGAACTGCACGCTGGGCTGCGAGTTCTACATGCCAAGCTACGCGCTGGTGCGGGACATCGTGCCAGATGTGCTGCGCGCCGGCGGCGGCGTGGTACAGGTGCCATCGGGCGCGGGGCTGGGCGTCGAGGTCGATATGGATGTGCTGCGGTCCCAGGCGGTCGAGAGTTTCTGAACCACTGCGGCGATCACGCTGCCCCAGTCCCCCGGCGCTGGCTGACGGAACTGGTGCAGCGTGGGGTACCACGGGCTGTCCGCGCGGTTGAGCATCCAGCGCCAGCACGGTGCATGCCGGTTCAGCAGCCATACCGGACGGCCGAGCGCACCGGCGAGATGCGCCACTGCGGTGTCGACGCTGATCACCAGGTCGAGCCCCGCCACAACAGCCGCGGTGGCCGCCATGTCTCCCAACTCGGCGCTCCAGTCGAGCATGCCGGGCGGCGCGGCGGCGTCTTTCTGAAGCGAAATCAGCGTGATGCCCGGTATGCGGCACAACGGTGCGAGCGCCTCCACCGGCAGCGAGCGCCCGGCATCGGCGGGGTAGGCCGGGTTGCCGGCCCAGGTCATCCCGATCCGCGGGCCGGGCAAGGCGGCCACCCTAGGGAGCGGCGCGGCGGTGAGATACGGTGCGCCCGGGATATCGGCGAGGCCGATATTCAACACCGACGGCAGGCTCATCAGGGGGCAATGCAGGTCGGCGCCGGGAAGCCTGTCCTCCAGCGCGTGCCATGTGGCGCCCGGGGCGAGGGGGCGCAGAAGGTCCAGCAAGGTACGCGGCACCGCGACGAGCAGGCGGTGCCGGGCGGCGAGGGCGGGAAGGAAGCGCGCCATCTGGATGGTATCCCCAAGCCCCTGTTCGGCGTGCAACAGCAGGCGCCCGGTGGTGGGCTCGCCCTGCCAGCGCGGGCTGGGGTGAGGGAAGGGGGGCTGATGGCCACGGCGCTGCCAGCGCCGCTCGAAACCCGGCCATGCCGCGCGATAGCGTCCGGCGAGGAGCAGGGCGGTGGCCTGGTTGTAGGCGGCATCGGCATGCAGCGGCTCAAGTGCCAGGGCGGCGGCGCAGGCGGCAATCGCTTCGGGCAATCGCCCGGCATCGCTCAGCGCCAAAGCGAGATTGCTCAGCCCATCCGCGGTGCCGGCGGCGCGTTCCAGCAGCGGAATGGCGGTGACGGCACGGCCGGTCCCGCGCAGCACCAGCCCGAGTGCACCGGCGAGTTCGCGATCCTCCGGCGCATGGCATAACGCGGCGCGCAGCAGCGGCTCCGCCTCGGCATGCCGCCCCTGATGCGCAACCGCCAGCGCAAGGGCGGCGCCAAGCCCCGTGTCATCGGGATGCAGGCCGCAGGTCGGCCGCAGAACAGCCTCCGCCGCGTCCGGCCGATGCGCCTCAAGGTGAAGGCGCCCCAGGGTGGTGGCATAGAGCGGCTCGGTAGGGTGCAACCCGTGCGCGGTCTCCAGCGCATCGCGCGCCTCGGCAAGGGCGCCGTTCTGATGGAGGGCCAAGCCGAGCAAGTGATGGGCATCCGCGTTGCGCGGATCGGCGGCAAGAACCCGTCGGTAGAGCGGGATCGCAGCCACTACATCGCCGGCGCGATGATGCAGCAGCGCACGATGAAGGATCGGGGGTGCCATCCGCCGCAGCATGGCGCCACGGGGTTGACGGAGTATGAACGCATTCCCCTCCCGGCACCCCCGGGAGGGGTAAAGACGCCCGGTTACGCGGTGGCTTCGGCCATCGGCTTGTAGGGGAAGCGGCGGATCTTCATCACATTGACCCCCTCGACGCGGATCAGCGTGGTGCTGTCATCGCGCTTGGGCGAATGCAGTTCGCCGGGCTGGTAGAGATAGGCCATGCCCGGGGTCAATTCGTAGTGCCGCACCGCCCGCGCAACGCCGGGCTTGTCCTCGGTCGCGCGCTCCACGGCTTCCCAGTCGGTCATGATGGTGGTGCCGGTCGCCTGGCCATAGATCGCCCAGGTCGGGCCATGATCGTGCGGCGGGGCGTTCTTGGCGCCCTTGTAGCTGTGGGCGAGGATGGTGAAGCCGAACTGCGGGTCCTCGTAGAGGATTTCGCGTTCCGGCCCGTCCGCCTTCACGTTGGCGGCGATGAATTCGGCGTCCTTCAGCATGTCGCGCACCACTTCGAGAACCTGGGCGCGGCCGGCGGGGCCGGCATCGGCGGCGAGGGCGGCGTGACAGCGGGCGGCGTAGGTTTCGACGGTCTTGGCCATGGTGCGTCTCCCGGTGGATGGTCTTGGACGAACATTAGAAGCGCGCGCGCCCGCCGTCGAGGCTGTCTTGCCGAGCACCCGGGCGGCGGCCACACTGCGGCGAAAACCAGGGGAGACCAACGCCATGCACGTCCACCACCTCTACGCCGACGCCGCCGGCGAAACCCATTTCGGCGATATCGAGGTAGAGTGGGAAACCGAGGGGCCGGGCGGCAAGATGTCCAGGCGCCTCCCCGCCACCGGCATCATCTTCCGCGCCACTCCCGGCACCTATGACTACGCCTGGCACACCGCGCCGCGCCGCCAGTACATCGTCAACCTCGATGGCGCCGTCGAAATTACCGTGAGCGACGGCGAAACCCGGGTGATCGGCGCTGGCGAGGTGTTCCTGGTGGAGGACACCCACGGCAAGGGCCATTTCTCGAAGGCGGTGGAGGGCAAGTTCCGTCACTCCCTGTTCATCCCGATCGACTAGCCCTCCGGCTCAACCCCCGGCGGCAGGCGGCAACTGCGGCGGATCACCAGTTCGCCGGGGATTACCACCTGCCGCGCCGGGGCCTCGGGGCTGGCGAGCCGTTCGAGGATCAGCGTCACGGTGGCCTCCACCATCGGCTGGATCGGCTGCCGATAGGTGGTCAGCGCATAGGACGGCCACGCCGCCGGCGGCGCGTCATCGAACCCCACGATGGAGATATCCTCCGGCACGCGCAGGCCGAAGCAGTGGCGCACGGTATCCAGCACGGTGATCGCCATATGGTCCGAGGCGCAGAACACCGCGTCCGGCGGTTCAGGCCGCGCCAGCAGTTCGGTGATGGCGGCGATGGCGCCGGCCTCGGAGAACCCGCCCGGCACGATGATCGGCGCGGGCAGCCCGTGCGCCGCGCATCCCGCCAGGAAACCCTCCTGGCGATCACGATTGGTCGAGGCATTGGGCGGCCCGGCGATGAAGGCGGGGCGGCGATGCCCGGCCTCGGCGATCAACCGCGCGAGGGCATAGGCGCCATCATGGTTGGAGCCGGTCACCGAGGCGGCGGCAGCGCGGCTGCTGGTGCGGTTGAACAGCACCACCGGCACGCCGGCCGCGCTGCACTCATCCGCCAGGTGGGACGACAGCGTTGTGGCCGCCAACACGATGGCATCCACCTGGTAGCGCAGGATCTGCTCCATCTCGGGGTCCGCATTGCCATCCCGCGGCGCGGTGAACAGCAGGATGCGATACCCCTCGGCCTGCAACCGGTTGGCGAGGGCTTCCAGCATGCCGGGATAGAGATGGTTGGCGAGGCTGCCCACCGCCACGCCCACCATCCCGGTCCGCCGGGTGATCAGCGAACGGGCGATCAGGTTCGGCCGATACCCAAGGGCGGCGGCGGCGGCCAGCACGCGTTCGCGCATCGCCGGTGAGATGCTCGCCCCCGGGGTGAATGCGCGCGACACCGCGGACTGCGACACGCCGGCGTGGCGGGCGACATCATGCGCGGTGGCCGCCTGGCGAACGTGCGATTCGGGCATCGTGGTGTGCATCATCTCCTCGACGGTATATGCGCGACGCCCATCAAAATGGAATGGCGGGCTTATCGGCCCGTGATCGTGCCGTTAAGGGCGGCGATCAGTTCGCCGCCCGCCAACCTTTCATGCTCCACCATCAGCCGTGCCGCGCCCGCGAAGTCCCGCGCGACAACGGCGGCGAGGATGGCGCGGTGCTCGTCGAGCGAGCGTTCCATGCGTTGCGGGATGATCTCGAAACCGCGCCCGACGGCGGCCGTCTGCACCCACAGCGCATCGAGCAGCTTCAGCGTCCATTGCGTGTTGGCGGTATCGGAGAGCAGGGCATGGAAGCGCCGGTTGAGTGCGGTGTAGGCCGCGACATCATGCGCCACCACGGCGGTTGCCGAGGCGCGCAGGGTGTCGGCCAGCGCATCAAGCCGGGCGGCATCGAACATCGGCCCGCCGAGTTCGATCGCCGTGGCACTGAGGGCCCCGCGAATGGCGTAGATCTCGGCCAGTTGTTCGCTCTTGATCGAGGCCACCACGCTGCCGAAATGGGCCTGCAAATCGAGCCACCCCTCGGCGGCCAGGCTGCGGATCGCCTCGCGCACCGGGGTTTCGCTGATGCCGAGCGCCTCGGAGATTTCCCGCGTGGTGATATGGTCCCCGGCGCGAGCGGCGCCCGAGAGGATCATCTCCTGGATGTGCTGGCGCGCCACCTCCGACTTGGTGCGCGGCGTGGCGTTATCCCTTGGTCGCGCCATCGGCCAGCCCCTTGATGAGCCACTTCTGCACCGCCAGCGCGAACACCACCACCGGCAGCACCGTGATGGTGCCCACCGCGCACAGTGCCCCCCAGTTCACCCCAGTCAACATGTCCGACGCGATGGAGGCCACCGCCACTGGCACCGTCACGGCGTCCCGATTGGTGAGCACGAGGGCAAACAACAACTCCTCCCAGGCCAGGATCATGCTGAAAATGAAGGTGGAGAGCAGTCCGGGCAAGGATATCGGCACGATGATGCGAAAGAACGCGCCGAAGCGGGAGCAGCCGTCGATGGTGGCGGACTCCTCCAACTCCTTCGGCAAGGCCTGGAAAAACCCCCGCATCAACCACATTACGTAGGGGATGAGGAAGGTGCAGTAGGCCAGGATCAGCGTGATGTGCTTGTCGGTGAGGCCGAGGTTGCGCGCCACCAGGAACATCGGAACGGCCAGCGCGATCGGCGGCACCCCGCGCGACAGCAGCATCAACGTGCCGATGGTGCGCGCCCCCTTCAGCGGCACCCGCGCCAGCGCGTAGCCCGCCATGGAGCCGGCCACGATGGAAATCAGCCCCGAACCGGCTGCCACCACCACGGTATTCCACATCCGGCCCGGCACATCGGCGAAGCGGAGATAGGAGGTGTAGGTGGCGATGGTGGGGGTGAAGAACAGCTTGGGCGGGCTGGTGAAGATATCCCGCGATTCCTTGAACGATGTCAGCACCATCCAGAACACCGGAAACAGGAACACCGCGCACGCCAGCACGCCGCCCCAGATCCGCGCCAGCCGCAGCGCGCGGCGGCGGCGGGCATGGCGGGAGGCACTCAATAGCGTTGCTCCAGCAGCCGGCTGCCACGCAGGAACACCGCCGTCAGCGCCATGGTGATCACCAGCACCACCACGGACATGGCGGCCGATTCGGCGAATTTCAGCCCGCGAAACGCCTCCTGGTAGATGAACAGGTTGATCACATTCGTCGCCCGCCCCGGCCCGCCCAGGGTGGAGGCCAGCACGATATCGAACATCTTCACAGCGCCGAGCCAACGCACCACGAAGGCCGCGGCCATGATCGGCACCAGCAGCGGCAGCGTGACGTGGCGCAGCATCACCCACCAGTTGGCGCCATCGATCTCGGCCGCCTCGAACACATCGCGCGGCAACGAGAGCAGCCCGGCGGTGGCGATCAGGGTGACGAACGGTGTCCAGCGCCAGGTGTCGATCAACACGATGGTGGCCATCGCCAGCGTGCTGTCGCCGAACCAGTCGAGCGGCCCGATGCCGACCAGGCCGAGGAACCAGTTGGAAATCCCCCACAGCGGATCGAGCAGCATGCGCCACAGCCCGCCCGCCACCACCGGGGCGATCACCATCGGAATGAGGAACAACGCCCGGATCACCCCCCGCCCGCGCCAGTCGGCGTTGACCAGGAAGGCGATGGCGAACCCCAGCACCATCTGCAACGGCATCGCGAAGGCAAGATAGATGCCGGTCACCTTCATGGAGTGCCAGAACCGCTCATCCTCCAGCACGGTCTCGTAGTTGTCCCAGCCCACCCATTCGCTCGGCATGAAGGTGCCGAGGTCAAGCTCCGAGAAGCTGATCTCGAGCGTGTAGAGGATGGGATAGGCCAGCACGGCGGCCAGGATAAGGAAGGCCGGGGCCATGAAGCCCCAGCGGCTCAGCGTATCGGCCAGCCGCTCCATCCGCCGGGACCGGCGCGGCCCCGGCGTCATGCGTCGTCCTGTCGCCACGCCGTCAGAGCCGCAGCTTGTCGATGCGGGCGGCGGCGTTCTTCAGCGCGTCGGCCGGGCTGATCTCGCCCGACGTCGCCCGCGCCACCTCATCGGCCAGCACCTGCTGCACCGCGTCGGACTTGGCGAGGCGCGGCCGCCACATCTGGCCCTTCTGCGCCACGTCGTAGGATTGCTGGAGGGTGGCGAACACCGGGATCTGCCAGTCATCCTTCGGCTTGTTGGACAGCGTGGAACGCCGAGCCGGGAACGAGCCCACCTGGCTGGAGGCGAAGCGCTCGCCCTCCTTGGAACTCATCCATTGCAGCAGCGCCCAGGCGGCGCGCGGATGCGGGGTCTTCTTGCTGATCACCCCGCTCCAGATGCCGCGATGGGTGCCGGGCCCGGCGGAACCGGCCGGCATCACCTGCACGCCCACCTCGTCGGGCTTCAGCGTGGTGGTGGCCGGATCGATCGCGGTGCCGCGGAACACGCTGCCCCACATGAACATCGCGGCCAACTGGCCCTGGCGGAAGGCCTGGAGTTCCTCGTTGAACACATGGGCCTTGGCGCCCGGCGGGGCATATTTCAGCAGGTCGACGAAGATTTGCAGGGTGGCGACGCCCACCGGGGTGTTGAAGGCGGCCTTGCCCTTGTCATCCAGCAGCTTGCCGCCGTGGGCGTTGAGGATGGCCTGCCAGATGGTCGGCGTCAGCTGATCCCGTGCGAAATAGGTGTCGATCGCCCAGGCGTTGACCTTGCCTTCGCCCTTCACGTCCTGCACCAGCTTCGGCGCCTGCGCCATGAACTCCGCCCAGGTCAGCTTGGGCGTCGGTTCGGGCAGGCCGGCCTTCTTGTAGTGGGTGCGATTGTAGAACATCAGCAGCATGTTGGAGCGCAGCGGCACGCCATACTGCACGCCCTTCCACTCCGAGGCGGCGAGCGGGGCGGGGTTGAAGTCGGCCCAATCGAACCCCGGATCGGTCCAGGCCGCGGCGTCCTTCTTCAGGTCGAGCAGCGCGCCGGTCTGGGCAAGCTGCGGCGTCCAGGGGTCATCGGTGCAGATCACATCGTAGGTGGGGGTGGCGCCGGTGAGGTCGAGCAGGCTCTTGGTGAGCTGTTCGGAGTAGGTCTGCCCGTCGATGGTGACCTTGATGTTGGGGAAGCTCTTGTTGAACTCCGGCACCAGCACGGTCTGCCACAGCTTGGCGAAGGCATCGTTGGCCGCCATGCGGATGCTGATGGGCGCTTCGGCTGTGCCCAGACCGCCGCCATCCGCCGGCGCCGCGGCCTGCGCCGCAAAGGGAGCGGCCGCGAGGCCGGCGACCAGCGCGCGGCGCGAGATCGCTGTTGGATTCTGGTGATTGTCGGACATGGCATCCTCCCTGCGACGTTTTGACCCCACCGATGGCGCCCCGTGTCACGGGCGCGCCAGGGCGCGGACGGCCCGTTGGCGGGCCTTGACCTCAACATTCTATAGAATGTCGCACGACGCAAGGCCCCCACCGGCGCGGGCAGGGCAATCGGGTGTCGATCCGAGCAAGGCAGTTTTGCACCACCCGCTTCGCTAGAGACAGTGAGACGGGGAGAAGTGAAGGCGGCCGGGCGTTTCGACTGTCGGCGAAGCCCAGATTCTACTCCCTGTCTCCCTGTCTCAAGCGAAGCGGGTGGTGAAAAATCTGCCTTGCCCGGACCTGCACCGGATTCACCCGATTGCCCCACCGGCGCGGGGGGCGGCGATCAGGGCGTCACGTAGCGCCCCCACAGCGCCTCCACGTCGATCCGCTTGCCGGTATCGCGCCACTCGCGCACGCTGGAGTCTACATCGCTGGCCGTCCGCATCCCCACCAGCGCCACGTCGATCAGTTTGTTGGACAGCACGAACTGGATCAGCGCCCCGGTGTAGTCGAAATCATCCGCCGGATTGGCCATCCGCACCCAGCGCTGGAAAATACTGGAGGTGATGGTCCGCATCGTCACCGTGAACATCCCCTGCGCCTTGGCCGCGAACAGGCTGCCGAACGGCCGCGTCGGCTCATAGGGATGTTGCAGCAGCAGGTTATAGGCGATCTGCATGCTGTCGAACCCGCCATGTGCGATGAGATCATACACCGCCGCGTTGTTGTCCTCCGAGGTGAACCCAATTGCCGCCACCAACCCCTCATCCCGAAGCGCCCGCATCTGCGCCGCCATCCCGCCCTGCGCCAGGATCGCCCGGCAGGTCTCGGCATCGATGCTGGTGCCGTGGATCTGCAACAAATCGATGCGCGGCCGCCGCAGCCGCGCCAGGCTGGCCTCCAGCGAGGCCCGCACATCGATCCCCGGCTCGGCCTTCACCTTGGTGGCGATGGTGATGCCCGCCCGCCCCTCCAGCGCCTCGCCGAAAATCTCCTCCGACAACCCGTTGCCATAGCCCGGCGCGGTATCGAAATACGTCACCCCGGCATCCGCCGCCTGGCGCACGGTCGCCACCGAAACCGCCCGCCGCGCCTGTGCGTCATAGGCTTCGAGATAATTGGTCAACCCGATCGCGGCCCCGCCATAGCCCAGCCGGCTGACGGTGGCGCCGGTGCGCGGGAATGTGGTGAACATGGCGGTTTCCTTACGATTCAGCCCTTGACCGCGCCCGCCGCCATCCCGGTGGCGATGCGCTCCTTGAGCACCAGATAAAGCAGCAGCATCGGCGCCACCGCGAACACGATGGCCGCCGACATCATCCCGTAATCCACCCGGTACTCGTCCTTGGCGAACGCCAGCGCGACGGACAGCGTGCGGTTCTGCTGATCCGGCAGCAGCACCAGCGCGGTGAGGTAGTCGTTCCAGATCGCCACGAATGCCAGGATCAGCACGGTGACGATGCCGTTGCGGCTGAGCGGCAGGATCACCCGCAGGAACAAGTCCCCGAGCCCGCAGCCATCGATCAGCGCGGCCTCGTCCAACTCATGCGGAATGGCGCGCATGAACGTCACCAGCAGGAACACCGAGATCGGCAACTGCTCCGTCGCATAGATCAGTGCGATGCCATACTTGGTGCCGAGCAGCCCGAGGTCATTGAACAGCCGGAAAGTCATCGGCAGCACCGAAACCGCCGGCACCAGCACCGCCAGTGCGAAGAACACATAGACGTATTCCGCCAGCCGAAACCGGAACCGCGCGATGGCAAACGCCAGCGGCACCGAAGTCGAAATCAACAGCGCCAGACTCACCGCCGTGATGCTCACCGAGTTCCAGAAAGCCCGCGGGATATTGGTGGTCTGCATCAGATGGATGAAATTCGCCCCGTCGAAATGCTCCGGCCACAGCGTCAGGCTGGTCAGGATGGCATCGCTCTCGCGGAACGCATTGCTCAGCACCCACAAGAACGGAAACAGCGTCAGCAGCGCATGCGCCGTCAGCACCCCATACAGCAGCACGCGCCGCATCAGGTCCGCCCGAACCGGGTCAGCCGGCGGATCGCCAGCGTCGCCACCAGCGCGACCACGAAGATGATGGTCGCCATCGCGGTGCCATAGCCGATCTGCAGATTGACGAAGATGGTCTTGTACATCGTCGTCACCGGCACCTCCGTGGCCGTCCCCGGCCCGCCCCGCGTCATGACGAACACATAGTCGAAGCTTTTCAACGCCGCCGTCACCGCCAGCACCGCACACACCGTCAGCACCGGCACCAGCGAGGGCACCGTGATATGGGTGAACGTCACCCGCGCGCCGGCGCCATCGATCCGCGCCGCCTCATACAACTCGCGCGGAATGTCGCGCTGGGCGGCCAGCAGGATGACGAAGAAGTAGCCGATGGTGTGCCAGATCGGCACCGCGATCACCGCGTACAGCGCGGTGTTCCGATCGGCCAACCAGGCCCGCGCATAGTCGCCCAACCCGATCGCCCGCAGCGCCGCATTCAGCAGCCCGATATCCGGGTCATACAGCAGCGTGAACAACAGGCTGATGGCGGCGGAGGAAATCACCACCGGCACGAAAAACGCCGCCTCGAAGAACCGGCTCCCCGCGATCCGCTCCCGCAACGCGCTCGCCAGCAGCAGCGCGATGCCCACCTTCAGCAGCACCGCCGCCGCCGCCCACAGCCCAACGCGCGCGAACCCGGTGCGAAACAGCGCATCCCGCCCCAACTCGGCGTAGTTGCCGAGCCCGACGAACACCGCCTCGTCCATCCCGTTCCATTCGTACAGGCTCGCCAGCACCGTGCGCCCGAACGGCAGCAGGAAGAACACCCCGTACAGCACGAACGCCGGCAGCATGAACAGCAGCACCGCCGGACGGAAGCGCAGCGTGCCCATCAGCGGCGGTCAGGTGCCAAAAATGGTGGCGAGGCGGGCGACGAAAGCCTCCGGCGTGTGGTCGCCCGACAGGAACTCGCCCAGCAGCGGCTCGAACTTCGAGCGCTGCGACGGCTTCAGCACCGAGGGGATCCATTTGTTGGCTGGCACCGACAGCGCCATGGTCTGCGCCGCCAGCGCCACCCGGCCATACTTGCTCTCATCGACGTTCACGCCGAGCGCCGGGATCTGCTGCTTGGCATCCTCGGCGTAATGCTTCTCGGCCTCGCGCGAAGACAGTCGCCGGATGAGTTCCTGGATATACGGCCGCCGCGCCGCATCGGCCATCGGCTTGGCCCCGGCATACCACAACGAGGTAAGATCGCGCTCCACATTGCGCTCGGTCTGCGCACCGCCAGGCAGCAGCGGAAACGCCAGCACGTCGATACTCTCCAGCACCTCGGGCTTGATCGTCGGCGTCACCCACGAGCCATCGATCATCAGCGCCCCGCGCCCGGAATTGACGTATTTCGCATAGACCGCGTCATTGTTGATGGAAATCGCGTCCGCCGGCGTGAACCCCACCACCAGGTCCCGCAGCATGGTCGCCGCGCGCACCATTTCCGGCACGTTGATCGGTTCCTGCCCGGAATGCATCCGCAGCGCGCGCGGATTGCCCACGGTGCGGTTGACCACATAGTTGTAGATCCGCCCGCCCTGGCTGTCGTTGCCGATCGAAATCGCCCACGGCAACTCGCCCTTGGCCTTCAACGCCCGCACGGCGGACAGCAGACTGTCCCAATCCGTCGGCACCGGCACCCCGGCGCGGGCGAATACCGCACGGTTGGCGAGGAATTCCACATAGAACATGATCGCCGGCACGCCGTAGGTCTTGCCGTCCAGCGTCGCAGTTTTCCACGAATAGTCGTCGAACAGGTTCTGGAACGCGGGGTCGGCTTTCGTCCACTCGGTCAGATCGGCCACCTTGCCGGCCCGCGCGATCTGGTCGAGCCCGAAGCCCGGGTCCAGCCGCCAGTAGTTGAACACGTCCGGCATGCGGTCCGAACTGGCGTCGAGCTTGATCTTGGTCTGGTGGTCGTTGCCCGGCGTTTCCTCGATCGCCACCGTGATGGCGGGATAGTCCTTGCGGAAATCGTCGATCAGGCCGCGCACCACCTTGGCCATCGGGTGCACGCCGGCATAGTTGGTGGCAAACCGCAACGTGAACGGCTGCGCCGGGGCAGGGGGGGCGGCCGCGCGGGCGGCGAACGGCAGGGCCGCGAAGGCGCCGGCGATCACCGCGCGCCGCGTGGCCGTGCCGCCAGACTGGGGCTGTTGGATGTCCATGGACCGATCCTCCGCATTTTTGCGCGCAGGCTGTACCGCCCGCTCGGCCGGATCATCCGGCCGGGCGGCTTGCCTTGTCAATCATCGTATGAAAATATCTATGGGCGCTCCAATGAGGGCGCTGGATGGCCCAAGGGATGAAACGCAACGGTGCTGGTCTCCTCGCCCTTCGATGAGTTTGTCCGCCGCTACGGCTCCACGCCGCGTCGTGGCGTGTTCGGCATGCTGGTGCATGACATCGGCCGCCGTATCGTCGGCGGCGAGTTCCCGGCCGGCGAGACACTGCCCAACGAGGATGACCTCGTCGCCCGCTTCCAGGTAAGCCGCACCACCTTCCGCGAGGCGATGAAAACCCTCGCCTCCAAGGGCCTGCTCGAAATCCGCCCCAAGACCGGCACCCGGGTGCGTGACCAGAAACACTGGAACCACACCGACCCCGACCTCATGGTGTGGTACTATGAAACCGGCCCCAGCCAGGCCGTGCTCGATGCCCTGCGCGATGTCCGCCGTGTGCTGGAACCCGCCGCCGCCGCCCGCGCCGCGCAGTCCGCCACGCCCGAGGAAATCGAGCGCATCGCCGAGGCCTACGCCGCCATGTGCGCCACCGTCGGCAATCCCGCCGCCCATTCCGAGGCCGACCGCGCCTTCCACGCCGGCATCTTCGAGGCCACCCACAACTTCATCCTCGCCCGCCTCATCGATGTCATCGTGATCGGCATCTACGGCAACGCCGTCAACGCCACCGCCCGCGTGGTGGCGGGTCAGGCGATGTCCCTGCCGTACCACGCAGCCGTCCTCGATGCGATCCGCGCGCGTGATCCGGACGCCGCCAGCCTCGCGGTCAACCGCCTGCTCGACACCTGGCAACCCAACCCCGAACGCATCGCCCAAGCCCGCCGCGCAAAGGTCTCCGCATGACGCCGATCATCGACGCCTACGCCCATGTCGCCCTGCCGCGCTTCCTGGCGCTGGAGGACATGCTGCGCCTGATGGACCGCGAAGGCGTCACCGCCGCCCTGCTCAGCACCGCCGAAACCTGCCCGGACCTGCTCGAGATCTCCCGCGCCCTGGTCGCTCACCCCGACCGTTTCCGCGCCGTCGGCATGCCCGTCGGCCGCTCCCCCGAGCATGTGCGCGCCGCCATCCGCGCCCAGCTCGCCAGCGGCTTCTCCGGCATCCGCCTCCCCGCCGCCTTCATCGCCGCCAACCCCGACGTGCTGGCCATACTGGGCGAAGCCGGCGCCTTCCCGCTGGTGGTGGGAGACCAGGGCCTGCGCGTGGCGGCCGAACTGCTGGCCGATTTCCTCGATGAATTCCCCGCCAGCTTCGTCCTCGCCGGCCATTTCGCCGGCCCCGCCGATCCCGCCCTGCTCAGCGCCCACCCCGAGGTGAGCCGCCTGTTCGATCACCCCCGCTTCCACGTCGCCTTCACCCGCCACGGCGCCCTCGGCCACACCCCGCTCGAAGCCTGGGCCGCCGCCGTGGTCGCCCGCATCGGCTGGGGTCGCGTGCTGTGGGGCAGCGAATGGCCGGTGGCCCTGTGGCGCGACGAAACCTACCGCACCACGCTCGACTGGGCGCTCCGCCTCAACCCCACCGCGGCCGACCTCCAGGCCATCCGCCACGACAACGCCCACCGCCTGCTGTTCGCCCGCCCCATCGCGCCCCGCCCGCTCGGGCCCGAATGGGACATGACGGCTCTCAAGCGGCACGCCGACGTCTGGCTGTTCCCCCCCAGCCTCAACCTCTCCGAGGAACGCCACCGCCCCATCATGCTGGCCTACGAGGCCTGGGGCGGCGAACGGCGCGGGCGCTACAGCGAATTCATGTTGCAAATGGCCGAAACCGGCATCGCCAACCAGGGAAACCACACTCCATGAAAATCACCAGCATCGAGGCCTTCCAGATCGAATGGGCCAAGGGTGACGCGGCCGAGAAGCGCGGCGCCTTCCTACGCGTTCACGCCGACAACGGCATGGTCGGCATCGGCGAAGCCTCCCCCATGGCCGGCGGCCTCGCCTCCCTCATCATCCTCAAGCATCACATCGCCGCCGCCATCATCGGCGCCGATCCGCTCGATCACGCGGTCATCCACGATCGCCTGATCCACAAGCTGGTGAAACTCGGCCCCGAAGGCGCCCTCGGCGGCGCCCTTGCGGCGCTGGACATCGCCCTGTGGGACCTCAAGGGCAAGCTGCTCGGCCAGCCCGTCTACAAGCTGCTCGGCGGCGCCTGGCGCACCGCGTTGCCGTTCTACGCCTCCATCGGCGGCAACGGCGTGCGCACCGTGGACGAGGTGCTGCGCGTGGTGGAGGAGCGCCTCAAGGACAAGCCGTCCGCGATCAAGATCCGCTTCGACAATGACCGCACGAAGCCCGACGCCGACATCACCGGTGACATCGCCAAGGCCCGCGCCGTGCGCAAGCTGGTGGGTGACGATTTCCCCCTCGCCTTCGATGCCAACAACGGCCTGTCCACCGGCGGCGCCATCCGCGTCGGCCGCGCGTTGGAGGAACTCGGCTTCTGGTGGTTCGAGGAGCCCGTGCAGCACTACCACATCCGCGAAATGGGCGAGGTCGCGCGCCGGCTCGATATCACCGTCTCGGCCGGCGAACAGACCTACACAATCGCCGGCGTGCGCGATCTCATCGAGGCCGGCGTCACCATGGTGCAGCCTGATATCGTGAAGATGGGCGGCATCACCGGCCTGATGCGCTGCGCCGCCCTGTGCCAGGCCCACGGCGTGGAACTGGTGCCGCACCAGACCCAGCCCACCATCGGCCATCTCGCCAACATGCACGTCGTCGCCGCCCAGCTTCAGGCCACCAAGCCGATCGAGCTTGACGATCCCTCCAACCGCCGCCACCCGGTGTTCGCCAACCCGCCGCGCCCGGTCGACGGCCTGTTCCATCTGCCCACCGCGCCCGGCCTCGGGCTCGATCTCATCGCCGCCGAAGTCGCCAGCCGGCGGCTCGATATCGGCTGAACCAGCGCACAAGGGGGAAACACCACAATGAAAACAACCCGCCGTGACGTGCTCCGCGCCGGCCTCGCCGGCGCGGCGCTCTCCGCCACCCCCGCCTTCGCGGGGTCGTCGGACAACATCATCCGCTTCGGCCTCTCGGTCGAAAAACCCGCCTCGCTCGATCCCGCCATCGGCGTGCAGGGCGCCGACAATGATGTCACCCGCCAGATTTTCGATGCCTTCACCGATCCGCCCTACGGCACCTTCGATCTCGATCCCAAGGGCCTCGTCGGCGAGGCCGCCGAAACCTGGGAAATGAGCAAGGACAGCCGCACCATCACGCTGAAACTGCGCGAGGGCATGCTGTTCCACAAAGGCTACGGCGAAGTGACGGCCGATGACGCCAAGTTCACCCTCGACCGCATCCGCGATCCCGCCGGCGGCTCGCAATACCGCGTGTTCTACCAGGGCGTTGACGATATCGCGGCGCTCGACAAGCACCACCTGCGCATCACCCTCAAGCGCCCGGACCCCACCTTCTTCGCCACCGGCCTGATCGCGCGCGGCGCCCTGGTGGTCAGCCGCAAGGCGGTCGAAAAACTCGGCCAGGGTTACCGCCGCGCGCCCATCGGCAGCGGCCCGTTCGAATTCGAGAGCTACGACAACGAGCGCGGCGTGGTGCTGAAGCCCTTCGCCGACTACCACGGCCAGAAAGCCCAGGTCGCCGGCGTCGAATTCCGCTATGTGCCCGATTCCACCGCCCGCACCCTGGGCTTCCTCAAGGGCCAGCTCGACATCATCGAGGGCATCCGCCTGCCCGGCTGGCTTGACGAGGTGCGCGGCCAGGCCCCCAAGGCGGCCTTCGATTTCACCCGCCCGGGCAGCCAGAACATCATCGCCTTCAACCTCACCCGCAAACCCTTCGATGACATCCGCGTCCGCCGCGCCATCCGCTTCGCCATCGACCGCAAGGTGTTCCAGCAGGCCTACGGCGAACTCTACGGCGATATCTGGGCCATCAACCCGCCCGAATACCCCGGCACCTTCCAGCAGAACCAGCTGCCGGAGGACCTGCAATATGACTACAACCCGGCGAAGGCCAAGCAACTCCTCGCCGAAGCCGGCTATCCGAAGGGCCTCACCTTCGAGACCTACATTTCGCAGCGCGAGGACTATCAGGCCGTCATGATCATGATCCAGGAGATGCTGCGCACCGTCGGCATCGACATGCAGCTCCGCACCGTGGACCACACCGCCTACCACACGGATAACCTGCGCGATCAGAACATCTTCCCCATGAACTCCGAAACCACCGCCCCGGTCGGCACCTCGCTGCTGCAAACCTACTTCTCCTCCGCCAACGAAGTCCGCAAGGACGGCAAGGGCGGCCGCAACTACAGCCACTACGGCGCCGCCCTGCCCGGCATCGATGACACCCTCGCCCGCATCCTCGACGAGCCCGACCTCGAACGCCGCCAGGCCCTCACCCGGGAAGCCGAGGTGAAAATCCTGCGCGACATGCCGGCCTTCAACGCCCTCTCGCTCCACTGGGTGTTCGCCCGCAACCCGCGGCTCGATCTCGGCTACAAGATCAACGCCAGCTACGCCTACTTCACCCTCGCCCGCGCCCGCTTCACCGCCTGATGCAGCGCTATATCGCCAGCCGCGCGATCGATGCCGGCCTGACCATCTGGCTGGTGCTCACGCTGGTGTTCTTCGCCATGCGGGTGCTGCCCGGCGATCCGGCGATGGCGGCCCTGGGCGACCAGGCCACCACCGACCAACTCGCCGCCTTCCGCGCCCTCATGGGCCTGAACGACCCCCTGCTGGTGCAGTACGGCCACTTCCTGTGGGACATGGCGCGCCTCGATTTCGGCCGCTCCTTCCGCACCGACGAACCCATCGGCGGCCTCCTCGCCGCGGCGCTGCCATACACCATCGAACTCGCCACGGCGGCCATGCTGGTGGGTGCTGCCATCGGCATCCCCGCCGGCGTGGTCGCCGCCACCCAGCGCGGGAAGGCGGCCGACTATGCCGCCCGCGCCCTCTCCCTGATCGGCCTGTGCATGCCCGAGTTCTACCTCGGAGCCCTGCTCCTCATCATCTTCGCCCTCCGCCTCGATCTCTTCCCCATCATGGGCGGCGGCGGCCCCCCGCTTGACCGCCTGCACCATCTCGTCCTCCCCGCCATCACCCTCGGCCTCGTGATGGCCGCCTTCACCGCCCGCCTCGCCCGCTCCTCCCTGCTCGAAGTGCTCAAGCGCGACTACATCCGCACCGCCCGCGCCGCCGGCATCCCCGAACGCCAGGTGATCTGGCACAGCGCGCTGCGCAACGCGCTCATCCCGGTGGTCACCGGCTTCGGCCTCTACATCCTCACCATGCTCTCGGGCTCCATCTCCATCGAACTCGTCTTCGCCCGCCCCGGCCTCGGCACCATGCTGGTCAGCGGCATCCTGGCGCGCGACTACCCCGTGGTGCAGGCCGGCCTCGTGGTGTTCGCCTTCTTCGTGGTGGCGGTGAACCTCACCATGGACCTGATGTACGCCGCGATAGACCCGCGCATCCAGGGCCCCGGCTGATGCGCCACCCCATCACCCGCTTCTTCATGGCGATCTGCGCCCTGTTCATCGCCGTGGCGATTTTCGCCCCGCTGCTCCTGCCGCAGGACCCGCTGGCGCAAAGCTTCATCGCCCGCCTCAAGCCGCCATCGGCCGCCCACTGGTTCGGCACCGACCGCTACGGGCGGGACGTCTTCGCCCGCGTCCTGCTCGGCACCCGCTGGTCCCTCCTGCTCGGCCTCGCCGCCCCGCTCATCGCCGGCAGCATCGGCACCCTGATCGGCGCCATCGCCGGCTTCTACGGCGGCTGGTTTGACCGTGTCGCCGGCCGTGTGGCGGACCTGCTGATGGCCTTCCCGTCGCTCCTCCTCGGCATCCTCCTCGCCGCCGCCCTCGGCCCGGGTTTCGGCAACCTCATCGCCGCCGTCGCCTTCGCCTTCCTGCCCCGCTTCATCCGCGTCGCCCGCGCCGCCACCCTCTCGGTGCGCGAACAACTCTACGTCGAGGCCGCCTTCGCCTCCGGCCAGCGCCCCATCCGCATCGTCATCCGCCACGTGCTGCCCAACATCGCCGGCCCGATGATCGTGGTGGGAACCCTGTGGATCGCCACCGCCATCCGCATCGAGGCGACGCTCTCCTTCATCGGCCTCGGCGTGCAGCCGCCGCAGCCCTCCTGGGGCAACATCATCCGCGACGGCCTCACCAACATCCTCGGCTCGCCCTGGCCCATCGTCACCACGGGCCTCACCCTCACCCTCTGCGTCCTCGCCTTCAACATCGTGGGGGATGCCCTGCGCGACGCCATCGACCCCGACTACCGCGAATAACCGGAGCCCCAGATGACCCAGTTCGCCAGTATCGGCCACATCGCCCTGCGCTGCCGCGATATCGAGACCTCCCTCGGTTTTTACACCCAGCGCCTCGGCATGCTGGAAATGCTGCGGCTCTTCTACGATGACGGCAGCCTGTTCCTGATCTACCTGCGCATCACCGATGACCAGTTCCTCGAACTCTTCCCCGACGGCACCGGCGAACGCGCCCCCGGCCGCGAGGCGGTCGCCATCAACCACCTCTGCCTCACCGTCACCGATATCGAACGCACCATCGCGGATCTCGCCGCCGCCGGCGTTCCGCTCACCCGCCCGCTCAAGCTCGGCGTGGACGGCAACCACCAGGCCTGGATCGACGACCCTGACGGCAACCGCATCGAACTGATGCAGATGGGCGCAAACAGCCTCCAGGTTCAGGCCCTGGCGCGCCTCCGAGAAGGGCAGGGGCCGCTGGCCGTCACCACCATCACCCCCCGCCCGGCCTGAGCCGACCGCGGGTGCCTCAGGCCATCCGCACCGGCAACTCGATCCGCGCCGCCGCATCGAGCAGAAACGCCTCCTCGTGCCAACGTCCAACCAGTTGCAGCCCGATCGGCAGCCCCTCGGCCGAAAACTCCGACGGCATCGACAGGGCCGGATGCCCGGTGAGGTTGAACGGATACGTATAGGGATACCAGGCGCCGCGAATGGTGCCCGCATCCTTGCCCGCGATCCGCACAATACCGCCCGGGTCCAGCCCCACCGGCAACGGCGGCGCGGACAGCGTGGGCGACGCGATCAGGTCGAACCGTGACAGCACCTCCTGCACCTGGTTGAAGCACGCGGTGCGGGCAAACTGCGCGTCGCACAAATCCGCCGCGCTATAGCCCCGCCCGGCCTCGATCGTCGCCAGCAACGTGGGATCGAACATCCCCGGACGCGCGCCCGCCGCCTTGCCCAGCCGCGCCAGCAGCATCGAACGCAGGATCACCAGGAACGCCTGTTCCAGCGCCACGAAATCAAGCTCGATCGGCTCGATGATCCAGCCCAGCCCCTCCGCCCGCCGCATCGCGCCGCCGATGGACGCCTCCACCTCGGGGTCGAGCCGGTTGCCGCACCGCATCAGCAGCCCCACCCGCGGCCGCTCCCGCTCGCCCAACCGCCGCTCCGCCCCGGGCGCCGCCTGCCCGTACGGATCGCGCCGATCCGGCCCGCGAATGGCCTCGAACAACAGCCGCACATCCGCCACGCTGCGCGCCATCGGGCCGACATACGAATTGGCGGCGAACAAATCCGGCACCTGCAGATGCGGAATGGCCCCCAGCGTCGCCTTCAGCCCGACCACGTTGCAGCACGCCGCCGGAATCCGGATCGACCCGCCGCCATCCGAGCCCAGCGCAAACGGCCCGATCCCGCTCGCCACCGCCACCGCCGCGCCGCCGCTGGAACCGCCGCAGGTATGTCCGGCGCTCCACGGGTTCAGCGTACGGCCGAACAGCGGCCCCTCGGTGAACGGCTTGTGGCCGAACTCCGGCGTGGTGGTCTTGCCGAACAGCACCGCCCCGGCCGCCCGCGCCCGCGCCACCGCCACAGCATCCACCGAGGGCACCGCATCGGCGAACAACGCCGAGCCCTGGGTGGTGACCACCCCGGCCGTATTGGTGAGGTCCTTCACCGAGAACGGCAGCCCGAACAGCGCCGGCAGCGGTTCGCCCCGCATCAGCATCGCCTCCGCCGCCACCGCTTCCGCGCGTGCCCGCTCGGCGCACACCGCCATGAACGCATTCAGCCCGCGCCGCGCATCAAGCCGCGCCAGCGTCGCCTCCAGCACCTCCACCGGCGAGGCACGGCGCGCCCGCATCGCGGCGGCCAGATCAACAGCCGAGAAATCGGCGAGTTCGGTCATCGGGAATTTCCTGTTCAGACCATCCACCGCCCGCCGTCGATCAGCAGGCTCTGGCCGGTGATGTAGCGGGCGTCGGGGGAGGCGAGGAAGGCTACCACGCCGGCGACATCCTCGGGCTCGGCGATATAGCCGGCCGGCGTGGTCGCCTTGATGCGCTCGATCACCGCCGGGGTCAGTCGGTCATGCGCGCGGGTGCGAATGGCGCCGGGTGCGACGACGTTGACGGTGACATGATGCGGCGCCAACTCGCGAGCCAGCGCGCGGGTGAACCCGACCACGCCCATCTTCGCCGTCGCGTAATCCACGATGCCGGCATCCCCCACGAACGCCGCGTCGGAGGACATGTTGATGATCCGCCCGCCCCGCGCCCGCATCGCCGGCACCACCAGGCGGGACATCCGCATCGCCGTCAGCAACGACACCTCCAGCACGAAGCGCCACACCGCCTCGTCGGACTCATGAAACGGCCCGGCCCGCTCGCGCGCACTCTGGCCGACGTTGTTGAACAGGATATCGGCTGGCCCGAACCGCGCCACCGCGCGATGATGGAAATCCGCCAGCACAGCCGCATCGGTGCAATCCCCGATCACCGTCAGCAGGTTGTCACCCGCCGGCAACGCCTCGATCGCCTCGCGATCGATCGCCGACACCAGCCCGCCCTCGGCCAGGAAGCGCCGGGCGGTGGCCGCCCCGATCCCATTGGCGGCCCCGGTGATGATGACATGCTTGCCGTCGAAACGGCCCGGAACCACGCTCAATGGAACGTCCGCCCGCCGTCAACCGCGATGGCGGTGCCGGTGACGTAGGACGATTCCGCGCTGGTCAGCCACAGGATGGCATTGGCGATCTCGGTGGGCTCCGCGATCCGCGCCAGCGCATAACGCGCCGTCACCTCCGCCCGCGCCGCCACCGGATCATCGAGCCCATCCAGCCCCGAGCGCAGCAGGCCGGTCTCTACCGCCCCCGGACACACCGTATTCACCCGCACGCCGAACGCCGCCGCCTCCATCGCCAGCGCCTTGGTGAACATCTGCAACCCCGCCTTGGAGGCGCAATACGCGGTGCGATGCTTGAGCGGCGACAGCCCGGCGCCGGAGGACACCGTCACGATGGTGCCCCCGCCCGCCGCCCGCAGATGAGCCAGGCACGCCTGCGCCGCCAGCATCGGGCCGGTCAGGTTCACATCCATGATCCGCCGCCACTGTGCCGTGGTCATCTGCTCGAGCGGGCTGACCAGGTCGATCCCCGCCGCACACACCAGCCCATCGATCGCCCCAAGCCCCCGCGCGCACGCCGCAACGGCCGCGTCCACCTGGTCGGGATCGCTCACATCCGCCTCCGCCGCACAGAACCGCCCGGCCCCATGCGCCGCCACCAGCGCCGCCAGCCCCACCCCATCGCGATCGATCCCGCCCACCAGTGCACCCTCGGCCAGCATCCGCTCCACCGTGGCCCGCCCGATCCCGTTCGCCGCCCCGGTGATGACGATGTGCCGCCCCGCCAACTGCCCGCTCATGACCGCGCCGCCTCCAACCCGGGCCGCATATCCTCCACCATCTCGTCGCACCGCCCGATCCACACCCGCGGATGCTTCAGCGCGTATTGGATCAGCCCCTCCAGCGCCGCCAGCCGTGAGGGCTGCCCGATCAACTGCGGATGGAAGCCGATCATCATCATCCGGTCCTCGGCATAGAGCGTGTCGAACTCCAGCTTCCAGGTATCCAGCACCGCCGCCGGCGCCTGCATCGTCCGCCCGGGCAGCACGATGGAGTACTGGAAGAACGGCGCATCATCCAGAACCCAACGGAACGGCAACTCGACGATCTTGGTCCTCTTGCCATCGAGGTCATGGATATAGGGCGAGTCGTCATCGAAGAAGTTCGAGGAGTAGTCGAAGCCATGCTCCACCAGCAGCGGCATCGAGATCGGGCTGAGTTCGGCGGCCGGCGACCGCCACCCGCGCGGCGACCGCCCGCTCACCCGGCGGATCGACTCGATCCCCTTCTCCATCTCCTCGCGCTCCTCGGCGGGGGACAAATTGAGGATCCAGCGATGGCTGTAGCTGTGATGCGCGATCTCATGGCCGCGCCGCAGAATGTCCTCCATCAGCGCCGGCCGCTGGTCCACCACCAGGCCGGGGATGAAGAACGTCGTCTTGATGCCGTAGCGGTCGAGCATGTCGAGAATGCGCGGCGTGCCCACCTTCCACCCATAGGCCCCCTGCGACATCAGGATCGGGCGCTGTGCGAACGCGGCATCGCGCGCCGTCCACATCGTCTCGGCGTCAAGATCGAAGGTGAGAAAGAGCGGGAAACCCTTGCTGGTCAACGGCATGATGGCGAACCTGTTCAGATGAAGCGGTGAAAACCGGTGCGGCGTTCGGCAACCAGCAGCACAAGGCCGGTCACCACGATAAGCAGCGTGGATATCGCGGCGACCGAGGGATCGACGCCCATTTCCACGGAGGAGAAAATCAGCACCGGCAACGTGGTCTGCCGCGCGCTGATGAGGAAGATCGTCACCGGCACGTTGTCGAGCGAGGTGATGAAGGCGAACAGCGCGCCAGCCACCAGGCCCGGCCGGATCAACGGCAGCGTCACCAGGCGGAACGCCTCCAGCCCGGTGGCCCCCAGCACCCGCGCGGCCTCCTCCAGCGAGGCATCGAGCCCGCCGAGGCTGGCCAGCGCCGAGCGCACGATATAGGGCACCGTGATCACCACATGGGCGCACAGCAGCCCAACTAGGCTGCCGCGCAGGCCGATCAGGCTGAAATACTGCAACATCGCCACGCCGATCACCACCGATGGCATCACCAGCGGCGCCATCACCAGCGCGGTCAGCATCTCCGAGCCCGGCAGCATCCGATGCGCGATGGCGTAGGCGGCGGCCACCCCCAGCACCAGCGCCACCACCGTCGATCCCGCCGCCAGGAACAGGCTCATCCGGATCGCCGACAGCCATGCCGGGTCCGACAGCACCTTGCCGAACCACGCCAGCGTCCATCCCTGCGGCGGAATGGTGAGGTAGGATGTCGTGCTGAACGCGGCCAGCACCACCACCAGCACCGGCACCTGGAGGAACACGATCACCGCCCAGGCTGCGATGGCGGTGGGGCGCCGAGGCATCATGTCGCTCATGCCGTCCCCGCCCAGCGCCGCGTCAGCCGGCTCGATGCCCAGATGATGGCGATCGCCAGCCCGCTCAGCACGAACGCCAGTGCCGATCCGGTCGGCCAGTCCAGCGTCTGCATGTATTCGTCATAGATCAGGGTGGCCATCACCTTGAACGTCGGCCCCCCCAGCATGCGCGGCGTCACCAGCGCGCTGATGGTCAACACGAACACCAGGATGGAACCGGCCAGCATCCCGGGCGCCGTCAACGGCAGGGTGATCGCGGTGAACACATGCAGGCGGCTCGAACCCAGCGTCATCGCCGCCACCTCCACGTCGCGCGGAATGTTCTGGATCGCCGCCACCAGCATCAGCACCATGAACGGCAAATAGATGTGGGTAAGCCCGATCATCAGCCCGGTGAGGTTGAACATCAGCTTCAGCGGCGCCGCGATCAGCCCCAGGTCCATCAGCAGGTTGTTGACCAGGCCCCGGTTCGCCAGCAGCGCGATCCAGCCGAAGGAGCGAACCACCAGGTTCAGCATCATCGGGAAAATCACCAGCATCATCATCGGCATCCGCCACCGCGCCGGCCCGCGCGCGATCATGAAAGCGAGCGGATAGCCCAGCAGCACGCACGCCAGCGTCACCGCGGCGCCCAGCCCCAGCGTGCGCCACATCACCTCGCGGTAGTAGCTGTCGGCCAGGATTTCGCGATAATTGCCCAGCGTCCAGGAGCCCGCGGTGATGCCCATCCCCGGCACGTATTCGCGAAAACTGGTGGGCAGCGTCAGCAGCACCGGCATCACAAAGAACGCCGCCAGGAACAGCGCCAGCGGCGCCGCCAGCGCCATGCCGTGCCGCGCCGGGCGCATGCTCACGCCGGCACCATCGCGAACACCGCCTCGGGCGCGATCGCCAGCCGCACCGCGGTACCCACCGCCAACGCGGCCAGCGCCCCGCTGGAGGCGGTCTCGGCCACCAGTTCCACCCCTTCATCCAGCCGCACCACATAGTGCACCCGCGCGCCATTGAACGCCCGCAGCGTGATGGTGCCGGCCAGCCCGTCGGCACCCTCGGGCACGATATGGATCGCCTCGTGCCGGATCACCACCTCCACCACCGCCCCCACCGCAGCCGTCACATGCGCCGAGGCCAGCGTGCAGCCAGGCCCCAGCCGCACCGTCCCGCCCGCCCCGTCGCGCCCGGCGATGGTGCCCGGCAGCCGGTTCGGCTTGCCGATGAAACTCGCCACAAACGCCGTCGCCGGCCGGTGATACACCTCCTCCGGCGTGTCGAACTGCTGCATCACCCCGTTCGCCAGCACGCACACCCGGTCCGCCATCGACAGCGCCTCGCTCTGGTCGTGGGTGACGAACAGCGTGGTGATGCCAAGGCTGCGCTGGAGCCGCTTCAACTCGATCTGCATCTCGTCGCGCAACTGCGCATCGAGGTTGGAGAGCGGTTCATCGAACAACAACACGCGCGGCCGCGGCGCCAACGCCCGCGCCATCGCCACCCGCTGCTGCTGGCCGCCCGAAAGCTGGCGCGGATACCGCCCGCCATGCGCATGCAGCCGCACCATGGCGAGCGCATCCTCCACCCGCCGCTTCAACTCCGCCGCCGCCACCCCCTGCCGGCGCAGCCCGAACGCCACGTTCTCGAACACCGTGAGATGCGGAAACAGCGCGTAGGACTGGAACACCAGCCCCAACCCACGCTTGTTCGGCGGCAGCGCGGTGACGTCCTCATCGCCGATCAGGATGCGCCCGGTGCTCGGCTGCACCAGCCCCGCCACCATGCGCAAGATGGTGGTCTTGCCGCAGCCGGACGGCCCGAGGAGGGCGACGAACTCGCCCTCCCCCACGGTCAGCGAGATCTGCCTGACCACCTCGACGGAGTCATAGGATTTGCCGAGGCGGTCAAAGGACAGACTGCTCATCGGTGCGGTCGGACTACCGGGCCACCTCGCGCTGCCAGCGCCGGGTCCAGCCCGGGATCTGCCGCGACAGCACGTCGGGATCGACGAACCACAGCTTGTCCAGCGTCTCGCCGGTCGGCGCGATTTTCGCCACCTTCTCCGACAGCGTGACGCCCTTGTTCACCGAGCCGATATAGGCCCGCTCGGAGAAGCACTTCTGCCCCTCGGCCGACAGCACCACGTCGATGAACTTGTGCGCCAGGTCGATCTTCTTGGTCCCCTTGGGGATCTGCACCACCGGCAGGATGCCAACCGAGCCTTCCTTCGGGTACGCCACCGCCACCGGCAACCCCTTGTCCGCCGCCACGCCCGCGCGGTCCGGATACCACACCGCGATGGCGATTTCGCCGCGCTCGAACAACGACACCAACTGGTCCGCCTGGGTGTACAGCACCACCGACCCCTTCGCGATCGGCTTGATCGCCTCCATACCCGGATCGATATTGTCCAGCGTGCCGCCCTTCATCTTGTTGAGCGCGAGCAGGAACTGCAGCCCCGAGGTGCCGCTGATATCGCCGATGGCGTATTTGCCGACGTATTGCGGGTCCATCAGGTCCAGCCACGAGGTCGGCGGCGTCTTCACCAGCATCGGATTGTAGACCAGCGCCGTGGCGCTCACCATCGCGACAACATAGGAGTCGTCGACACCCCAGGCACTGGGGATGATTTCACCGGCATGGTTCAGCTTGGCCCGCGAGAGCGGCTCGTTGAGCTTCTCGTTGTGGATCTGTACCGCCAGCGAGTTGTCGATGAAGATGACATCCATGTCGGACGCCCCCGCCGAAGCGCGCACCGAGGCGGCGAACTGCGAGGAACTCCCGAGCTTCAGCGCCACCGTCGACCCCGTCGCCTTCTCGAATGCCGCCACATGGCAGGCCTTCACGTTGTCGGCGAACGAGCCGCCGAACGATCCCACCACCAGTTCATCGGCGCGTGCAGCGGCCGGCAGCGACAACCCCAGCGCCAGCATGGCCGCCGCGATTGACCGAGTTGGACCTGTCATAACGCACTCTCCCTTCCGTCGTTGAACCCTGCCCGCGCGCCCCCAGGCGTATCCGCGATGCCGGCACTGGACCACGGGTCAATTAATCTTTCAAGAAAGATAATTCAAAGACAGCGCCCGCCATGCCAATCTACCCGCGGCGCGCACGGGGCGCGCCGGCCGGCGGCGGTTCGCTCCGGCGTGCGGAAGGGCGATGATGCGATGCGGCGCGGCGATGTGGAGCAGTTGGACGAAGCGGTGCGGCCCGATCCGACGCAGAATGACCTCGTGGGCAAGGGCATGCGCCAATGGCGCCGCGAAGTGCCGGACATTGATTGCTCCGGCAAGGCGGTGGTCGGCCGTATCCTCCATTTGCATGACGTCATCCTGCGCGCGGCCGACGAAAACCTGGCCCGTCACGGCCTGAAATATCCAACCTATGCCGTCATGGCGACGCTGCGGGTGCAGGGCGCACCTTACGAGATGTCGCCCAAGGCGCTGCTGCGAACCCTGATCCTGACCTCAGGCGGGCTATCCAACCTGCTCCGGCGCATGGAGCAGGCCGACTACATCTGCCGCCTGTCCGACAACCGTGACGGCCGTGGCGTCATCGTCCGGCTCACCGAACATGGCCGCCGCATCGTCGAACCCGCCATGCATGACCACGCCGAAACCGAGCGGCGCCTCGCCGGCGTGCTCTCACCCGCCGAACAACAGGTCCTGGCCCGCTCGCTCAGCCGCATGATGGCCACCTGAGGCCGCCCGCTCAGCCCGCCAGCAGGCAAGCCACATCCCACGCGCCGCCGCGCGCCTCCAATCCCGGCACCGTCTCCCGGCACGCCGCGGTCGCCACCGGGCAGCGCGGATGAAACGCACAGCCGGGCGGCGGATTGAGCGGGCTCGGCAACTCGCCCATCACCGCCGCCTCGCCGCTGCGCCGCCCCGGCTTCACCTGCGGCACCGCGCGGATCAGCGCCTGCGTATAGGGATGGCGTGGCGCCGCGAAAATCTCCGCCGTCGGCCCAACCTCCACAATCCGCCCCAGATACATCACCGCCACCCGGTGCGTCATATGCTTCACCAGCCGCAGGTCATGGGTGATGAACACCAGCGTCAACCCCAGCCGATCCTGCAACTCCATGAATAGATTAACAATCGCCGCCTGCACCGACACATCCAGCGCGGACACCGGCTCATCGGCGATAATCAACGACGGTTCCACCGCCAGCGCCCGCGCAATCCCGATCCGCTGCCGCTGCCCGCCCGAGAACTCATGCGGATAGCGCTCGGCCGCATTCTCCATGAGATGCACCAGGTCGAGCAACTCCCGCACGCGCCGCGGAATCTCCGCCTTCGGCACCACGTTATGCACCATCAGCGCCTCGCCCAGCGTCGCCCCCACCGTCATCCGTGGGTTGAGCGAGGAGTACGGGTCCTGGAACACCATCTGCACCCGACGATTGAACGCCCGCCGCTCCGGCCCCGCGAGGCCCAGCACATCCGCCCCGTCGAAATCGATCGCCCCGGCATCCGGCTCATGCAACCGCACCAGGCACCGCGCCAAGGTGGACTTGCCACAGCCCGATTCGCCTACGATGCCAAGCGTCTCGCCGCGAAACACCTCGAGGCTCACCTGCTCCACCGCATGCACCGCCAGCTTCGGCCGCCCGCGCAGCATATCCACCATCCCGCGCCGGGCGGGGAACCGCTTGGAGATGCCACGCACCGAAAGCAGGCTCATGCCGCAATCTCCGAACCCAGCCGGGCGGCCGCGTAGCACGCGCTCTCATGCCCATCCGCCATCGCCACTAGCGCCGGCCGCGTCGTCGCGCAGCGCGCCTCGGTAAAGGTGCAGCGCGGCGCGAACGCACAGCCCGGCACCGGCGCATCGATCCGCGGCGGCTGTCCGGGGATCGGCACCAGCATGGAACGCGCCGCCCCCTCGCCCGGCATCGAGCGCAGCAGCGCATGGGTATAGGCATGGTGCGGCCGCAGGAACACGTCATGCACCGTGCCGGTCTCGCACAGCCGCCCGGCATACATCACCGCCACCCGGTCACACGTCTCGGCCACCACTCCGAGATCATGCGTCACCAGCACCAGCGCCATGCCGAGTTCCCCCACCAGGCGCAGCAGCAACTTGAGGATCTGATCCTGGATCGTCACATCCAGCGCGGTGGTAGGCTCATCGGCCAGCAGCAGGGCAGGGGCCGCGGCCAACGCGATGGCGATCATCGCGCGCTGCCGCATGCCCCCCGAAAATTCATGCGGAAACTGCCCCAGCCGCGTCGCCGCCGAGGCAATCCCCACCAGCCCGAGCAACTCGATGCCCCGCTTGCGCCGCGCCGCCGCGTCGAACTGGGTATGCGCGGTCAACACCTCGTCGATCTGCACCCCGATCGGCAGCACCGGATTGAGTGCCGACATCGGCTCCTGGAACACCACCGCCACCTGCCCGCCACGCACCGCGCGCAGCCGGGCGTCATCCATCGCGTGCAGGTCCTCGCCGCGCCACCGCACGGTGCCGCTCACCGTCGCGTTGGCATGCAACAGCTTGGGGATCGCCCGCAGCGTCACGCTCTTGCCTGACCCCGATTCCCCCACGATGCCAAGCACTTCGCCGGCCCCAACGCCGAAGCTCACCCCATCCACCGCATGCACCGGCCCGCGCGGCGTGCTGAACGTGACATGCAGGTTCTCAACCGAAAGCAGGCTCACCGCTTCACCTCCAGCAGATCCGCCAACCCATCCCCGGTCAGGCTGAACCCCAACCCGGCGATGACAATCACCGTGCCCGGAAACAACGCGATCCACGGCGCCGTGGTGAAGAAGTTCTTGCCATCGGCAATCAACACCCCCCACTCCGCCTCCGGCGGCTGCGCCCCCAGCCCGAGATAGCCGAGCGACGAGCCCAGCAGGATCGCCAGCGCCATATCCGTCACCGCATAGACCAGCACCGGACGGATGGCATTGGGCAGAATGTGGCGGAACAGGATGCGCGGCGTGGAATACCCCAGCACCTTGCAGGCGGCGATGTACTCGCCGTTCTTCTGCACCATCACCTCGCTGCGCATCAGCCGGGCATAGAACACCCAGCCCACGATGGTCACCGCGATATACATGTTCACCAGCCCCGGCCCCAGCACCGCCACGATGGCGATCACCAGCACCAGGAACGGAAACGTCACCACCAGGTCCACCAGCCGCCCGAACAGCGCGTCCACCACCCCGCCGTACCACCCCACCAGCAACCCGATCAGGGTGCCCAGCAGCCCGGGGAAAATCGTCGCGAACAGCGCGATCTGCAGATCGATCGCGGTGGCGGAAATCGAGCGCGCCAACAGGTCCCGCCCGAACTGATCCGTCCCGAACGGATGCGCCAGGCTCGGCGCCGCCAGCAGGGCGCTGAAATCGAACCCCAGCGGGTCATACGGCGTGAACGCCCCGGGCGCGATGGCGAAGGCCGCCATCAGCGCGAGTATCGCCAAACCCAACAGCAACGGGGCCGGCAACCGCTTGAAAAGCCTCACCGACAACCCCTCATCGCCCCACCCGCGGGTCGAGCCACATCTGCACGATATCGGTCACCAGGAACGCCAGCGACACAAATACCGCCAGCACCAGCGTCAACGCCTGGATCACCGGGTAGTCACGCGCGAAAATACTATCCACCATCAGCCGCCCGACGCCCGGCACCGCGAACACCGTCTCGGTGATCACCGCCCCGCCCAGCAGCGAGCCGATCTGCAACCCCACCAGCGTCACGGTCGCGATCAGCGCATTGCGCATCACATGCCGGGTCAGGATCACCCGCGCCCGCAACCCCTTGGCCCGCGCGAAATCCACGTATTCCGCGTGGATCACTCCCAGGATCGAAGCCCGCAGGTTGCGCATCACAATGGCCGCGAAACTCAGCCCCAGCGTCATCGCCGGCAGGAACAAATGGTAGACCCGCTCCCACAAGGTGTCGCCATAGCCGCCCACCGGAAACCAGCGCAGCCACGCCGCGAACACCGTCAGCAGCACCAGCCCGACATAGAAAATCGGGCTCGACAGCCCGACCTGGAATATCCCGCGGATCACCAGGTCCGGCCACCGATTGGCATTCAGCGCCGCCACGAACGCCAGCGGCACCGCGGCCAGCAGCGCAAACAGCGTCGCCATCCCGGTCAACATCATCGTCACCGGCAACCGCTCGCCGATCAGCCGCGTCACCGGGATGCGAAAGGCGAGCGAGTCGCCAAGCCGCCCGCTCATCACTCCCTCAAGGAACCCCACCAACTGCACGAAAATCGACTGGTCGAGCCCCAGCGCGTGCGACATCCGCTCCACCGCCTCGTCGGTACCGCGGTCGCCGAGCATCGCCATCACGGCGTTGCCCGGCAGCAATCGGGCCAGCACGAAAACCGCCAGCCCGATCAGCAGAAATGTCGGCACGATCTGCAACAGGCGCGAGATCAGCCAGGCGCCCCGACTCATGGTCGATGGCTGCTCATGCCGCCCGCGTCGCTACTTGATGGTCCGTTCGAACAGGTTGTTGCCAAGCGGGATCTGCACGAACCCAGTCACCGCCTTGCGCCACACCACCGGATACGGGGTTTCATAGAGGAACAGGATCGGCGCCTCGTCGATGTAGATCTCCTGCAACTCCTTGTACTGCGCCCGCCGCTTGGTCTGGTCCACTTCTTCCTGGCTGGCGAGGTAAAGCGCGCTCACCTTCTTGTTCTCCCAGCCCGAATGCAGCGAATGCACCGACGGGTAGTGGGCGAAATACGAGGTGATCTCCGACGGATCGGCGATATCGTCGGTCCAGCCGCCATGGCGCATCTGGAAGTCCTCGGCCCGGTAGCGCGCCACGTTGGTCGGGTTGTCCAACTGCTCGATCTTCAGCTTGACCCCGATCTGCGCCCACATCTGCTGCAACGCGGTGAGGTTGTTGGTGCTGTCCTGGTTGCCCGCCACCATCATCACCGAGGCCTCGAAGCCGCCGGCAAACCCCGCCTCGGCCATCAGCGCCTTCGCCTTGGCGAGGTTGTACGGATACACCGGCCCGCCCATGATGTTCAGCGGCGTCGCGGACGACATGAACGATTGCAACGGCTTGCCCAGCCCCAAGGTGGTGATCGCGATGATCGCCTCCTTGTTGGCGGCATAGTTCAGCGCCTGGCGTACCTTCTTGTTGGACAGCGGATTATCGGCACCCGCCTTCAGCTTGTCCTTGCACATCAGGATCACGTAGGTAACGCGGGTAGACGGCCACAGTTCCATCCGCAGATTGGCGTCGGCCTGCATTTCCTTCACGCGGGAATACGGCACGAACTCGGTGCCATCCACTTCGCCGGCCTTCAGCTTGAGCAGGCGCGTGGCATCCTCGGGGATGATCTGGAATTCGATCTCGTCGAGCAGCGGCAGCGGCTGGCCATCGGCGGCCTTGCCCCAGTAATGCGGATTGCGCACGAAGGTCATCTTCTGGCCGCGCTGCCACGCCGTCATCATGAACGGCCCGGTGCCGATCGGATGCTCGGCAAACGCCTTGGCCTTGTCCTCGTCCTTCTCGCCGGGCGCCGCCATGTAGGGGCCCTCGGGCAGGATGCCGGTGTTGAACATCGCCAGCGCCGGCAGCAGGGTCGGGTCGGGGTGCTTCAGCTTCAGCACCACGGTGGCCGGCTCCACGGCCTCGATGCTGTCGATCGAGCCAACCATGTCGGGCCACGCACCGTTCTTGGGGTTGCGGGCCCGATCAAGCGAGAACTTCACGTCCGAAGCCCGCATCACCGCGCCGTTGCTGAACATCACCCCTTGGCGCAGCGTCAGCGTCAGGGTCTTGCCGCCATCCGACAACGCCCACGCGGTGGCGAGGCCCGGCTTCACGTCCTTGCCGTCATCGGTCGGGAACAACAGCGTCTCGTAGATGCTGCTCGATACCCAGATGTCGACGTTGGCATCAGTGAACACCGGATCGAGCAGCAGGCTGTCGGCATAGCGCGCATAGATCAGCTTGCCGCCGCGGGTCGCCGCGTCGGCGGCGCCGGATTTGGTCAGCGTGGCAAAGCTCGCCAGACCGGCCGTCGCGGCCAGCATGGTGCGGCGTGTCAGCATGGTCTTGTGCTGCATGAAGGCCCCCAAGGTTACGATTTTATGATGTCCCGTGCCCCAGCGTCCCCCGCCCTGCGCGGCATGTCAACGACTTCGCGCACCCCAGCCCTCCTATCGCCGAAATGACAGGCTAGCCGGGAAAGGCCGGCAGCGCGGCAAGGGCGGCACGCAGCGCGGCATTGGCCGCCCGCGCATCCCCCGCCAGCCGCAGCAGGGCAGGGATCTGGCCCGGATGGCGCAGGATGGACCCTGCCACCCGCAATGCCGCGATGCCGCCGCGCGGATCGAGCGCCGCCAGCGCCGCCGGCGGCAGGCCCCGCCCGGCCGGATCGCAAATCACCCGCAACGCCGCAAACGCCAACCCATGCGCCCGCGCCGCCTCCGCCACCGCCCCGCTTTCCAGATCCACCGCCACCGCGCCGGTGCCGCGAAACAACGCCAGCTTGTCGGCCGCCACGCCCACCGCCGCCGTAGTTGCAATGAGGGCGCCAGCCGTCGCGCCACCCAGCCACGCCACCAGCCCAGGATCGGCATCGAACCACACGCCGCCACACAGGATACGCGCCGGAACCACCATTCGTCCCGGCGCCCACCCAGGGTCCAACCCACCGGCCAGCCCAACGCTGATCAGCGCGGTCGCCCCGGCCGAAATCAAGCCGCGCGCCGCCATCGACGCGCCATCAGGGGTGCCCCCGCCGATCGCGACCCGATAACGCGTAGCACCGCGGACGAGGCGTGCCTCCGCGGTCATACCCACAACGATACCAATCGAGATGCCCGTCGCATCAGGCATCAGGCCATAAGTATTTCGAATATTCACCACCATGCCGATTATTTATCCGGCCTGGAGGCGCGGCACCAGGGCGATATTTGCCCGGGCAGTCACGCTGGAACAATCACTTCGAAAGCGACATATCGCGTCAATCAACCCGTACGGCCCTGTTCGGCGGCCGTCAGGGGAGCGCCACAATGGCGGGTCGCCGAAGCGACCACGCCATTTTGCGGTGGTTCAGCCGGCGGCGCGGGCCTTGCCGGTCTCGGCCTTCTTGGCGGTGCCAGCGGCCTCGCCCATGATGCCGCGCAGGTCACGCAGAAACGCGGTGCCCTTCAGGGTACGCTGCACGAGAACGCTGCGACGATCGGCCGGATCAACCTTGCGACGGGCCAGATCAAGCTCGCCCAGACGGTCCAGCGCGCGGGTGATCGCGGGCTTCGAAACATTCAGTTCGGCAGCCAGGCCGCGCACGGTGTGGGCGCCGTCCTTGAGGTAGCAGGTCAGGAAAACCCCCAGTTGGCGGGCGGAAAGGTCCGGACCGTCACGGCGCACGAGGGCAACAATTGTCTCGCGCAGTATGCCAACAAGTTGGTCTGCGGAGGGATTAGCGGCCATAGTCTTGTCCTTTCATGAACAACAGTCATATCAGTCACGGATAACGTTCCGCACTTGGCGTGGTATCACGAAGCGAGCAGCGGAAGCTACAACGAATTCCCGCTTTCAACGTTTCTTTTGGTTAAGAATTGTTTATCGATCGCGCATTGAATTTCGGCTAGGCGGCACACAACCGCGCCTCGATGGCGGCAAGCACGGCACGCATGCCCATCGCCTCGCCGCCCTCCGGACGGCCAGGCCGCGTGGCGTCATTCCACGCGTACATGTCGAGGTGGGCCCAGCAAGTATTGGCAGCAACGAACCTGCGCAAAAACAGTCCCGCAACCACCGCCCCAGCCATCGGCTTTGAAGAAACGTTATTCATATCGGCCACAGGGCTATCGAGCCAGCTGTCGTAACCATCCCACAACGGCAACCGCCACAACGGGTCATGGGTGGATTTGCCTGCCGCAAGCAACGACTCGGCCCAATTCTCATCATTCACGAAAAGCGCCGGCATGTCCGGCCCGATGGCCACCCGCGCCGCACCAGTCAGCGTCGCGCAATCCACCAGCAGGTCCGGCCCGGCGTCCGACGCCTCGGCCAACAGGTCACACAACACCAGGCGCCCCTCGGCATCGGTGTTGCCCACCTCTACCGTCAGGCCGCGACGGGTGCGGATGATATCCATCGGCCGCATCGCATGGCCCGAAACGCTGTTCTCGACACACCCCACCGACACCGACAGCCGGATCGGCAGATCCGCCTGCATGATCATCCGGGCAAGCGCCAGCACATTGGCCGCGCCCCCCATGTCCTTTTTCATGCGCAACATGCCGGCGGACGGCTTGAGATCATAGCCACCCGAGTCGAAGCACACGCCCTTGCCGCACAGCCACACATGCGGGCTGGAATCGCTGGCTTTTCCGCCACGCCACTGCATCACCACCACCTGCGCCGCTCGGGCTGAACCGCGCCCGACAGCCGCCACGGTGGGATATGCCGCATCGAGGTCGGCCCCGCTGCTGCGCCGCACCTGGGCGCCATAATGGGCGCCCAACGCCACGGCCGCATCCGCCAACTCTACCGGCCCCAGCACATTGGCCGGCGCATTGATCAGGTCCCGCGCCATCCAAATCGCCTGCGCCTGGCTGCGCGCGCCCGCCGCGCCGTCCACCGCCAGGGTCGCTGGCTGGCGGGCGGCCTTCTTGAATTCCGTGTAACGATAGGCCCCGAGGCAGAACCCCAGCACCGCGGCATCGAGATCGTAATCGCCGGCCTCCAGGCGCCAAGTCCCGGCCGGCAACCGGTAGGGCAGGCTGCCGAAACCCAGCGGCGACGCACTCTCGCCGAGCCCGAACAACGCACTGCCGATCCCATCCGTGGAGGGCATCAGCAACAGTTCGTCTGCCTTCCCGCTAAATCCCGCGGCGCGCGCGAAAGCCGCCTGTGCCGCCTCCAGCGTTCCCAAAACCGCCTCCAGGGCGCGCGGCCGCACCGTGATCACCGGACGGCTGGGCGAGGCGGCCGCAACGAGGGGAAGCGCCTGATTCATCATGCGTCGGCTGTCCTGCCAGTGGTTCCGCGCCCGGAGTCTCGGGCAGGGAGTCGCTCATTACCCACTGTTGTAGTGAAATGACAAGCATGTCGCTGACATAATCATGCAGTTTCACCGTGCCGTGATCGAATCACGGCACGGTGCCCTTGCGGCCGCAGTCAAAATTCTCCTGCAACAACTAGCCGTTGCTGGCCGACAACAGGCTCTCCACCCGGCGGGCGAAGCGCGCGGTATCGGCCGGCGGATCGCCGTCCTGGATCCGCGCCAGGTCGAGCAGCAGCAGCGCGTCCCCGGCGATATCCGCCCCTTCCGCCTGCCGCGCCACGAGTCGCGCCACCAGCGCATGGCGCGGGTTGATCTCCAGCACCGGCGCCGGCGCATAGTTCATCCGCCCGGCCCGGCGCAGCAGCCGCTGCATCTGCAAATCCGGCCCATCGCCGCCCGAAGCCAGCACCGCGGCACTGTCCACCAGCCGATCGGTGGTGCGCACGTCGCTCACCGCCTCGCCGATCGCCTCCTTCATCGCCGCGATCAGCGCCTCGGCATCCACCGCCTCGCCCTCGGGGGCATTTTCCGGCGCGATCTTCGAGAGTTCCTCCCCGCCCGCCGTCACGCTGCACAGCTTCTTGTCCTCGAAACTGTCCAGCCGCTCCGGCCAGAACGCGTCGATCGAGTCGGTCAGCAGCAGCACCTCGATGCCCCGGGCGCGGAACCCCTCCAACTGGTTGGAACGCACCAGCGTGTCCACATCGTCCCCCACCAGGAAGAAGATGCTCTCCTGCCCCTCCTTCATCCGCCCGACATACTCTGCCAGCGAAACCCAGCCCTCCACCGCCGAGGATTTGAACCGCAGCAGCCCCGCCACATCCTTGCGATGCTCGGCATCCTCCCACGCGCCTTCCTTCAGGATGGCGCCGAAATTGGCCCAGAACTTCGCGTAGTCCTCGGCGTCCTTCGCCTTGTTCTTCAGCTCGGTGATCACCCGGTTGGTCACCGCCTTGCGGATGCGCGCCAGTACCGGGGTGGACTGCAACATTTCGCGCGAAACATTGAGCGGCAGGTCCTCGGTATCCACCACGCCCTGCACGAAGCGCAGCCACGGCGGCAGCAACTCGGCCGCATCGGTGATGAACATCCGCCGCACGTGCAGCCGCACCTTGGAGGTGCGCTCCTCCTCCACCGCCATGAACGGCTTCATGCCGGGCACGAACAGCAGGGCGTGGAACTCCATCACCCCCTCGGCGCGCCAGTGCAGCGTGGCCCACGGGCTGTCGAACGCATGGGCGTTGTGGCGATAGAACTCGGTGTAGTCGTCCTCGCTGATCTCGCTTTTCGCCTTGCGCCACAACGCGTTGCCGGTGTTGGCGGCAACATCCTTGCCGTCCTTCTCCACCGTGATGGGCAGCGTGATGTGATCGGCCCACTTGCGCACGATGGTCTCGATGCGCATCGGTTCGAGGAATTCCTCGGCATCGCCCTTCATGTGCAGCACCACGTCGGTGCCCGCATTCTCACGGGTTGACGGCGCCAGGGTGTATTCGCCCTTGCCCTCCGAAGCCCAGGTCCAGGCCTCCTCGCCCCCGGCCTTGCGGCTGGTCACCTCCACCCGCTCGGCCACCATGAAGGCCGAATAGAACCCAACGCCGAACTGCCCGATCAGGCTCGGCCGCTCCTCGGGCTTGGCCGCCGCCAACGCCTCGCCGAACGCCCGCGTGCCGGAGCGCGCGATGGTGCCGAGGTGCGAAATCAGCTCCTCCCGCGTCATCCCGATCCCGTCATCGGAGATGGTGATGGTGCGCTCCGCCTTGGCCGGCACGATCCGCACCTTCGCCCCCTCCGGCGGTGCCAGGCTGGCGTGCGTCAGGCTCTCGAAGCGCCGGCGATCGGTGGCATCGGCCGCGTTGGCGACCAGTTCGCGCAGAAAAATCTCGCGATCCGAGTACAGCGAATGCACCACCAGATCGAGCAGCCGGCCAACTTCGGCCTCAAATCCATGTTTTTCAATCGTCGCGTCGGTCATCATCCATCCTCTTGGTCAGGTTACGCAGGCGAGCGGCATATGCGCAGGCGCGACACGAATTTCAACGGAGGGGTGGATTTCGCCGGATTCATGGTTTCGCCACATCGTTGTTCTTGCATTCCGCAGCGCAGCATCCAACCATCTGTGCATGTCGGGAATCGCGCCGTCCTTCCCTTTGCTGGGCCATCGCATCAAAGCCGTCCTCGGCCCCACCAACACGGGCAAGACGCATCTCGCCATCGAGCGCATGCTGGCCCACTCCTCCGGCATCATCGGCTTCCCGCTCCGCCTGCTCGCCCGCGAGAACTACGATCGCATGGTCGCCCGCAAGGGCGCCCGCAACGTCGCCCTCATCACCGGCGAGGAAAAAATCATCCCGCCCGAGGCCCGCTGGTTCTCCTGCACCGTCGAAGCCATGCCGCTCACCCGGCGCACCGAATTCCTCGCGGTGGACGAAATCCAGCTCTGCGCCGACCCCGATCGCGGCCACATCTTCACTGACCGCCTGCTCCACGCCCGCGGCCTGGTTGAAACCATGTTCATGGGCGCCGAAACCATCCGCCCCCCTGCTGCGCCGCCTGGTCCCCGAGGCCATCGTCGAAACCCGCCCCCGCCTGTCGCAAATCACCCACGCCGGCCCCGCCAAGCTCACCCGCCTGCCGCCGCGCAGCGCCGTGGTCGCCTTCAGCACCGCCGAGGTCTACGCCATCGCCGAGTTGATCCGCCGCCGCCGGGGCGGTTGCGCCGTGGTGATGGGGCGGCTGAGCCCGCGCACCCGCAACGCCCAGGTCGCGCTCTACCAGGCCGGCGAGGTCGATTTCCTGGTCGCGACGGATGCCATCGGCATGGGCCTCAACATGGATGTCGACCATGTCGGTTTCGCCCGCCTGACCAAGTTCGACGGCCACCGCCCGCGCCACCTCCTCGCCACCGAGGTCGCCCAGATCGCCGGCCGCGCCGGACGCGGCATGCGCGACGGCACCTTCGGCACCACAGGTGACTGCCCGCCGCTCGATGACGATCTCGCCCGCGCCGTCGAGGAACACCAGTTCGAGCCGCTCGAACAACTCTGCTGGCGCAACGCATCGCTCGATTTCGCCACCGTGGACGCCCTGCTCGCCACCCTCAACGCCCCGCCGCCCCGCCCCGGCCTGGTCCGCGGCAACGAGGCCACCGACGTCGAAACCCTCGACCACCTCGCCCGCGACCCCGATATCCGCGCCCTCGCGCGCGGCCGCCGCCGTGTGGCGCAGCTATGGGACTCCTGCCAGATCCCGGATTTCCGCAAACTCGCCGATGACACCCACACCAAGCTCTGCGCCCGCGTCTTCTCCCACATCGCCCGCGGCGAACGCCTGCCCACCGACTGGCTCGCCGGCCAGATCGGCGCCCTGGCCCGCATTGACGGCGACATCGACACCCTGATGCAGCGCCTCTCCTCCGTCCGCGTCTGGACCTACATCGCCGCCCGGACCGACTGGGTGCCCGACGCCACCCACTGGCAGAACGCCGCCCGCGAAGCCGAGGACATGATCTCGGACGCCCTGCACGAACGCCTGATCGCCCGCTTCGTCGATCGCCGCGCCGCCCATTTGCTGCGCCGCCTCGATGCCGGCGAGCCCGAAAAACTCCTCTCCGCCGTCACCAGGCGCGGCGAAGTGGTGGTCGAGGGCCACCAGGTCGGCCACATCGAGGGCTTCGCCTTCACCCCCGACCCCGACAGCGTGGGCGACGAGCGCAAAATGGTGCTGCGCGCCGCCCGCCACGCCCTGCGCGACGAAATGCCCCGCCGCGTCACCCGCCTCGAAGCCGCGCCCGACGCCGAATTCGCCTTCGTCCCCGGCGCCGGCGGGGCCATCGCGCTGTCCTGGGAAGGTGCCATCGTCGGCCGCCTGCGCCCCGGCACCTCCGCTTTGCGCCCCCTCGCCGAAGCCCGTGACAGCGAATTCCTCGACGGCGCCCAACGCGAGCGCATCCGCGTCCGCCTGCAATCCTTCACCGACACCACCATCCGCACCGGCCTCGCCCCCCTCTTCGCCGTGCTGCAATCGCCGCCTCCGCTCGTGCGCGGCCTGCTCCATCGCCTCGGCGAGGGCCTCGGCGTCATCGCCCAGGAGGACACCCCGTTCTCCCTGCGCGCGGTGCTGAAAACCATGGGCATCCAGGCCGGCCGCAACGCCCTGTTCATGCCCGCTTTGCTGAAACCCGTCCCAAGCGCGCTGCGAGCGCTGCTGTGGGGCCTCGGCCACGCCGTCACGCCCCCCGCGCTGCCGCCCCCCGCCCGGGTCAGCTTCGTCCCCCCCGCCGACTGGCCGGCCGAGTTCGCCCTCGCCATGGGCTGGCTCGATGCCGGGCCGGTCCTGCTGCGCCTCGATGTCGCCGAGCGCACCGCGGCCGAACTCGCCGCCGCCGCCCGCGAACGCCCCATCCCGGTGCCCGCTGGCCTCGCCACCCGCCTCTCCCTCAAGGCCGAATACCTCCCCCCGGTCCTGCGCCGCCTCGGCTTCCGCCTGTTCCCCGCCGCCCCCCTCGAACCCGGCCACTACGGCCCGCCCAGCCCGCCCAAGATGGGCCTGCTGCGCCGCAAGGCCGAACCCCCGGCCGCCCCCGCCCCGATCGCCCAGGGCAACCCCTTCGCCGCCCTGGCGGCCCTGCGCGCACGCTGAGGGAAGATGAGCGGCGAAGACCGGGACTGGCAGCGCCTCGACAAATTCCTCTGGCACGCCCGCGTCATGCGCCAACGCGCCGACTGCGCCCGACTCGCCCAGGGCGGCCTGCTGCGCATCAACCGCCAACCCACCGACAAGCCGCACGCCAAGGTCCGCATCGGCGACATCCTCACCGTCGCCACCCTCAGCGGCGAAATCCGCGTCATGGAAGTCCTCGCATTGGCGGACCGCCGCGGCCCCGCCGAGGTCGCCCGCACCCTCTACCGCCTGATCCCCGAGGGCGAATAGCCCGCGCTGCATTGCCGCACTGCAATACGTCCCTTGCGGTCAGGGCAAAGAGGCGTCATATCGCCCGCGATCGAGACCGGACGGGAGCATCAGATGACCTACGTGGTCACCGAGAACTGCATCAAGTGCAAGTACATGGATTGTGTGGAAGTGTGTCCGGTGGACTGCTTCTACGTCGGCGAAAACATGCTCGTCATCCATCCGGACGAATGCATCGATTGCGGCGTCTGCGAGCCCGAGTGCCCCGCCGAAGCCATCCTGCCCGACAGCGATGACAAGGCCGCCGAGTGGCTGGAACAGAACCGCCAGTACGCCGCCTTGTGGCCCAACATCACCCGCAAGGGCGAGGCCCCGGCCGACGCGGACGAGTGGAAAGACAAGCCCGGCAAGGCCGCCATGTTCTCCCCGGAACCCGGCACGCCCTGATCCGGCATACGCGCGGGTCCGGCGCATATCCGGATCAAGCGCGCCAGATATGGGTTTTCGGCGGCGCTTCGCCGCGCCCCCGGGATGACTCTGGGCTGATTTTGTGTTACATACCCGCCGCGGGCGCCGCCTGGTAACACCGGGTCGTGCGCCCGCGTCGATTTACCGCAAGGAGCGAGCCGCGCCATTCCGGAGCGGCGTGCCGGCTGACTGGGGCCGCCTTGTGGACGTCGGCCGTGTCATACCGGTGAACGAGGTTTGCCATGAAGGCTCACACTGGCGGGGTCGCACCTCTTTCCGCCGTCGCTATCCGGTCCCATTTCTACGTCCGCCGAAATTGCCGTTGACCACACGCCCCCGCTTTCCGCCGCCCCGCTTTCGTCCTGCCTGACGTCCGCGCGGCGGCGCAACCGGGTGCCAGCCGAAGCCTCCTCCCTTCCCCTGGCTGCCGCCCCCCTGGCGCCGCAGCCGATGCCGGAGAAAAAGACCACCGTGACCAAAGCCCGCACCGCGATCGCCGAAAAGCCCGCCACCATGAAGCCTGACGCCGTGACCGGCATGGCCGAGGCCCAGGCCGCCATCGATGCCCCCTTCGACATCGTCGCCCCCACGCCTGCGCCCGCCCCGGTCGCCGCCGCGCCCGCGGCCGTCGCGCCGCCCGCCCCCGTCCCGCAGTCCCGCCCCGCCGACATGCGCCCGGGCCAGCCGATGATGCAGAACGGCCGCCCGGTCCCCCCCTCGCGCGCCGCCGCCAAGGAGGAAAACTTCGTCCAGGGCGATTTCGTCGTCTACCCCACCCACGGCGTCGGCAAGGTCGAGAAAATCGCCGTCGAGGACATTGCCGGCCATCGCCTCGAACTGATCCACATCACCTTCGAGGAAAACCGCATGACCCTGCGGGTGCCGGTCGCCAAGGCCCGCACCGCCGGCCTGCGCAAACTCGCCACCCGCAAGCTGTTCGACGAAGCCCTCGCCGTCCTGAAGGGCCGCGCCCGCATCAAGCGCACCATGTGGTCCCGCCGCGCCCAGGAATACGAGGCGAAAATCAACTCCGGCGATCCGCTCTCCATCGCCGAAGTCGTCCGCGACCTCCACCGCAACTCCGGCCAGCCCGACCAGAGCTTCTCCGAACGCCAGATCTACGAAGCCGCCCTCGACCGCCTGGCCGCCGAACTCGCGGCCCTGGACGAAACCGACAAGATGACCGCCATCATCAAGCTGACCAACTTCCTCAAGACGGTCTAGCCCATCTTATTCACGGCGTGGCAGGGATTCGCTGGCGGGCGTCGCGTAAGGCGTTGATCACGTTTAAGGACTGGGTGTCGAAGCCATCCTTTCCACGCGAACGCGCCGAGCCACACCCGCCATGTCCGACGATACT